>CALRYE020000157.1:0-16075 GCA_943372275.1 Janthinobacterium lividum
ACACAAAAACAAAAAGGCCACCCGAAGGTGGCCTTTTGCTTTTGTGTCCTGGCGGAGAGAGGGGGATTCGAACCCCCGATAGGCTATGAACCTATACACGCTTTCCAGGCGTGCGACTTCAACCACTCATCCACCTCTCCTGCTTCTTCGCTTTCACGAAGCCGCAAATTATAGCAAACATTCCGACGAGTACCAATACATTTCCTTAACACCCATCAAGCCACCCAGCGAACCCCATCCGCCACCCTGCGATTCCCCGGAAACGACAGGCTACGCCAGCCAACACTGGCAGCGCCCCTCCCTACTCGTCCCGCACCGTAGCGCCGCCAATGAGCACGCTCTGTCCTTCGCTACGTGCAACAATCCGGCAAAAATTGCCCAGATTGGCGCCTTGGTGCATCACCAGGTCACGCTCAAGCCATGCGCACAAGGCGCCAGCAGCAACCCCAGTGGCAGCATCTTCCAATGCCGGATCGAGGTGATTGAAATTGCGGCCTTCAAACTCCTGCTCACCGACCCGGCAGTACACGTAGCAGCCATTCACACCGTGCTCACGGCTCCACTCGGCAATGCGCTCCAGCGGCGGCGCCAGCGCATGCAGCGCTGCTCGGTCAGACACTTCCACCAGCAGCTTGGCACTGCCAACCGACGACAGCAACGGCGCCGACGCCAGCTGCAGATCCGGCTGGCCCAGCAGGTGCGCAGGCAAGCCCGGCTCGATACCGAGCGGCGCCACGGCTTGTCGTCTGACCCGGACGAACGTGCCCTCAGGCTCAGGAATCAATTCCATCAGCTGCCCACGCATGGCCGTCTTGACCGTGACAGGACCGCCTTGACGCTGGCAGAGCACATGGGCCGCCGCCAGCGTGGCGTGCAGGCACAACGGACTGCGCGCGTGCGCGTAATAAAAATCCACTTCCCACGGCCCGGCCCCGTCGATGAAAACACACGCCGGTGCGCGCTGCTCCCGTGCGAATGCCTGGCGCTCGCCAACCTCTGCCGGCCCTCCTTCGACCACCAATGCCAGGTTGCCGTGCGCAGGCGTTTCGCCAAAGCAGCGTACGCGGTGAATCTTCATCGATCACTTTCAAAAAGATTGAACACTACACAGTATGACCGAGTGCCTTCAGCGCCAATGTCGACGCCTGAACAATGATGTCGTTGCGCGCCTTCGCATCCTTGGTCGGGTGCCGGGTGTAAATCGACAACACGATCGGCGCCTCGTCCGGCGGGTAGATCACCGCGATATCGTTGGCGCAGCCATAGCTGCCCGTGCCCGTCTTGTCGGCAACATTCCAACTGGCTGGGACGGCTGCGCGTATCCGTTCGGCTCCTGTGGTATTGGCCAGCATCCAGTCGACCAGCTGCTGCCTACCCGCTGCTGGCAAGCTATCCGCTACCAAGAGCTTCCGCACCGTGCGCGCCATTGCCAGCGGAGTGCTGGTATCGCGCTCATCACCGGGAATTGCTGAGTTCAGCTCGGTTTCCCAACGGTCCAGCCGGAAGTGCTTGTCGCCCAGCGTGCGGGCATAGCGGGTCAGTGCGGCCGGCCCTCCCAGCTCGCGCAACAGGGCGTTGCCTGCTGTGTTGTCGCTGGTTTTTAAGGTTGCGGCGCACAGCTCCGCCACGCTCATATCGCCATCGACGTGCTGCTCGGTCACCGGCGACCACTCGACAAACAGGTGCTTCGGCAAGGGCAGGCGTTTGTCGAGTAGTCCTGGCATCTTGTCCGCTCGCGCCAGGATGGCTGCGGCCAGCACCGTCTTGAACGTGCTGCACATCGGAAAGCGTTGATCCTGACGGTAGCCGACCGTACGTCCGCTGGCCGTGTCGATCGCGGCAACGCCTAGCTCGCCGCGCAGATCCTTTTCCAAAGCCGCAAAGTTCGCGCTGCTGGGCGCAGGTTTGGCGTTAATGGCAAACGGCAATGCGCCAAGGGCCAGGACGAGATGACGGCGGGTGCGCGAAACCGCGCCGGTAACAATGATAGTCTTCGGGGCAATGGACATGATGACGTTGAAGCCGATTCGAAAGCAGCCAGTGTACGGGATTGCTTACTGGTTCAGCAATCTTGACAGGCGCGCATCCGCAATCGATCCGGCCTGTCAGCTGCCACTAAAATCGAGCACCACGCGCGACGCCACCTCGCCATGCTTGAGCCGCCGGAACACTTCGTTAATGGCCGACAAGGGTTGCAATTCCACATCGGCCTTGACCTTGCCTTCCGCAGCAAACGCCAGCGCCTCGGCCATGTCCTGGCGGGTGCCGACGAACGAGCCGCGGATGGTAATGCAGTTGGCCACGACGTCGAACAGCGGTGTCGGGAAGTCGCCCGGCGGCAAGCCCACCAGCACGCACGTGCCGCGCTTGCGCGTCATCGCCACGCCCTGATGAAAGGCGTCCAGCGACGGTGCAGTGATCAGCACGCCGTGCGCGCCGCCGCCGGTCGCTTCGCGCAGCGCCGCCACCGGGTCGCCTTCGCGCGCGTTGATCAGCACTTCGGCGCCCAGCACGCGCGCATGCTCCAGCTTGCCGTCGTCGATGTCGACGGCCGCCACGCGCAATCCCATGGCACGCGCGTAAGCGATGGCCAGATGGCCCAGCCCGCCGATGCCGGAGACGGCCAGCCACTGCCCGGGCCGCGCGCCGGTTTCCTTGATGCCTTTGTAGCTGGTTACGCCGGCGCAGATGATGGGTGCGGCCTGCACCGCCGATAGTCCGGCGGGAATGTGCGCCACGTAGCGCGGGTCGGCCAGAATGTATTCCGCGAAGCCGCCGTTTTTGGTGTAGCCGCCAAACTGCGCCTCGGCGCACACGGTCTCCCATGCTGCGAGGCAGTGCTCGCAGTGGCCGCAGGCCGAGTACAGCCAGGGCACCCCGACGCGCTCGCCTACTTGCACTTCGGTCACGCCCGCGCCCACCTGCACCACCAGGCCGATGCCTTCGTGGCCGGGAATAAACGGCGGCGACGGCTTGACCGGCCAGTCGCCGGCGGCCGCATGCAGGTCGGTGTGGCAGACGCCGCAAGCCTCGGTCTTGACCAGGATCTGGCCCGGACCCGGCACCGGGATGGGTACGTCGCGTAGCACGAGCGGCTGGCCCAGTTGCTCGACCACAGCCGCCTTCATTGTCTGGCTCATTGTGTTTTCCTTGTGATAGGTCGCCCATGTCGGCAGACGTGAGCGAGTGGATGATTCATTATCACAAGGCGCTGCCAGCGCTGCCCTTGATGCACATCAATTTAGGCCAAGTGCGCCGCAGACACGACAGCGAGCCGGTTACTGGGGCACGATCCTGAGCAGCTGGCCGTTGGCCTCGTCGGTGAGCACATACAAATGGCCATCGGGTCCCTGGCGCACGTCGCGCACGCGCTTGCCGATGTCGAGCCGTTCCTGGCCGGTCACCTTGCCATCCTTGTCGAGCACGATGCGACGCACATCCGTGCTGGCCAGGCCGCCGCTGAACAGGCTGCCGCGCCATTGCGGAAACTGGGAGCCGGTGTAGTACGCCAGCCCGGACGGGCCCGGCGACGGCACCCACGCAATCTTGGGACCGGTCATGCCCGCCACCACGGGTTTGCCGACCGGCTCGCGCGTGCGGTAATCGGCGCCATAACTTTGCAGCGGCCAGCCATAGTTTTGCCCGCCTTCGATCAGGTTCAGTTCGTCGCCGCCGCGCGGGCCGTGCTCGGTGGCCCACACGCGCCCGGCGGCGTCGCGCGTCATGCCCTGAATATTGCGGTGGCCATAGCTCCAGATTTCCGGTAGTGCATTCGGGCGCGCCGCCAGCGGATTGGCCGGCGCCGGCTTGCCTTCGTCGGTCAGGCGCAGGATCGAGCCGTTGTGGCTGCCCAGATTCTGCGCCTGATCGCGCGCCAGCATGCCGCCCACTTTCTGCGGCGGGTTGCCGCCGTCGCCTATGCTCATTAGCAAGGTGCCGTCCGCTTGCCAGATCAGGCGCGAGCCGAAGTGCTGGCCGCCGCTCTTGTCCGGCGTCACCTTGAACAGTGTCTTGATGCCCTGCACGCGCTTGCCGTCGAAGCGACCCTGCACCAGCGTGGTCCGGTTGGCGTCGGATGTGCCCGTTGCCATGGTCAGGTAGATGCGCGGATTGACCTTGTCGGTGGGGTGAACGGCGATGTCGAGCAGACCGCCCTGCCCTTCGGTGAAGACCGTTGGCAAGCCGTCCATCGGCACGGGATCGAAACGGCTGCCGTTAAGCACATGCAGCGTTCCGCCTTTGCTGGTGACGAGCATGCGCCCGTCCGGCAGCCACGCCATGGCCCACGGTTGCGCGATGCCTCCGGCGACGGGGACGGCGCGCCAGCCGCCCACCTTGGCCTGCGCGTCGCTCACGGCAATCTGCGCCAGCGCCAGCGGCGCCGACAAAGCGCAAGTCAGACCAATGTAAATACCCAGCGTAGTGCGTCGCATGCGTGTCTCCTTCCAGTGAATAGATTGTCGATCCTAACGGAACGGCTGGAAAAGCGCACGCGCGACTTGTCGATGACCTGGCTACGATCGGACGACCGTGCGGCGGTCTCAGGTCGCAAGCGGCGCCGGCTCCAAGGGCACGCCGGCCGTGCCCAGCTCAAGCGACTCCACCCGGTTGCGGCCGTTCTTCTTGGCCTGGTACATCACCTCGTCGGCCGCCAGGATCATCTTGCTCAGTGCTACCGGCGTGTTGGCGCCGTTCGAGGTGACCGAGGCGACGCCGAAGCTGGCCGTGGCGCGTATCTGCAGCGACGCGTCGCTGATGACCAGCGCCGCCAGCGCCGCGCGCAGGCGCTCGGCCAGCAACGCGCCGCCGGCCAGATCGGTATCGGGCAGGATCAGCAGGAACTCTTCGCCGCCGTAGCGCACCACGCTGTCGATCCCGTCGCGCGTGGAATCGCGCAGCAGGCAAGAAAATGCGTGCAGCACCAGGTCGCCGCCAGCGTGCCCGTAGGTATCGTTAATCTGCTTGAAATGATCGAGGTCGCAGATGATGACGGTGTGGCTGCGTCCAAGGTGGGCGTCGCGCGCCTTGTCATTGCGCAGCAGATTGTCGTGCAGGTAGCGGCGGTTGAAACACCCCGTCAGATGGTCGCGCAGGGCGATATTGGCCAGCGTCATCTGCGCGCAGAATTCTTCGCGCGACACGCGCTGGAACCGCCGTGCCGCCACCGCTCCAAAGGTATTGGTGAGCAACAGCAGCATCGTCATGGTCAGCATGTCGGCGCCCGACAACTTTTCCATGCGCTGCGCGATCACCACGAAGGTACCGGTGGCCAGCGTGGCGACCAGCATCGCATAGGCCAAGCGATTGGGAATGTAGAGATAGATCACGATGAGCATGATCGCCAGCGACATCGCGTGCCAATGCAACTCTGCCGGCCGGTAGAGCGTGATGCACATGAACACGGCGATGGCGACAATTTCGGCAACGCAAGCGACTAATCGCGTAACGCGTACCGACGCACCATCGCCCACCAGCCAGACGCCGCAGATAGCGATGGCCCCGACGCCCAGGCGCGCCAGCAACAGGATCATCGTGTCGTGGCCGTACCCGAGGGCCGCCACGTCGGTAAGCGAAAAACCCACGAAAAACACCGCACAGAACAGCAAGGTAAAGCGCAGCAGCGCGCGCGTGTCAGCCAGACAATGGCGCAGAAATTTCGCTTCGGTCTCGGGGCTGGCGAATTCTCCCCATAGTTTCCCGATGGTCAATGCGCCGGGAACAGCAACCAGAGAATGCACGTGTCCTACTTTCAGTTGCTCAAAATGCCGTCGTGACGGCGGGGGATGGAAACAGATCTGTTCCAGATTCTATATCAGATTTATTACTTGAAAATTACACCGTAAGTACAACCATTAGACACAAGTCGTAGCGAGATGCATTGAAAGCACTGCAATTTTCAACACCTCGAGCGCTTCAACGTGAGTCTTCCGGGGATTACTTGGGAAAACCTGTCTGGAACGCAAAAGCCGCCCGGTCAGGGCGGCCTTTATCAATACTGACAAGCGGCGCTTCGGGAAGCGTCGGCATCAGCAAGACTCGGCGTCAGGAAGCTTCTTTCAACTGCTCAAGAATTGCCGGATTTTCCAGGGTCGACACATCCTGCGTGATGGTCTCGCCCTTGGCCAGCACGCGCAGCAGACGGCGCATGATCTTGCCCGAGCGTGTCTTGGGCAGGTTGTCACCGAAGCGGATTTCCTTCGGCTTAGCGATCGGACCGATCTCCTTGGCCACCCAGTTGCGCAATTCCAGCGCCAGCTTCCTGGCTTCCTCGCCGGTCGGGCGCGCCTGCTTGAGCACCACGAAGGCGCAGATCGACTCGCCTGTGGTGTCGTCCGGCTTACCCACCACGGCCGCTTCGGCCACGATCGGATTGGCCACCAGGGCCGACTCGATCTCCATGGTGCCCATGCGGTGGCCTGACACGTTGAGCACGTCGTCGATGCGCCCGGTGATGGTGAAGTAGCCGGTGTCCTTGTTGCGGATCGCGCCGTCGCCGGCCAGGTACATGCGCCCGCCCAGTTCTTCCGGGAAGTAGCTGGATTTGAAGCGCTCCGGGTTGCCCCAGATGGTGCGGATCATGGAAGGCCACGGCCGCTTGACGACCAGGATGCCGCCCTGCCCGTTCGGCACATCGGCGCCGGCTTCATCCACGATCGCCGTCATGATGCCAGGCAGCGGCAAGGTGCACGAACCCGGCACCATGGGCGTCGCGCCCGGCAGCGGCGTGATCATGTGTCCGCCCGTTTCCGTCTGCCAGAAGGTGTCGACGATAGGGCAGCGCTCGCCACCGATGTTCTTGTAGTACCACATCCACGCTTCCGGATTGATGGGCTCGCCCACGGAACCGAGCAGGCGCAGGCTGGTCAGGTCGTAATTTTTCGGATGCACGTCCGGGTTCACGTCGGCCGCCTTGATCAGCGAGCGGATCGCCGTGGGCGCCGTGTAGAAAATACTGACCTTGTGCTTGCTGATGGTGTCCCAGAACCGCCCTGCGTTTGGATAGGTGGGAATGCCTTCGAACACGATCTGGGTGGCGCCCACGGCCAGCGGCCCGTAGGCGATGTAGCTGTGGCCGGTCACCCAGCCGATGTCGGCGGTGCACCAGAACACGTCTTGCGGCTTAATGTCGAAGCTCCACTTCATCGTCAGCGCGGCCCACAGCAGGTAGCCGCCGCTGGAATGCTGCACGCCCTTGGGCGTGCCGGTCGAGCCGGACGTGTACAGGATGAACAGGGGATGCTCGGCGCCGACCCATTCCGGCTCGCACTCGGCAGCCTGATTGGCCACCAGGTCGTGCAGCCAGCTGTCGCGCCCTTCGGTAAAGGCAATGTTGCCGCCGGTCCGCTTGTAGACGATGACGTCCTTGATGGTGTCGCAGCCGCCCAGCGCCAGCGCTTCGTCGACGATGCTTTTCAGGGGCAGCTGCTTGCCGCCGCGCAGTTGTTCGTCGGCCGTGATCACGGCCACGGCGCCGGCGTCGATGATGCGTTCCTGCAGCGATTTGGCCGAGAAGCCGCCGAACACCACCGAGTGGGTGGCGCCGATGCGCGCGCACGCCTGCATGGCGGCCACGCCTTCGATCGACATCGACATGTAAATGATGACGCGGTCGCCCTTCTTGATGCCGCGCGACTTGAGGCCGTTGGCAAACTTGCACACGCGCTCGTACAGATCCTGATAAGTGGCCTGGGTCACGCTGCCGTCGTCGGCTTCGAAGATGATGGCGGTCTTGTTGGCGTTGCCGTTCTGGAGATTGCGGTCGAGGCAGTTGTACGAGACATTCAGTTCGCCGTCGCCGAACCATTTATAGAACGGCGCATCGCTTTCGTCGAGCGTCGACGTAAAAGGCTTGTGCCAGTCGAGGTGCTCGCGCGCCAGGCGCGCCCAGAATCCTTCGTAGTCGCTGGCCGCTTCGGCGCACAGCGCGTTATAGGCATCCATGCCGGAAATGGCGGCATTGGCGACGAATGCGGAGGGTGGTGCGAACACGCGGTTTTCCTGCAAACCGTGATTTTGCTGCTGAGTATCGGTCCCGGCCATTTGCTTGTCTCCAGTTAGTGTAATTGTTTTGAAAGCACCATAACGGCAGTGGCTTACCGTCACCTTACAGGGCATTCGTGGCATCTGGTGCCTAGATAGTACAGCATCGTGCGCCTGTGAACCGCCTGTGCGTTGATGGCAGTCTGCCAACGTTTCCTCGGATCGGCGCGTGGTTTGCGCTAGATCAATGTGGCGGCAATGAGACCTGCTCAGCCGCAGTGCAACAAAGCTCGGGTAAAATGTCGCATAGAAAATTTTCGCCTTACTCTGGAGCTTTACTTTCATGTCTGAACCACGTCTGAACCGGGAGCCGCAGAAGCTTACGCCGCTGAACAACATCATTTTCATGAGCCGCTGGCTGCAGCTGCCCCTGTACCTGGGCCTGATCCTGGCCCAGTGCGTGTACGTATTTCACTTCTGGGTGGAACTGAAAGACCTGATCGGCGCGGCCATGGGCAACGCTGCCTCGTTGCAGCACATCTTCGACGCCGTCACGGTGGTCGGCGCGCCCCGCCCCACCAAGCTGAACGAAGCGACCATCATGCTGGTGGTGCTGGGCCTGATCGACGTGGTGATGATTTCCAACCTGCTGATCATGGTTATCGTGGGCGGCTATGAAACGTTCGTTTCGCGCATGCATCTGGAAGGCCATCCGGACCAGCCCGAGTGGCTCTCGCACGTGAACGCGTCGGTACTCAAGACCAAGCTGGCCATGGCCATCATCGGCATTTCGTCGATTCACTTGCTCAAAACCTTCATTAACGCCACCGCCTATGAGCCCAAGGTGCTGATTGCCCAGACCGTGATCCACACCGTGTTCCTGCTCTCGGCGCTGGCTATTGCCTACACCGACCGGATCATGATCGGTACGCAGAATCAATCGAAATCCCACTAAGCCTCACTCAGCCACACTCAGCCACGAGAAACCCCATGACTATCATCAAGCAGGAAGACCTGATCGAATCGGTTGCCGCCGCCCTCCAGTACATCAGCTATTACCATCCGGCCGATTATCTGCAGCACCTGGCGCGCGCCTACGATGCCGAGCAAAGCCCGGCGGCCAAGGATGCGATCGCCCAGATCCTGACCAACTCGCGCATGTGCGCCGAGGGCAAGCGCCCGATCTGCCAGGACACCGGCATCGTCAACGTGTTCCTGAAAATCGGCATGGGTGTGCGTTTTGAAGGTTTCTCCGGCACCGTGACCGACGCCGTCAACGAAGGCGTGCGCCGCGCGTATAACTTCGACGACAACAAGCTGCGCGCCTCGATCGTGGCCGACCCGCAGTTCGACCGCAAGAACACCAAGGACAATACCCCGGCCGTGGTCCACATGGAACTGGTCGAAGGCAACACCGTTGACGTCAAGGTCGCGGCCAAGGGTGGCGGCTCGGAAAACAAGTCGAAATTCGTCATGCTCAACCCGTCCGATTCGCTGGTGGACTGGGTCATGAAGACGGTGCCGACCATGGGCGCGGGCTGGTGTCCGCCGGGCATGCTGGGCATCGGCATCGGCGGCACCGCCGAGAAAGCCATGCTGATGGCCAAGGAAGTGCTGATGGACGACATCGACATGTACGAGCTCAAAGCGCGCGGCCCGCAGAACAAGCTGGAAGAGCTGCGCATCGAACTGTGCGACAAGATCAACGCGCTGGGCATCGGCGCGCAGGGCCTGGGCGGCCTGACCACGGTGCTGGACGTCAAGATCAGCATGTACCCGACCCACGCCGCCTCCAAGCCGGTCGCCATGATCCCGAACTGCGCGGCCACGCGCCACGCCCACTTCGTGCTGGACGGCTCGGGCGCGAGCTACATCGAGCCGCCTGCGCTGTCGAGCTGGCCGGACGTGCACTGGACCCCGGACACGGAAAAATCGCGCCGCGTCGACCTGAACACATTGACCCGCGAAGAAGTCGCCTCGTGGACCCCGGGCCAGACCCTGCTGCTGAACGGCAAAATGCTGACCGGCCGCGACGCCGCGCACAAGCGCATCCAGGACATGCTGGCCAAGGGCGAGACCTTGCCGGTGGACTTCACCAACCGCGTGATCTACTACGTCGGCCCGGTGGATCCGGTGCGCGACGAAGCCGTCGGCCCGGCCGGTCCGACGACCGCCACGCGCATGGACAAGTTCACCGACATGATGCTGGAAAAGACCGGCCTGATCGCCATGATCGGCAAGGCCGAGCGCGGTCCTGCCGCCATCGAATCGATCAAGAACCACAAGTCGGCCTACCTGATGGCCGTGGGCGGCGCCGCCTACCTGGTGTCGAAAGCCATCAAGAGCGCCACGGTGCTCGGTTTCCACGACATGGGCATGGAAGCGATCTACGAGTTCGAAGTGGTCGACATGCCGGTCACGGTCGCGGTCGATTCGCAGGGCACCTCGGTGCACAACACGGGACCGAAGGAATGGGCCGCGAAGATCGAGTCGCTGTCGTCCGTCAGCAAGATCCCTGTCACCGTCGCGTAACCGAGCAGGAAGAACCCCTTGATGGCCGACATCACCCGCCCGATAGGGGTATTCGATTCCGGCGTGGGCGGCTTGTCCGTGCTGCGCCATATCCGCGCTCAGTTGCCGGACGAAGATTTGCTGTACTTCGCCGACTCCAGCCACGCGCCGTATGGCGACAAGTCGGAGCAAGTGCTGGCCAGCCGGTCGCTGGCGATTGCCGCGTTTCTGGTCGAGCACGGGGCCAAGGCCATCGTGGTGGCCTGCAATACGGCGACGGTGCATGCGGTTAAGTTGCTGCGTGCGCAGTATCCCGACGTGCCCATCGTCGGCGTGGAGCCAGGCCTGAAGCCGGCCGCGGCGATTACCCGCAATGGCAAGGTCGGCGTGATGGCCACCGATGCGACGCTGGCCGGTGAAAAGTTTCAGTCGCTGCTGGAGCGCGTAAGCGAGTCCAGTCAGGCGGCGTTTTTCCTGCAAGGCTGCACCGGTCTTGCCAACCAAATCGAATCGGGCGAGTTCGATTCACCGGCCACGCGGGCCATGCTGGAGCGCTACGTGACGCCGCTGCTGGACCAGGGCGCCGACACGCTGGTGCTCGGCTGCACGCATTACCCGTTCGTGCGCAGCACCATCGAGAGCATCATCGCGCAGTCGGGCAAGGCGGATGTGCAACTGGTCGACACGGGCGATGCGGTGGCGCGGCATCTGTCCAACCTGCTGGAGACGGCACAGTTGCGCCGCCACGGGCACGTCAATGCGCGTCTGCACGGGTTCACTACCGGCAGCGCCGAGGCGCTGCAACTGGCGTTCATGAGCCTGCTGCGCTTATCCGTGCCGGTCACGCACGTCGATCTGGACGCCTGAGCGTGGACGTCTAAGGTGGACGTCTAAGCGAAATTAGCGGAATCCGAAGTCGAAAGCTTCTGACGGAATCGCTAGGAGAAACGCTCAGCGCAAAAGAAAAAGGCCGCACATGGCGGCCTGAATCTTCAATACTCAACACATTCTTTGGGGTGGCTGATGGGGCTCGAACCCACGACAACAGGAATCACAATCCTGGACTCTACCAACTGAGCTACAGCCACCGCTGACCTACGTTTTTGTCTGATGCTTCCCAGACAGCTAGCGATTATACAAACTCTTTCGCGAACTGGCAAATCAAAATGCATGCTTCCTTGAAAATCACCTGGGTGATGGCGCTACACAGCCGCCGCTCTCGACGTGAACAGGTGAGGCAGCGCCGGCGCTGGTACTGCGCGCCGGCGCCGTACGGGGCTGCTTAGCGCCCCTGCCAGACCGTCGTGGTCAGCTCGCCGCCCACATCGCCATCCAGTTCCCACGAGAACGCGCCACGCAGACCCTGCTCGCGCACATACTGCATCTTCGAGCGGATCACCGTAGGGTCGTCATAACTCCACCACTCGCCGTTTCCGGTGAGCAGGAACAGCTGCTTGGTCTGCGGGTGATACCAGCGCTGGCCCGTCTTGGCCTTCAGGACCGTGTAGTCGTCGATGCCGACTTCATACTTGCCTGGCGCGCCGCCCGTGGCGGGCTGGTACAGGCCGTTGCCGACTGGCCCGGCCGACACGCCCTTCCAGCCGCGTCCGTAGAACACCACCCCCAGCAGGATCTTGTTCTTCGGCATACCCGCGGCGACCAGGGCCGTGATGGCGTCGTTGGCGTTGTACTTGGCCACGTTGCCGGTCGACGGATCGGCCGGGTCCTTGTACAGCGCCGCGTGGAAATTGGTGGTCGATTCCCAGCCGCCATGGAAGTCGTACGTCATCACGTTGACCCAGTCCATCGACTGCGAATACTGCGCCGGCTCGGTCTGGGCGATCTTGTCGGGCCCTGCGCCGATGGCCGCCGTGAGCAGGTAGCGCTTGCCGTCGGCGGCGCCCTGCGCATCGAGCTGGGCGCGGAATTCCGCCATCAACAAGGTGAAGTTGCGCTTATCGTTGACCGGGTCCACCGAGTTGTAGGCCAGCCCGCCGCCGCCGGGGTATTCCCAGTCGATGTCGATGCCGTCGAACACGCCTTTGCCCGCGCCCGGCCCGCCGCGCCCGTCCTGCACGGGCAAGTCGCCGGCGATGAACAGCTTCACGCACGAGCGCACCAGCTGCTTGCGCAGGGCATCCGTCTTGGCTGCCGCAGAGAAGTGTTTCGACCAGCTCCAGCCGCCCAGCGAGATGAAGATCTTCAGGTTTGGATGGGCCGCCTTGAGTAGCTTGAACTGGGCAAAATTACCCGACAGTTTGGCATCCCAAGGAATCGCCTTGCCGTCGACCGTGCGTGCAGGCGATCGCTGGTAGTCCGCATAGGCATCGCCGCCGTCGCCGTTGCCGCTTTCGGCGCGGGTGACCATGTCGCATTCATAGCCGCCGTTTTTGACGTAGGTGTTACCGAATGCATAGTTGATGAACGTGAGCTGGTCCGCAATGCTGGTGGACACGCCACCCACCGGCGTGCGCGTGGTGTGGATGTCCGCCACTTCATAGGCGCGTCCGTACACGCCCCACTGGGCGAAATAGGAACCAATCTCGCGCCCGCCGACCGGGGTCGGATTCGGATTCGGATTCGGGTTTGGATTTGGGTTTGGATCTGGATTCGGCTCGGGATCAGGCGTCGGCGTCGTGGTCTGCACTTCCCACGGTCCCCACTGCTCGGTGCCGGGCACGTTCCCCTGGGTCCACCACTTGGCCTTGTACACCTTGGCCTGGTACGTCACGCACATGCCGACCGTGTAGACCTGCGCGGCTTGCCACGTCGGACAGCTCTCCGCCGCGACGGCACTGGTCTGGGCCAATAGCCTGGTCGGTGCTGCGGCGCCATCTTGATTCTGACTCCCTCCGCATGCTGCCAGCATGCCTGCAATCAGGGCGGTGACTATACAGCCCTTGCCTGGATTTTCCATGATCCCTCCTGTTGAGTGTGGGTACTTCTCCTGCTCAACTCAGAATGTGGCTGGGTAAAACTCCGGTCAAGTGGTTTCAAAATATTATTCGAGCAACAATACCAATTATTTAACTGTGGCGCTGCGTGCCATTGACCCGACGGGGTCCGCACGCCTTTCATTCGAGCGCGACATCCAATACCAATTAATTAAGTTGTGTGCATTGGTATGGTCGTGCGAAACACCACATTGGGACCACTTGGGATGGGGCGTGCATGCCCTCGATATCGCCGACGGCGTCGCGCTGCCCCCAAACAAAAGGCCTCCGTTCGGGAGGCCTTTCTTCTATCGCGTGGCAATGCCAATTGCACCGCTTCAGCCGCAGATTCTCGCTTTAGCGTCCGGCCGTAGATTCAAGCTCCAGCATCAGGCCGCCTTGCCGGCTGGTAGCAGCAAGCCGACGCGACATACAAAAGTCACCCGATCCAGCTGTGCGCAGGTCAGGGCCAGATGCTTGCCTGAAGCCGGCCATTGCTTAACCTTGGCTTCAGCATCCACTAAATCAGTTGGTCTTGCTGCTGGCCTTGCCGCTACCTTGGGCGGCGTTCCCGCCCTGCACGTTGCCTTGGAACGTGGCATGGCCGGCAGGACCGTCCACTTCCACGCTGCCGCTGGCGCCATTGCCGTTGTCAGCGCTTTGCAGATTGCCCGACGCATGCATGCTACCGTTACCATTGCTGTTGCGCGAAGCTTCAAAATGGAATGGGTCACGGAAGTTTTTCACCGTTTCCTGCTGCTTCTGAATGTTGCGCTCGGTCTCTTCGGTGGCGGTGCGTGCCACTTCGTCGGCCAGGGCGCGGGCCGTGCGCGAGGTGTTCTGCACGTGCTGCTCGGTCACGCGGGCCAGTTCGACCTGGGCATCGGCGGCCACGCGCGAGATGTGCTGCTGGTAGGCGCGCAGCTTGTCCGAGGCTGGCTGGGCACGCGATGCCGTCGCCGAGAAGGCGTCGGTGGCACGGTCGCTGGTGAGCAGTTGCTGCCCGGCGATGGTGCTTTCTTCCAGCATGGTCTGACCCAGTTGAACGTTCAGTTCGACCAGATTCTGGAACGAACGCGAAAACGACTTCTGGATATCGTTGAAGAAAGCGACTTGGGCGTCCAGGTGGGAGCGGACGGCAGGGGTGACAGACTTGGAAAATGGATACATGGGATTACCTCTATAAGTGTTTAACCGCGTTGAACAGCGACCCCGGGGGTGGTCTATCTGGTGTCACCTGGCGGGGCCAGGAAGTGGTAACAACTTACTGCTGGTACCGCGCCGGAACCACAAACCCCAGCGCGTAGACCGCAGGCTAAGCTGTCTTGATGACAAACGTGTGACCAAATTCAATTGAACGCGGCACATTCCATGCCTGCCACATAACTTGGTTGAATGGGGCCGCATCTCTGTGTCGAAAGATGAGTGCTAGGCATATCCTCCTACGCGGAGGCGGCGTACATCCCGACTGCCCACTGAACAGTAAAGCGACCATACTTACAACAAAAGAAACGGAGACGCCCGGCGCATTGAGAATCACGCATTGAGAATCACTTAAGGAGTCAACATAATGTTTAATGTCATGATGGATACGTGGTCGTCACTTGCCCTGTCCCAGTGGAACGCAGTGCCGCAGTTCGGCGCCTTCTTCCCCCCAGCCACCGACTCCTTCACAGGGTCGGACACCAGCAGCAGCCAGTTTATCGACAGCCATTTCGACGCTGACATCGGTTCCTTACGCTACAAATTATTCGTGCCCACCAGCTACAACGGCGCACCACTGCCGCTGATCGTGATGCTGCACGGCTGCAATCAGGATGCGGACGATTTCGCCAACGGCACCGGCATGAACCAGCTGGCCGAAAAGGCCGGCTGCCTGGTGGCGTATCCGGAGCAATCGTCCAGCGCCAACAGCAATAAATGCTGGAACTGGTTCGAAAAGGATCATCACGAACGCGACTTCGGCGAACCGGCCCTGATCGCCGGCGTGACGCGCAAAATCATGACCGAGTACGCGGTCGATCCAGGGCGCATCAGCGTGGCCGGCCTGTCGTCGGGCGGGGCGATGGCGGTGATTCTAGGACGCACGTATCCGGAGCTGTACTCGGCCGTCGGTTGCCACTCTGGGCTGGCGCACGGCAGCGCGCGCGACCGTTATGGCGCCATGCTGGCCATGCGCGAGGGGGCGAATCTGCAATCACTGGCGCGCGCCGAGGCCATGGTGGGCGTGCCCATTATTGTGTTTCATGGCGATATGGATTCGACCGTACACTTCAGCAACAGCAACGGCGTGGTGCAGCAGTCGATTGCCGGGTTCACGGCCAGCCAGCGCCAGACGCGCGAGCGTGCCGGTCTGGAATATTGGGAAGAGACGGGCGAGGCGTGCGGACGGGGTTTCACGCGCACGGTTCACCGCAGCAAGAACGGCCACATCGTGGCGGAGCAGTGGACCGTGCACGGGTCCGGGCATGCTTGGTCGGGCGGACACTGGCGCGGTAGCTGCACCGATTCGAATGGACCGGATGCCAGTCAGGAGATGCTGCGGTTTTTTCTGGAGCGGTGAATTGGTCAGGTAGTGACCTGGTCACCACTGCCCCTTGCGCCGTCGTCCCCGCGTGCGCGGGGACGACGGAGCATAGATTGTTCGTTGA
>CALRYE020000158.1:0-15986 GCA_943372275.1 Janthinobacterium lividum
TGGGCAAGGCCTTCAGTGGCGAAGACCAGAAGATCGTGCTGATCGCCGGCGGCGACGGCAAGGGGCAGGATTTTTCGCCGCTGGCCGAACCGGTGTCGCGCTACGTGCGCCTGGTGGCCCTGATCGGCCGCGACGCCGACAAGCTGAAAGATGCCATCGAGCCGTCGGGCGTCGACACCATCGACTGCGAAACGCTGGAAGAAGCAGTGCGCCGCGCCAGCGCGCTGGCCAAACCCGGCGACGCCGTGCTGCTCTCGCCCGCCTGCGCCAGCCTGGACATGTTTACCAATTACGCCCATCGCGCGCAGGTGTTCTGCGACGCCGTGCGCGACCTGGCACTGGATAAAGGACAGGACATCTGATGGCCTTCTTCCAGCTTCCATTCAAATTTTCAGGTTCCGCCGCCGATGCGGTGAACCCGGTGCGCGCGCGCCCGTCGAAAATGATGGAATACGATCAGCCGCTGGTGTGGGTCACCTTGCTGCTGATGCTGTTCGGGATGGTGATGGTGTACTCGGCTTCGATCGCGCTGCCCGATTCGCCCAAGTACGCCTGGCTGGCCAATAAGAATGCTTACTTCCTGGTGCGCCAGGCCATGTTCATCGCGTTCTCGCTGGTGGTGTCGCTGTTCGTGTTCCGCATCCGCATCGCCACCTGGCAAAAGGCCGCGCCATATCTGTTCGCCGTCACGCTGGTCATGCTGGGCATGGTGCTGGTGCCGGGCCTGGGCGTGTCGGTCAACGGCGCGCGCCGCTGGCTGTCGCTTAAGATCATGAACCTGCAGCCGTCCGAAGTGATGAAAGTGGTCGCCGTGCTGTACGCGGCCGACTATACCGTGCGCAAGCAGGAATACATGCACAAGCTGACCAAGGGCTTTCTGCCGATGGCCGGCGCGATCGGCCTCGTTGGTCTGTTGCTGCTGCTGGAACCCGACTTGGGCGCGTTCGGCGTGATCGTCTGCATCGCCATGGGCATCCTGTTTTTAGGCGGGATCAACGCCATCTGGTTCGGCGGCATTGGCGCGCTGCTGGTCGGGATTTTCACCGCCATCATCGCGCTGTCGCCGTTTCGCCGCGCCCGTATGTTTGCCTACCTTGACCCGTGGCAGGAAGATAACGCCCTGAACAAGGCCTACCAGCTGACCCACTCGCTGATCGCCTTCGGCCGCGGCGAATGGTTCGGCGTGGGGCTCGGCGCCAGCGTGGAAAAACTCCACTACCTGCCCGAAGCGCATACCGACTTTCTGCTGGCCGTGATCGGCGAAGAGCTGGGCCTGGCCGGGGTGCTGGTGGTGATCGCCATGTTCTACTGGCTGGTCAAGCGCGCCTTCGACATCGGCCGCCAGGCCATCGCCATCGACCAGACCTTCGCGGGTCTGGCTGCGAAGGGCATCGGCATCTGGATCGGCGTGCAAACCTTTATTAACATGGGTGTGAATCTGGGCCTGCTGCCGACCAAGGGCTTGACCCTGCCGTTGATGAGCTATGGCGGCTCGGGCGTGCTGATCAACTGTGTGGGTCTGGCGATCCTGCTGCGCATCGATTACGAAAATCGCGTGCTGATGCGGGGAGGGCGGGCATGACCAAGCAAGCTAAACGCCTGATGATCATGGCCGCCGGTACCGGCGGCCACATCTTCCCCGGCATCGCCATCGCGCAAACCATGCAGGCGCGCGGCTGGACCGTCACGTGGCTGGGCACCGCGCACGGCATGGAACAGGACTTCGTGCCCAAGCAGGGCATCGAGATCGACGCCATCGATTTTTCCGGCATGCGCGGCAAGGGCTTGCAGCACACGCTGACGGGCGCCTTCAAGATGACCGCCAGTTTCGCCACCTGCCTCGGTGTGCTGCGCCGCCGTCAGCCCGACGTGGTGCTGGGCATGGGCGGCTACGTCACCGTGCCGGGCGGGATGATGGCGCGCCTGCGCCGCATACCGCTGGTGCTGGTCAATGCCGACGCGGCACTGCTGCTGTCGAATAAAACCCTGACGCCCATCGCGCAAAAAGTGCTGTTCGGTTTTCCGGCCGACTTTGGCGCCGCGGCCGCCAAGGCTGTCGTGACGGGCAATCCGGTGCGCAAGGAGATCCTGGCCATGCCGGCGCCTGACGCGCGTTTCGACGGGCGCACCGGACCGCTGCGCATCCTGGTCGTGGGCGGCAGCCTGGGCGCGCAAGTGCTCAACACCACCATCCCGGCCGCGCTGGCGCTGCTGCCGGAAGGCGAACGTCCGACCATCACCCACCAGTCGGGCAAAAAGAACATCGACGCGCTGCGCGAGGGCTACGCCAAGGCTGGCGTCAAAGCCAATGTGGTCGACTTCATCGACGACATGGCAGGCGCGTACGCCGACGCCGATCTGGTGATCTGCCGCGCCGGCGCCATTACCGTGGCCGAATTGACGGCGGCGGGCGTGGCCAGCGTGCTGGTGCCGTTCGTGGCCACCACCACCAGTCACCAGCGTGACAACGCGCGCTGGATGGCGACCAAGAACGCGGCGGTCCATCTGCCGCAGACGGAGATGAACGCGCAAGGTGTGGCCACGCTGCTCGCCGGCCTCACGCGCGAAGAATGCCGCACGATGGCGCTGGCCGCACACGCGGTCGGCAAGCGCGATGCCAACGAAGCAATCGCAGAAGTACTAGAACAACTAGCCGGATCGGGAAAGTAAAACATGAAACATAAAATCAAGAATATTCACTTCATCGGCATCGGCGGCAGCGGCATGAGCGGCATCGCCGAAGTGCTGCTGAACCTCGGCTACAACGTGTCCGGTTCCGACCTGGGCACCAACGCGGCCACCGAACGCCTGTCCAGCCTGGGCGCCAAGGTGCTGCTGGGCCACGACGCCGCTTATGTGGCAGGCGCCGACGCGGTGGTGACCTCGACCGCCGTCAAGTCCGACAATCCCGAAGTGGTCGCGGCTCGCGCCGCGCGCGTGCCGATCGTGCCGCGCGCGATCATGCTGGGTGAACTGATGCGCCTGAAGCGCGGTATCGCCATTGCCGGCACCCACGGCAAAACCACCACCACCAGCCTGGTCGCCTCGGTGCTGGCGCAGGGCGGCCTGGACCCGACGTTCGTCATCGGCGGTCGCCTGACCAGCGCCGGCGCCAACGCAAAGTTAGGCACGGGCGAATACATCGTCGCCGAAGCCGACGAATCGGATGCCTCGTTCCTGAACCTGTCGCCGATGATCGAAGTGATCACCAATATCGACGCCGATCACATGGAAACCTACGAGCACGATTTCGCCAAGCTCAAGCACGCGTTCGTGCACTTCACGCACCGCCTGCCTTTCTACGGCCGCGTGATGTTATGCGTGGACGATGAACACGTACGCTCGATCATCCCGTTCGTGACCAAGCCGATCACCACCTATGGCTTTGCCGAGGACGCGCAAGTGCGCGCCGTGAACGCCAGCGCCATCGGCCTGCAGATGCATTTCACGGTGATCCAGGAAGGCTATCCGGACACCCAGTTCATCCTGAACCAGCCCGGCATGCACAACGTGCAGAACGCCTGTTCGGCGATTGCCATCGCCCGCGAAATCGGCATCGACGACAGCGCCACCCAGCAGGGCCTGGCCGACTTCCACGGCGTCGGCCGCCGCTTCACCCGCTATGGCGACATCGCCATTCCCGGCGGCGGCAGCTTCGCGCTGGTCGACGACTTCGGTCACCACCCGGTTGAAACCGAAGTCACGCTGGCCGCCGCGCGCGGCGCCTATCCGGGCCGCCGCATCGTGCTGGCGTTCCAGCCGCACCGCTACAGCCGCACGCGCGACCTGTTCGAAGATTTTGTCAAAGTGCTGGCCACGCCCGACGTGCTGCTGCTGGCCGACGTGTACCCGGCCGGCGAAGCGCCCATCGTGGCCGCCGACGGCCGCGCGCTGGCCCATGCGCTGCGTACGGCAGGTCGCATCGAGCCGATTTTTGTCGAAGCCATGACGGCCATGCCGGAAGCGATCATGAACGTGGTGCGCGACGGCGACGTCGTCATCACCATGGGCGCCGGGTCGATCAGCGGCATTCCCAATAAACTAACCAATTACGAGGCTTGAACGTGAGCTCAATCACTCCAGACGAAGCGAAAGCGCTGGGCAAGGTCGGCGTGCTGTTCGGTGGCCGCTCCGCCGAGCGCGAAGTGTCGATCATGTCGGGGACCGGCGTGCTGGCGGCGTTGAAGAGCCGCGGCGTGGACGCGCACGCCTTCGATCCGGCCGAGCGCAGCATCGCCGAACTGGCCAGTGAGGGTTTTGATCGCGTGTTCATCGCGCTGCACGGCCGCTTCGGCGAAGACGGCAGCCTGCAGGGCGCGCTGGAGCAGCTGGGCATTCCCTACACCGGCAGCGGCGTGGCGGCGTGCGCCATCGGCATGGACAAGATCACCACCAAGATCATCTGGCTGGCGCGCGGCCTGCCGACACCCAAATATCTGTCGCTGCCGCGCGGCGCCGACCTGTCGAACGTGGTGGCCGAACTGGGCCTGCCGGTGTTCGTCAAGGCGCCGCTGGAAGGCTCGACGATCGGCATCACCAAGGTCTCGGCCCCCGAGGAGCTGGACGCGGCGTTCGCGCTGTCGGCCGGCATGGACGAGAACGTGCTGATCGAGCAGGGCGTCACGGGCCGCGAATTCACCGTGGCGATCCTGGGCCGTGGCGCAGCCGCGCGCGCGCTGCCGATCGTCGAGATCGTCGCCCCGCAAGGCAATTACGACTACCAGAACAAGTACTTCAGCGACGACACCCAGTACTTTTGCCCGGCCCAGCTGGACCCGGCCATGGCCGCCGAGATCGAGCGCATCGCGGTGGACGCCTACCGCGCCATCGGCTGCGAAGGCTGGGGACGCATCGACGTGCTGCTGCGCGCGTCCGACAACAAGCCGTTCCTGCTGGAGGCGAACACCTCGCCCGGCATGACCGGCCACTCGCTGGTGCCGATGGCGGCGCGGGCGCTGGGCATCAGCTATGAAGACCTGTGCGTACAGATCCTGCAGTCGGCGCGCCTGAAGATGGCCAAGGCAGAGGACAAGTAACGGATGTGGCATGACGTACGCGCTTTGAATGCAACGGCCAGCGGGCTGATTGCCGCCGTGATGCTGGCTTGCTTCGCATCCGGCGTGTGGTGGATTTCGCAGCGCCCGATGTTCACGCTGCGCAGCGTCACCGTGGGCAGCATGTATGGGATGGAACTGCAGCATGTGAACAAGCTGACCTTGCAGGCAGGCGTGGTGGGCCGCATCAAGGGGAATTTTTTTACGACCAATCTGGAACAGGTGCGCGCGGCCTTCGAGTCGGTGCCCTGGGTGCGCCGCGCCACGGTACGGCGCGAGTGGCCCGACCAGCTGATCGTCGAAGTGGAAGAACATGAAGCGCTCGGTACCTGGGGCGAAGACGGGCGGCTGCTGTCGGTCAAGGGCGATGTGTTCACCGCCAACCTGGCCGAAGCGGACGAGGACCATGTCCTGCCGGCGCTGGACGGACCGGAAGGCAGCGAGAAGGAAGTATTGGCGCGGTTTGCCGAATTGCGCGCGTGGTTTGCGCCGATTTCGCTGACCCCCCAGAAGTTGAGTTTGTCGAACCGCTATGCGTGGACCGTCAAACTCGATAACGGCATGACGGTGGCACTGGGGCGCGAGCAGGACCGCACCACCTTGCGCACCCGGGTGGAGCGGCTGGTGGGGATTTTCCCGCAGCTGACGGCGCGCCTGGAAGGCGGCATCGATACGGTCGACATGCGCTACCAGAACGGACTGGCGCTGTCGTCCGCCTCGCTGCACATACCAAGCGACAGCGCCAAGCCTGTGAAGGCCGCGACGAAAAAAAAGACAACCAGCGGTAAAACTAGCAAGCACACATAGTAGGCGACAGCACAATGACAAAAGACGCGAAAAATCTGATCGTCGGACTCGATATCGGCACCTCCAAGGTAGTCGCCGTCGTGGCCGAGGTGATGTCCGATGGACGGCACGAAGTCATCGGACTCGGTCAGCATGAATCGAGGGGCCTGAAGAAAGGCGTCGTCGTCAATATCGAGGCGACCGTCGAATCGATCCAGCGCGCGCTCGAAGAAGCCGAGCTGATGGCGGACTGCAAAATCCGCAATGTCTACGCGGGCATCGCCGGCAGCCATATCCGCTCGTTCAATTCGAGCGGCATGGTGGCCATCAAGGACAAGGAAGTCACCGCCACTGACGTGGCGCGGGTGATCGAAACGGCCAAGGCGGTCAACATCCCGACCGACCAGCAGCTGCTGCACACGGTGCCGCAGGAGTTCATCGTCGACAGCCAGGAAGACGTGCGCGAGCCGATCGGCATGAGCGGCATCCGCCTGGAAGTCAAGGTCCATATCGTGACCGGCGCCGTGTCGGCGGTGCAGAACATCGTCAAGTGCGTGCGCCGCTGCGGCCTGGAAGTGTCGGACCTGATCCTGCAGCCGATGGCCTCGGCCGACGCGGTGCTGACAGCCGACGAAAAGGAACTGGGCGTGGTGCTGATCGATATCGGCGGGGGCACCACCGACATCGCGGTGTTCTCGGACGGCGCGATCCGCCACACGGCGGTGCTGCCGATTGCGGGCGACCAGATCACCAACGACATCGCCATGGCACTGCGCACACCAACTTCGGAAGCAGAAGAAATCAAGATCCGTTATGGTGTCGCCAAGCAGGTGCTGGCCGACCCGCACGAATCACTCGAAGTGCCGGGTCTGGGCGACCGCGGTCCGCGCAATCTGTCGCGCCAGGCGCTGGCCGCCGTGATCGAGCCGCGCGTGGAAGAACTGTTCGCGATGGTGCACCAGGTGGTGCGCGAGTCCGGCTACGAAGGGGTGCTCTCGTCGGGCATCGTGCTCACCGGCGGCACCGCGATCATGCCGGGCATGGTCGAAATGGCCGAAGACATTTTCCTCAAACCGGCGCGCCTGGGCACGCCGGATTACCGCGGCCAGCTCGCCGACGTGGTGCGCAGTCCGCGTTATGCGACCGTGCTCGGGTTGCTGCTGGAAGCGAAAAAACAGTATTTACGTGGCCATATCGTAACGCGTCAGGATGGCTCGGTGAAGGCGGTGTGGCAGCGGATGAAGGAATGGTTCTTAGGAAATTTTTAAGTCGGACGCAGCGGATTCGGTATTCAGCATGACGTATTCAGCATTTCAGCATTCAGCATTACAGGTATTTAGTTGACAAATTCAAGTCTTTTTTTATAAACAGTTAACGCGGTTTTCAACCCCCAGAATTCATACAGCTATGAGTCCTGGCGCTTGAAAGCGGCACTTTGAGAAGGAGTTCTATCATGGAGTTTGATATGGTCGATAACGCAGCACTCGGAACCGTCATCAAGGTCGTCGGCGTAGGCGGAGCAGGCGGCAACGCGGTTCAGCACATGATCAACAAGGGTGTGTCGGGCGTGGAGTTCATCGCCGCTAACACCGATGCACAAGCACTGGCGGTGTCCTCCGCTCACAACATCATCCAGATCGGCGAGTCGGGTCTGGGCGCCGGCATGAAGCCGACCGTGGGCCGCCAGCTGGCCGAGGAATCGCGCCAGCGCATCGAAGACTCGCTGCGCGGCGCGCACATGGTCTTCATCGCGGCCGGCATGGGCGGCGGCACCGGCACGGGCGCCGCACCTATCGTGGCGGAAATCGCCAAGAGCCTGGGCGCGCTGACGGTGGCGGTGGTCTCCAAGCCGTTCTCGTACGAAGGCCAGAAGTGCATGGACATCGCCGAAAGCGGTCTGGAAGAGCTGTCGCAGCACGTCGACTCCTTGATCATCATCCTGAACGAAAAGCTGGAAGAGATCTACGAAGACGAAAGCATGATCGACTGGATGAAGCACGCCGACGATGTGCTCAACAACGCGGTGGCCGGTATCGCCGAGATCATCAACGTGCCGGGTCACATCAACGTCGACTTCAACGACGTCAAGACCATCATGGGCGAGCAGGGAAAGGCCATGATGGGCACGGCGACCGCGTCGGGCGTGGACCGCGCGCGCATCGCCGCCGAACAGGCAGTGGCCTCGCCGCTGTTGGATGGCATCGACCTGTCGGGCGCGCGCGGCGTGCTGGTCAACGTGACCGCCAGCCGTGGCCTCAAAGGTAAGGAGATCAAGGAAGTCATGGCTGCCGTGCGCGCATTTGCCGCACCGGACGCCTCGATCGCGCAAGGTATCGCGTACGACGACGACATGGGCGACGACATCCGCGTCACCGTGGTGGCGACTGGCCTGGGCAAGAACAAGAAGGCCATGCAGCTGGTGCAGGCGCCGATGCTGCGTACCGGTACCCACAATCAGCCGATCATGGGTTCGGCCGGCATGACCGCGTCGGCCGGCGTGACCATGGGCGCCGCTTCGGGCGTGGGTAATGCGATGGACGGCATGAAGCAGCCCGCCGTATGGCGCCGCGAGCAGGCTTCCGAGCAGGTTCAGGCCATGCAGCGTAACGGTGTCGAGACCTACGACATCCCGGCGTTCCTGCGCAAGCAAGCCGACTAAGCGCTAAGCAGCTTCGCTGTGTAAAAAGGCCCTCGCCTCGGTGAGGGCTTTTTTTTCGTCCGCTGGTTTTTTTCGATTGCAAAAGCGTTAATATTGCGAGCTGACTGATGGGCGCAGAGAGGCGACAGCATGGACGTTTTTGCAGAATTCCTCGACACGATCGCGCAGACGGAGCAGCGCGAAAGGATCAGGCAGGTGCTGGCGTGGGTGTGTAAGAAATACCCCCGGCTGGTGCCGAAGATCGGCTGGAACCAGCCCATGTTCACCGATCATGGCACCTTCATCGTCGGCTTCAGCGTGGCCAAACATCACCTGGCCATCGCACCCGAGAAAGCCGCGATCGAGCGCTTCTCCGACGCGATCGCGCGCGCGGGATACACGCACACGGCCAACCTGATCCGCGTCGGCTGGGATCAGCCCACCGATTTCGCGCTGCTCGACTTGATCATCAAGTTCAACATCGCGGACAAAGCGCACTGCCAAAGCTTCTGGCGCAAATAAGCCGCCATCTACCCGCACTGGCCGTCGCGCCCTGCGCGACCCCGCACATCAACCCAGCAGCTTGAGATCGAACACCCGTTCGATCAGCCACAGTGCACCGGCCAGCGCAATCAGGATCGAGCCGCCGCGCAGTATCACGCTGCGGTAGAAACCCTGATTGCGCGCCAGGTAGGCCAGTGGCAGGAAGATGGCCACCAGCGTCAGCTGGCCCAGTTCGACGCCCACGTTAAAGCCCACCAGCGACAGGCGCAGCGCGTCCGGCGGCAGGCCCAGGTCGGCCAGCACGCTGGCAAAGCCGAAGCCGTGGATCAGGCCAAAGCCGAAGGCCATCCACGCCAGGCGCCGCTGCAGCACCGGCCAGACGTTGTTCAATGCCGCCAGCACGACCGAAAAGGCAATCGCCGACTCGACCCAGCGCGAGGGCAGCTCCACCACGCCCAGCGTGGCCAGGGTCAGGGTGATCGAATGCGCCAGCGTGAACGCGGTGACGATCTTGAGCGTTTCGATGAAGGCGGCGCGGAAGCGCTCGCGCCCCTGCCAGCGGCCGTCGCGGTGGACCATCACGGCCGGCAGCAGCAGCGCCAGCAGGAACAGAATGTGGTCGAAGCCGATCCAGATATGCCACACGCCCTGGCGCACGTAGTCGACGAACTGGGCCCAGCTGCCGCGCCCGGCCACGCTCAGTTTTTGCTGCGCGCTGTCGGGGGTGAAGATGGCGGTGGAGGTTTTGCCGGCGTGGGTCAGGCGCAGCAGGCCTTTGTGCTGCGGGTCGATATCGAACAGCAGCGCGTATTTCAGGTCGAGCGTGGCGACCGGCTGCGCGCAGGTGGCCGCCATGTAGATGACGGCGTAGGCGCCGTCGGTATGGTCGTCCAGCGCGTGGCTGGTGACGGTCAGCGGGCAGCTGGCCCCGTCGCTGGCAAGCGCCAGGCGCGCCTGGGCGTAGCTGGCGATGTCGGCGTGTTTGGCCTTGACCTCATTCCAGGTCAGTTCGCCGTCGCCGTTGTCGTCCAGGCCGATGGCCATGTCCAGGTCGCGCAGGGCGATGTCCCATTGCAGCGCGATCTGCTGGTCCTTGACGTCGACGGCCAGGTAGCTGTCGCTGGGTTTGTGGGCCCAGGCGGGGGTGGCGAGTAGCAGGGTGGCTGCAGTCAGTGCAGCTGTCAGCAGGGATATCCCCGTACCCTCAAAACCGTCGTCCTCGCGAAGGGCTCGGCGCCCCCGCGTAGGACCCATGCTGAGCCAACCTCTCCAGTGCTGCATGCTCAGCATGGGTCCTCGCTTTCGCGAGGACGACGGATTCAAAGGTGGTGGCGAGATAGGTGTCGCGTTCTGCGGTACGCTCGTTGGTACTGCCATCAGCTCCTTTATCCGCTCCCATACGCCCCGCATCATGCCGCCACCTTCAACGTGCGCAGCGCCGGGGCGATGGTCTTGTCTTCCAGTTTCGACTTGGCCAGCCACTGGCGTACCAGCTCGGTCGCTTCCGCGTCGCCGCTGGCGGCGGCGCATTCGGCCAGAATGCGCAAGTCGGCCGGCTCCTTCTGCACGGCCCAGTTCAGCTTGGCCAGCCGCACCGCGGCGCGCGGATCGTTGCGCAGGGCCAGTTCGTACCTGGCCTGCTCGCGCTGGTGCACCGTGTCGCCGCGCAGAATCGCCGCGTCGAAGCGCTGGGTCAGGGCGTCGCGTTCACGGCCCGCATCGGCGCTGCCGGTGGCCTTGAGCGCGATCGCGTAGCGCAGCAGCAGCGAATCGATGCGGGTTTTGTCCTTGAGCAGGCGCACCACCTCGGGCGCGCGCTTCTGGTCGAGTAAAAAGTCGGCGTAGGCCGCCAGCAGATAGCTGTCCGGTTCTTCGAACGCCATGGCCTGCTTGAACCAGTTTTGCGCGGCGGCGGTCTCGCCCAGGCGCGCGGCCATTTCGGCCAGCAAAGTGATGGTCCAGATGCGGATACCCGGCTGTTCGTCGGGATGGCGCGCCAGCGTCTGTACCAGCTTGTCGTAGCTGGCGCGCGCAGAGCCGCTGATGTTGCCGACGCCGGACAGGCAGGTCTGCACCACCAGTTCCGGCGCACGCGAATACAGGCGCGAGCAGCTGGCGGTGGCGCCGGCGAAGTCGCCGGTGAGGGTCAGCACGGTGGCGCGGGTGATCCAGGCCTGCGCGTTCTCGCTGTCGTTGCGCACGACCAGATTCAGGTCTTCCAGCGCTTCCTTGAAGTGGTGGGTGCTCTGGCGCAGCGTGGCGCGCAGCACCAGCACCGCGTTGGGCGGTGCGGCCTGGTTCCACCACGGGGCCAGCGCGGCCTGGGCATAACCGAGATACCGCGGATCGCCTTCGATGCGGGCCTGCTCGATATAGCGGCGCGCCAGCATGGCGGCGCTGCGCACGTCGGTGGGATTGGCCGCGGCGGCGGCGCGCATGGCGCGCAGTTCGCGCTGGACCGGATCGGTGCGGGTGGGAAGGCGATCGACGACCTTGTTGCCGTCGGTGGGAATGTAGGGAGTGGCGGCGGCGATGCCGCAGGTGGCCAGCAGGCAGGCCAGCAGGGTGGTGCGGATGAACAGTGGCGTCATTGGCTCGTCAAAGGCATGGATCATTGAAGGCTGGGCGATAGCGGCGCGGAACCATGAAGGGACCGGGCGCGTAAACAAACGACAGGACCGGCGAACCGGTCCTGTCTGTGCTGCTAATACTAAACCTTAATTGGCCACTGTGACCGGTTCTGGTTCGGTATTTTCAGGCGTGGTGATGACGGCGGCGTCGATCGATACCGGTTCGGTGGTATCGAGCATCGATCCGACCAGGCTCGTCACGTAAGTGAAGAACGCGTCGACCATCGACACGGGCGGCGTCACCGGCGGTGTTACGGGTGGCGTCACCGGCGGCGTGACAGGAGCCGTCGGTGTGGCTGGCGGGTCCCGGTAGTCGTCGCTGCCGCCGCCGCAACCGCTCAATGCGGTCACGGCGACGAGCACCATGGCGGCACCGGCGAGATGCTTGCGGAAGGCAAATGGAGTTGAGATCATGATAGCCCCCAGAATTAGTTAGAGCCTGGCAGCGGCGCGTTCAGGTAAGGGAACACGGTCTTGAACGTGCCCGCATCCTTGCGCACGCCATCGGTCAGGGCCAGGCCACCGGCAGGCGCGTCGGACGGCTTGCAGCCGACCTTGAGCGTGTCGGTCGCGCCGGTGAGCACGCACAGGGCGCCCATGGCCACGCGCAGCGACACGTCGACCACATCGTCGGCTGGACGGCGGCCGTTCGGGAAGCCTGCATTGTCGCCAGCGGCGACACCGAGCACGTTCTGACTTGCCGCCGGCGTGACAGGGATGGCGGTATTCAGACGCATCATCTCGGAGACGACCACGCCCTTAGGCTGGTTGACGCCCTCGATCCCTTTCAGGAAGGCCGTTACCAGGTCGGTACGCGGGAAGTTGGTTGGCGCTTTGGCGCTTGGGAACAGCTTCTCCACCAGTGCCGGCAGGGTCGGGTTGGTGACGTAGTCGGCGAACTGGCCGTCGGCGCTAGGCTTGGAGCTGTTGAAACGGTCCTTGTCGTCCAGACCGATCACCACCTCGTTCACCAGCGGCATACCGATACGCGACACCTGGGTCCAGGCGCCGCCTTCCTTGACGGCGTTGTTGATGCCGTTGGCAGGCGTAGGGTTGAGCAGGCGCGCCTGGCGCATGCTGGCCGTAGCGTAGCCGCCGATGACGGTCTCGGTGCCGGCGGTCAGGCAGGCGATCGGCACTTCCATGGCGATCGAGCTGATGTTCTTGTTTTCCAGGTCGTTGGTGTTGCCGCCGGCTTCGGCGCCCAGCGGGTCGAGGTTGAACAGGTCGAAGATGCGGCCCACGGCGATGTAGAACGGCTCCTTGCGCTGGCCGACGAACACGCGGCCGGTGCCGCAGCCGGGAATGGCGACGTCGTAGATGTGCTGGTTGGCGTAGGTTTCGTAGCCGGCGGTGCTGCCGAATACCTTGACGCCGACGTTGTCGAGTGGCTTGTCGAATTCGGTGGCGCCGCCGGTGGCCGCAGCCAGACGGGTGCGGGTGCCGCCGCGGCGGTCGCCCTTGACCATGTCGATGGTGTAGGTTTCACGCACGTTCAGCGCTGCCGGGTTCACGCCCGAAATCGGGCCGGAGTACATCAGCGGAATCTGCACCGATTTGCCGCCGACGGTCAGCGGGGTCTTCTTGGACGTGCTCTTGAAGCGCAGCTGGAACGAGATGTCTTCCTTGGCGTCGCCGTTGTTATCGATGTGGATTTCATACAGGGCGTTGTTATCGAACTGGAAGAAGTTCGGGCCGCCTTGCGGGTCCTGGAAGGGAATGAAGTTGGCGATCAGGGTGACGTAGTCGGCACGGCCGGTCTGGTAGCTGCGAAACATGTAAAAATCGGTGCCATCCACTTTCGGGGCATTCGTCAGAAACGGCGCCTCGCGGTGGCTGGAGGCGCTGGCAGGCGCCATGGCGGCCGCCAGGACTGAGCCGGTGATGACGAGGGCGGCAAGCCGACGGTTCTTTCGCTGCTTCGTGTGCATGGATGACTCCTGTTATTGGTTTGGCCAAGTAAGGCTGAAACGGTCGTTTCATTGTCAGTTCTACATGCACATTGCGTAACGCTATGTGTGGCAACTAACGGATGTAAGCAAATGTGCGATTTGTAACGATATGTTTCCAATATTGACTGTTTTTTGTTGGGTGACCAGTAACAGGTGGTTGTTTTGCATAGCTACTCAACCGTGATGAGGCGAGTGTCGCGGTCGTGTTGCTTCACAAAGTCGACCACGGCTTCCACCGTCACGGTATCGATCTGGCCGGCCATGCGCCGCTCGAACGGGTGGTCGTCGAACGCCACGTTGGCACGCAGCGCTCGGGCGCCGAGGCGCTTGATGGAGGACACGCGTACCGTGCGCGGCGTGAAGTTGGCCGCTTTGAGCCAGCGCTGGGCGTCGCGGCGGCTGACGGCGGGCTGCTCGCTCATGGCGGCAGCGTAGCTCTCCAGGACCCACTGGTTGGAATTCTGGTATTTGTCGGACCAGATGAAGGACAGCATGTTGTAGCGCGGCGTGTGCATGGCCAGTGGTGCCGGCGACGCCAGCATGGCGCCGAGACGGCGCTGGGTGGCCGCGCCGGGGATGACGATCAGGCTTTCGTGGGCGAACAGGTCATCCATGAAAAAATTGGCCAGACCCTGGTTGTAAAGGGCGGAACGGGCGGTGCCGCATTCGTTCAGTTCGTGCACCACCAGCCAGCGCCCCAGCGGATGGTCGCGCCACACATACGCGATGTGCGAGTAGCGCACGCCGTAGCTGGACAAGTCCTGTCCCACGCGTGCCAGCAGCGCCACTTCGGCGCCGGAGGCGTCCAGCGCGGCGCGGGTTTTCTCGGCCAGCACCATGCCCTTGACGAAGGTGTGTTCGGTGGCCGGCGTGTCGGTGCAGGCGGTTCCCGCCTGGGCGCCCTGGACCAGCAGCGTCAGGAGCAGGGCGGCGAGACAGGTCAGGCGGCGCATGATCACGCTCCGCTGCCGGCGCGCGAATGGTGTATCAGCGCCTTGCCGGCTTCGTTCGGAATGAAGGCCAGTACTTTGCCGGCGGCCACGAGCAGGTAGCCCGACGCGATCACGGTCACGCTGACGGCGCTGCCCGCGACCAGCGACGCTTCCCTGGCGGCCTTGGTGGAAAAGCGCAGTGTGGTGCGGCTGGCGTCGGAGGCGCCCTTGAGGACCACCACCACGCCATCGCCCACCGCTTCGACGCTGGCGACAACCACGTTGGACGCGCCGGCCAGCACCGACATGGAGCCGCCCACCACCACGATCGAGCCGACGGCCATCAGTGCCGACGCGCCGCCGGATAGCTCGGACGCGTCGCTTTGCGGGATGGCGTGGGCGCTGGGGACGGCGAAGGCGAGGGCGAGCAGGGCGGCGAGCAAGCGGTTCATGGTCATTCTTTCGTTGAAAAGGTCTGAGTAGGCCGGATGGCGAAAACGCATGGTCGCGCATCGCACGCCAGCTGGCAATCGGTGCCGACACCGTATCGCTTTCTCCTATGAATAGTATTAGTATGTGATACCTGTCCACCATGAGGTTTTAGATGCAGCATGCCGTCACCCTGATCGACACCCTGAAACTTCTGCTGCGCGCGCGCGGCATCACGTATGGCGACCTGGCCGGGCGCATCGGCATGTCGGAGGCGAGCGTCAAGCGGATGTTCTCCAAGAAGACCTTCACCTTGCAGCGGCTCGACGAGGTGCTCAAGGCGGCGGGGATCGGCTTCGACGAACTGGCCGGCGCGCAGGGCACGCCCACCCTGATCGACCGCCTCACGCTGGCGCAGGAGCGCGAGATCATCGGCGACATCCGCCTGCTGGTGGTGGCCGTGTCGGCGATGAACCAGATCAGCTTCGACGACATCGTGCGCTTCTATGCGCTCAGCGAAGCCGAGGTGACCGGGTATCTGCTGCGGCTGGACCGGATCGGTTTTCTGGAGCTGCTGCCGAATAACCGGGTCAGGCTGCTGATCGCGCGCGCCTTCAGCTGGATTCCGAACGGGCCGATCCAGACGTGGTTCCGCAGCGAGGCGGCCAGCGATTATCTGGATTCGCGCTTCGACGGCGAGCTGGAGACGCTGCGGCTGGTGAACGTGATGCTGTCGAAGCAGTCGACGGCGGCGCTGCTGGAGCGGTTGCAGCAGGTGGCCGCCGAATTCGCCCAGCAGCACCAGCTGGACCAGCGCCTGCCGCTGGCGCAGCGCCATGCGGTCAGCCTGATCGTGGGGGCGCGGTCGTGGGTGCCGCGGCCGTTCAAGGCGCTGCTGCGGCGGCCCGCGTGACGCGCCATGCATGGAAGCTTGTCGGCTTGTTAGGTTTTGGCGAAAGTATTGCGCGGGACGTGCTTGACGCTTGATTTCACTCAACGTTTGGGTCGGATTGCACACTCGCAACCTCAGTAAGATGAATGATCGATTTCTGGTTCTTCAC
>CALRYE020000159.1:0-15926 GCA_943372275.1 Janthinobacterium lividum
GCGGCAACAGGCGGGGAGACCGACGAGTAGTCTCGCAGGAGACACGACCGGTGCACCACAGCGTAGGCTGTGGTGCACTGTTTCATTGGCCGGCCCATTCGCCGGCTCCTGGCACGATCGTGTGCTGCTTAGTAGCTGATCCCGGCGCGCAGCCCGTACATGCGCGGCTCGACGAAGTTCGCCTGCATGAAGCCACCCCACACCGAGTCGCCGCTGGTCTTGGCGTGCTGGTTGCCCGCGTTACGCACGTACGCTTCGATGTGCCACTTGTCACTCGGCGCATCCAGCCGCACCGACGCGTCGGCCATCGCATACGCCTTCTGGAAACGGCCGATGTGCGCGAACTCCGAATTGCGCAAGTCGAAGTAGGCCTTGTCGCGCCAGTTTACCTTGACGTACGGCGTGATGCGGTAGCCGCTGTCGAGCACGAACTCCTGCGACATGCTGAGGTTGACCTGGTACTTCGGCGTGTTCGGCAGATGGTGGCCTTCGATGTCGTACAGGCGCCGCCCCAACAGGGTCTTGTCCGGGCCGTTATACACGGCCGGGCAGGGCTCGATGCCGAATTCGGCGCGCACGTCGCCGCACTGGTATTCGTCGCTGTACTGCTTGAAGTCGTGCACCTTGGTGTTGATGTACGCAAGGCCGAAGCCCACGCGCGCACCGCTCCATGGCCGCCAGTCGCCTTCGATCTCCAGGCCCGGAATGTCGACCTGGCCCACGTTAATGGTGCGCCACGATTCATACACGTCGCACTTGGGCTGGTCGGCGGGGCAGGGCAGGCCATTCTGCGGAATGATCTGGTTGACGAAGTAGGTGCCGGTCAGCTGCATGTCCTTGTAGTCCATCATGAACGCGGTCGCCGACAGGCTCAGTCGGTTATCCAGGAACTTGCCCTTGTAACCCAGCTCGTAGTTGGTCACGGTCTCCGGGCCATACGGCAGGAAGGTGACCACGCCCGGTTTGCCGTCCGCGCACAGACGGAAGTTGCACGAGTCGGTCTTGTCCGCGAAGCCGCCCGCCTTGTAGCCGGTCGACACCGAGGCATACGCCATCTGGTTGTTGGTGATCTGCTTCTGCACGCCCACGCGCCATGTGACCTTTTCCCACGTCTCCTTGTGGTCGTTCGAAGTCGGCGCCGGGTAGCCGGCATACGCTCCCAGCCCGCCGCCGGCGCCCATGTCGGTCGACAGGTCGGTGCCGTTGTGGACGCGGAAGCCCGGCGTGCCGGGCACGCCGCGGTTGTACCAGCCGCGGTAGTAGGCCGGATCGCCTTCCCAGTTGCGGCCATAGACTTCGCCGCCCTTGTCTTCCTTGCTGTCTTGGCTGAAGCGCGCGCCCAGGGTCGCCGTCCACGTCGGCATGAATTTCCAGTCGGCCTGGGCGAAGGCGGCCTTGGCGTCGACCTGGCGGTTCGGCTGGTGATACAGCACGCTGCCCGGATCGCCATAGGGTTTTTGGATCACGTTGGTGATCTCGTAGTCGATGCTGTTCTTCTCGTGCATCCAGAACAGGCCGGCCACGTACTGCAGGTTGCCGATCTGGTGCTTGAGCTGGGCTTCATGCACGGTCGACAGGTAGCGCGAGCCGATGGTGCGGTGGTAGATGTCGGTCAGCGGCCAGGTACCGTAGTCGCCGCCGGCTTTATTCGGGAACTGGCCCGTGACCTGGAACGGGGCAGGGTGTTGCATGCCCTTGTCGTCGTCGGTCATCTCGGTGCGGCGCTGGTCGGCGATCTGGAAGTTGTAGTCGAAGCTGGCGGTATCGCTCAGGTTCCACGTCAGGCCCGCGCGCACGGTCTTGATATTCAGGTCGGTCTGGCCGGGCACGTTGATGTTCAGGTCATAGCGCCCGCCGCTGCAGGCGTAGCGCGTGCCGGCGCCGGCGTCGCAGTCGCGAAAGTGCGACCAGCCCGCGCCCGAGTCCTGGAACTCTTCGTACGTCAGGCGCGCCGTGACATCCTTGTTGATCTTCAGCGCGGCGGCCACGCGCGCGGCCCACTGGTTCTGGTTCATGTAAAAGTCGCTCTTGCCGACCTTTTTATTCCAGCGCATGTCGACGTCGGGAATGCCGTCCGGCTTCCAGCCCAGCGCCGGGTAGTTCGCTTCCGACAGGTCCTGGGTCTGGTTGGCGTAGCCATCGCGCTTGACGCGCAGGTAGGTCGCGCGCAGGGCCAGCGCGTCGTTGACGGCGATGTTCTGCACCACGCTGATCTGGCGCTTGTTGTAGTTGCCGAAGTCGACGTCGGCGCGGCCGTAGCTGCCGCTGAAGTCCGGCTTGGCGGTGATCACGTTGACGCTGCCGCCGGTGGAGTTACGGCCGAACAGCGTGCCTTGCGGGCCGCGCAGTACTTCGAGCTGGTCGATGTCGAACATCAGCGCCTGCGCGCCTTGCGGCCGCGGCGAGTACAGGCCGTCGACGTGAAAGCCCACGGCCGGGTCGCCCGTTTCGGTGAAGTTGGTCGAGGTGATGCCGCGGATGGTGATCTGCACGGCCGAGTCCAGGCCCGTGTTTTCGATCACCACGTTGGGGATTTCGCCGGCCAGGTCTTTCATGCTGGTGGCGCCCTTCTTGGTCAGCTGGTCCTGGCTGAGCGCGGTGACGGCCAGCGGCGTGCGCAGCAGCGACGTCGAGTAGCGCGTGGCCGTGACTTTGACTTCCTGGATCTGGTTGGGGTCGTTGTTGGCGGCGGGTGTTGCCGACGCCGTGGCAGCAGCAGCGGCCGGTGCCGGAGCGGCCGGCGCGTCCGGGGTCGCCTGCGCGTTGGCGGGCAATGCGGCGCAACCGAATGCGCTGGCAATGGCCAGACTCATCAGGGTTCGTGAGGTGGGATATCGCATGGTGTCTCCTACTTTCGGTGATTTATGTGCGCACGCGGCGCAAGGCCGGTGTGGTGCGCTTATGGATTGATGTTCTGACTGCGTGTCAGCTGGCAGCAGGCGCGCTGCCAGGGTCGGTGCTTCGACCAAATCCAGTATTCATCCGCGAAAAAGGAGGGTCAAACGATACGCTCGATAGCTTGCAAGTTTCTTAATATTTACTAAACAATCATACTTTGGGGCGACATTGCTTGTCGTGTTAGACGTGCCGCAGCACGATATCATCCAGTATTTGCGTAGATGGGTGAACCCCGGCACAATTAGACGTTGTCAACAGAGGTGCAATCCGTGACTACTAAAACCGGCATAGCGATTGGACTTGGCGACCCCAGCAAGCACGAGACATCCACATCGTCTTCGGTGTTGCCCGCCGCTCCCGATGCGACCGACGATCACGATCAGTGGTTTCGTGAACAAGTGGAAATGGGATTGACAGAGGCAGACTCTCCCGGTGCTGAATGGGTCACTCATGATGAGGCCAAAAGCCACTGGGCGGACTTGCGCGCCGAACTTAGCAAAAAAGCGCTGGCGCGTAAGTCTTGAAGATCGTCTGGCTGCGCCAGGGATTAATGAGCTCGATCGTCACATGCGTTATATCGCTGAGGACAACGTTGCTGCTGCCATAGCACAGGGCGACCGAATTGAAGCTCAGGTAGAGCTTCTGAAACTTCACCCGCAACTTGGCCGACCAGGGCGCAAGAGAACGACACGGGAACTTGTCATCAGCCAGACGCCGTTTCTTGTCGTTTTCCGGATATCCCCACGCGTTGGACGCATCGAGATATTGCGGGTGATCCACGGCGCTCAGCGCTGGCCAACATAATGTTTGCGCTTCGCGCGCTGTCTAGCGCAGCTGAGTCGGTGCAGTCGCCCGCTCCAATTCTCCCAGCCACTGCATCGCCTGTTCACGGCTAGCCCCGCACATCTCGTCCGACGGCTGCAATCCGGCACAAAACGCGGGTCGCTCGGGCCGCCCAAAGATCTGGCAGCGCTGATCTGGCCCCAACTGGATGCAACGCACGCCCGCCGGCTTGCCGTTCGGCATGCCCGGAATCGGGCTGGTGATGGAGGGGGCGGTGCAGCAGGCACCGCAGGCGTCGCGACAGTTCATGGGCGCCACTGTACCACCGGCGCCAGCGCGTCTCAAGGACTCATCTCATTATAAGACATCGTACAACTGTAATTCCCGGTATAATGGCGGTATGACACCGTCCGCCCCTCCCGCCGCCCAACTGACTCCCCGCAAAAAGCACCGCACCCTGGCCCAGGGCGTGGTGGAGTACATTACCTCCAACATTCAGCACGGCATCCTCAAGCCGGGCGAAAAACTGCCCACCGAGTCGGCCATCATGGAGCAGCATGGCGTGAGCCGCACGGTGGTGCGCGAAGCCATTTCGCACCTGCAGGCGGGCGGCTGGGTGCAGACGCGCCACGGCATCGGCACTTTCGTCATCGAACGCAGCGCCAGTGGCCTGGCGATCGGCTCGGAAAGCATCGTCACTGTGCTCGACGTGCTGGCCATGCTGGAACTGCGCATCAGCCTGGAAGCGGAAGCGGCCTGGCTGGCGGCCTCGCGCCGCAGCGACGCCCAGGTGGCGCTGCTGGCCAAGGCGCTGGCGGAGATGCAGAAAAGCGTGCACAGCGGTCGTCCGGCGGTCGACGCCGATGTGCAGTTCCACCTGCTGATCGCGCAGGCGACGGGCAACCGCTATTTCGTCGAAATCCTTAGTCAATTAGGCAATACCATCATCCCGCGCAACCGCGTCAACATGCCCCAACTGGCCCATGAAGACCCGTCGGCCTACCTGGAGCGGGTCAACCGCGAGCACGAGGATATCTACAGCGCCATCCTGCGGCGCGACCCGGAAGCGGCGCGCGCGGCCATGCGCACCCACCTGAGCAACAGCCGCGAGCGTCTGCGCCAGGCCCAGCAGCAGCTGGAATCGACCCCGGCCTGAGGCGCGCCGCTCACGCGTCTGAGCAAACATTCTCATTTGTTGTACAGCGGTTCTTTGTGCTTGCTAAACACAAAAATCGGTTGTACGATGACGTATCACTTAAAAACACGCTGCAGCACATGCAGCACGCCTCACCGCCCAACACCCCATACCATCTGGAGAAATTATGAATCCGCAAGACGTCAAACAAATCCTGTCCTCCGGCCTGCTGTCGTTCCCGCTGACCGACTTCGATGCCAACGGCGACTTCAACAAGAAGACCTACGCCGAGCGTCTGGAGTGGCTGGCTCCGTATGGCGCCACTGCGCTGTTCGCCGCCGGCGGCACGGGTGAGTTTTTCTCCCTGACCCACAACGAATACACCGACGTCATCAAGACCGCCGTCGACACCTGCGCCGGCAAAGTGCCTATCCTGGCCGGCGCCGGTGGCCCGACCCGCAGCGCCATCGCGTTTGCGCAAGAAGCCGAGCGCCTCGGCGCCCACGGCGTGCTGCTGCTGCCGCACTACCTGACCGAAGCGTCGCAAGACGGCCTGGTGCGTCACGTGGAAGAGATCTGCAAATCGGTCGACTTCGGCGTGGTGGTCTACAACCGCGGCCAGTCGCGCCTGACCGCCGACTCGCTGGAGATCCTGGCCGACCGCTGCCCCAACCTGATCGGCTTCAAAGACGGCATCGGCGACATCGAACTGATGGTGTCGATCTGGCGCCGTATGGGCGACCGTTTCAGCTACCTGGGTGGCCTGCCGACGGCCGAGGTTTACGCCGCCGCCTACAAAGCTTTGGGAGTCCCTGTATACTCGTCAGCCGTGTTCAATTTCGTGCCGAAACTGGCTATGGACTTTTATCACGCTATCGCGGCAGACGATCACGCAACCACCAACCGCCTGATCGACGACTTTTTCCTGCCGTACCTTGAAATCCGCAACCGTAAGGCTGGCTACGCCGTCAGCATCGTCAAGGCCGGCGCCCGTCTGGTCGGCCATTCCGCCGGTCCGGTACGTGCACCACTGACCGACCTCACCGCCGAGGAAGACGCGATGCTGGCGAAGCTGATCCAAGCTCAAGGTGCTCAATAACAGAATGGAAAACCCTATGCAAATCAACGGAGAAATGGTCATTGGCCAACGCACGCTGCGCGGTAGCGCCGGCGTCGCGCAGGCGATCAATCCCGCCACCAACGCCGTCATCGCCCCCGACTTCGGTCTGGCGACGCCAGCGGACGTGGATGCAGCATGCGCGTTGGCTCAGCAGGCGTTCGACACCTATCGCAATACCACCCCGGAGCAGCGCGCTGCCTTCCTGGAAGCGATTGCCCAGAACATCCTCGATCTGGGCCCGGCCCTGATCGAGCGCGCCATGGCCGAAACAGGCCTGCCGCAAGCCCGCCTGGAAGGCGAGCGTGGTCGTACCACCACCCAGCTCAAGCTGTTCGCCAAAGTGGTGCGCGATGGTTACTACATCGATGCGACGATCGATTCGGCCCTGCCGGATCGCACCCCGCCGCGTCCCGACCTGCGTCTGCGCAAGATCGCCATCGGTCCGGTGGTCGTGTTCGGCGCATCGAACTTCCCGCTGGCGTTCTCGGTGGCCGGCGGCGACACCGCCTCGGCCCTGGCAGCGGGTTGCCCGGTGATCGTCAAGGCCCACGGCGCCCACCTGGGTACCGCTGAGCTGGTCGGCAAGGCTGTGCAAAAGGCCGTGGCCGACAGCGGTATGCCAGAAGGCACCTTCTCGATGCTGTTCGGCGAAGGCCGTTCGATCGGTCAGGCGCTGGCCGGCCATCCCGCCATCAAGGCGGTCGGCTTCACCGGTTCCCGTCAGGGCGGCCTGGCCCTGCTGCGCACCGCCGCAGCGCGCAAGGAGCCGATTCCTGTCTACGCCGAGATGAGCAGCATCAATCCGGTGTTCCTGCTGCCGGGCGCGCTCGACAACGCCGCGCTGCCACAGGGCTTCGTCGATTCGCTGACCCTGGGCGTCGGCCAGTTCTGCACCAACCCGGGCCTGGTGCTGGGTCTGAAAGGCGCGCAGTTCGACACCTTCGTTCAAGCTGCCTCGGCAGCCCTGGAAGGCAAGTCGGCCGCCACCATGCTGACCCCCGGCATCCACAAGGCGTATGTCGAAGGCACCGCCAAAATGGAACAGGTCGCCGGTGTGCGTCAGCTGGCCCAAGGCAAGACGGATGGCGCCGGTTGCGCCGCCCGCGCTTCGCTGTACGCCACGGACGCTGCCACCTACCTGGCGACGCCTGCGCTGGAAGATGAAATCTTCGGACCTGCCGCTCTGTTGATCGCTTGCGACAGCGAAGCGCAGATGCGCGAAGTGGCCGAACACCTGGAAGGTCAGCTGACCGCCACGGTGCACGCCACCGCTGCCGACCGCGAACTGGCAGCGAGCCTGCTGCCGATCCTGGAACGCAAAGCCGGCCGCATTCTGTTCAACGGTTTCCCGACCGGTGTGGAAGTGGCGCACTCGATGGTGCACGGCGGCCCGTTCCCGGCCACCTCCGACACCCGCACCACGTCGGTGGGCGCGTCCGCCATCGACCGCTTCCTGCGTCCGGTGTGCTACCAGAACATTCCGGCCGATCTGCTGCCGGATGCACTGGCCGAGCACAACCCGCAGAAGCTGGCGCGTCTGGTCGACGGCACCCTGGTGCTGGCGAACTAAGAGCAGCTAACCAGGCAGGCAATACCGCCGCCGGCTGCTGCTAGCCGGCGGCAGCTGTAACGCAGAATCAAGCTGGGTTGCGCCGCAACGCCGGGACCATGGTTCCGGCGCGGGAGGAGGAGACGCCTCCCGGGCGGCGCGACACGTTTCAAACAACTATAAAGACGACCCCATGACTCAGCCTAGCATCGGCAGGTACCGCTGGACTATCTGCGCGCTTCTGTTTTTCGCAACCACCGTTAACTATCTCGACCGCCAGGTATTAAGCCTGCTGGCCGCGCCCCTGTCGAAGGAATTCGGCTGGAGCAACTCCGATTACGCCAACATCGCCGCCGCATTCCAGTTCGTCTACGCGATCTCGATGCTGTTTGCCGGCCGCGTGATCGACAAATTAGGAACCAAGGCTGCCTTCGTGGTGGCCATTACCGTCTGGTCGCTGGGCGCCATCATGCATGCGTTCTCGATCGGCATCGGCGAAGGCGTCAACAGCATGTTCGCCGCCGTGGGTCTGGCCGCCGTGCCCGTGTCGGTGGCCGGCTTCATGGTCTCGCGCGCCGCGCTGGCGATCGGCGAGTCGGGCAACTTCCCGGCCGCGATCAAGGCCACCGCCGAATACTTCCCCAAGAAAGAGCGCTCGTTTGCCACCGGGATTTTCAATTCCGGCGCCAACGTGGGCGCGATCCTGGCGCCGCTGACGGTGCCGCTGATCGCCGCCGCGTGGGGCTGGCAAGCCACCTTCATCATCATCGGCGCCATCGGCTTCATCTGGCTGGGCGCCTGGCTGGTGTTCTACGATCCGCCGGCCGAGCAAAAGCGCCTGTCGAAAGAAGAGCTGGACTACATCAACAGCGACAGCGCGGGCGAGCCTGCGTCGTCCGCGCCGGCCCGCAAGACCTCGTGGTTCAAGCTGCTGAGCTATCGCCAGACCTGGGCTTTCGCCATCGGCAAATTCCTGACGGACGGCGTGTGGTGGTTCTTCCTGTTCTGGTTGCCGAAGTACCTGTCGGCGCAGTACGGCATGAGCAGCACCGACATCGTCGTGCCGCTGGCCGTGCTCTACAGCATGACCATGATCGGCAGCGTGGGCGGCGGCTGGTTCCCGACCTACTTCATCAACAAGGGCTACAACCCGTACGACGGCCGCATGAAAGCCATGCTGGTGATCGCCTTCATTCCGCTGGTGGTGTTGCTGGCCCAGCCGCTCGGCTACATCAGCTTCTGGATGCCGGTGCTGCTGATCGGTGTGGGCGCCTCGGCCCACCAGGCCTGGTCGGCCAACATCTTCACCACCGTGTCGGACATGTTCCCGAAACACAGCGTCGGTTCCGTGGTCGGCATCGGCGGCATGGCCGGCGGCTTCGGCGGCGTGCTGCTGACCAAGCTGGGTGGCTGGCTGTTCGACTACTACGGCGCTGCGGGCGATATCTACACCGGCTACATGATCATGTTCTCGATCTGCGCCACCGCCTACCTGGTCGCCTGGGGCATCATGAAAGCGCTGGTGCCGCGTTATCGCGCCATCACCGATCTGTAATTTTTAAAAAGGCGCCACCACCATGAGTCAGTTTGCCAACGTGGAGCGGGTCGACAGCAGCGTGTGCACGGTGGGCGAAAGCCCGCTGTGGAACGCGCGCCAGAACGCCTGGTACTGGGTCGATATTCCGGCGCGCCGCATCTGGAGTCTGGATGCGGCGGGGCGGGTGCGCAGCTGGGCCACGCATGAAATGGCGGCCTGCATCGCCACCACCGCCGGCGGCGGCATCGTCGCCGGCATGGAGACGGGCGTGTTCGATCTGGTGCTGGGCGAGGGCGAGCAGGCGTCGGCGCGCCGCCTGGGTGCGCCGGCCGAACTCAAAACCGGCATGCGCTTCAACGACGGCCGCTGCGACCGCCAGGGCCGCTTCTGGAGCGGCATCATGGTGCTCGACATGGCCGAAGCCAAGGCGGACGGGCATCTGTACCGCTTCAGCAGCGCCGAGGGTATGTCGGCGCCGGTGGTGTCGGATCTGATCGTGCAGAACGGGCTGGGGTTTTCGCCCGACGGGCGCACCATGTACCTGTCCGATTCGCATCCGTTGCGCCAGCTGATCTGGGCGTTCGACTACGACATCGACAGCGGCACGCCAAGCAACCGGCGCGTGTTCGTCGACATGAATGCGCATCCGGGTCGCCCTGATGGCGCGGCGGTCGATGTCGACGGCTGCTACTGGATCTGCGGGAACGATGCGGGCAAGCTGCTGCGCTTTACGCCCGAAGGCAAGCTGGATCGGGTGATCGATGTGCCGATGCTCAAACCCTCCATGTGCTCGTTCGGCGGACCGGACATGGATACTTTGCTGGTGACGTCGATTGCCGCGGGTAAGGCGGAAGGCGATGAATGGGCCGGCGCCACGGTGCTGGTGCGCCCTGGCGTCAAGGGGATGCCGGAGACGCCGTTTGCGGATTGAAGTACGAAGGTAGCCGTCACCGAAGTACAGCTTTAAAAGAACAATCGCACTCGAACAATCGCAATCGAACAATCGCACTCGAACAATCGCACTCGAACAATCGCACTCGTTAACGTCATCCCCGCGAAAGCGGGGACCCATAGAACCTCTGCGCAGAGTCAGCATGGGTCCTCGCGTGCGCGAGGATGGCGTTAACCGTTGCAGGGTGTGCTCTTAGCATAGCGACGTTGGCCCCGTCGCCTAATGCCCGTGGTGCTTCCCATCCCGAATCACCTTCACCTCGGTTTCGCCCGGTTTCACGCTGGTGGCCGCATCGGGCGCCTTCGGCGCCTCCTTCAGCGGTTCACCCTTCCACTCGTACGCCACGCTGCCCGCCGGATGCTTGTACCAGCCCGGGTCCTTGTAGTCGCCCCTGGCCAGCCCTTTGCGCACTTTCATCACGGTGAACATGCCGCCCATGCCCATGCCGCCGAACGGCCCGTCGCCGCCCATCATGGGCAGGGTGTTCTCCGGCAGCGGCATCATGGCCATGCCTTCCATCTCGCCCATGCCATGCTCGCCCATGGCCATGTAACCCGGGATCAGCTTGTTGATCTTGCCGACCACCTCGCGCTGATCGACCCCGATCAGGGTCGGCACGTCGTGCCCCATGGCGTTCATGGTGTGGTGCGATTTGTGGCAGTGGAACGCCCAGTCGCCCGGCTCGTTGGCCACGAACTCGATCGCGCGCATCTGGCCCACCGCGATGTCGGTCGTCACCTCCGGCCAGCGCGCCGCCGGCGGCACCCAGCCGCCATCGGTGCCCGTCACCTGGAACTCGTGCCCGTGCAGGTGGATCGGGTGATTGGTCATGGTCAGGTTGCCCACGCGGACGCGCACCCTGTCATTCAAGCCTACGATCATCGGGTCAATGCCCGGGAAAGCGCGGCTGTTGAAGGTCCACAGGTTGAAGTCGGTCATGGTGTTGACCTTGGGCGTGTAGCTGCCCGGGTCGATGTCGTAGGAGTTCAACAGCGCACAAAAATCTCGGTCTACCGGCATGAACTTGGGGTCCTTGGGATGCGTCACCCAGAAACCCATCATCCCCATCGCCATCTGCACCATCTCGTCCGCGTGCGGGTGGTACATGAAAGTGCCGGGCCGCCGCGCCACGAATTCGTAGACGAAGGTCTTACCCGGCGCGATGCCCGGCTGGGTCAGGCCCGTCACGCCGTCCATGCCGTTGGGCAGACGCTGGCCGTGCCAGTGGATGCTGGTCTGTTCCTTGAGCTTGTTGGTGACGAACACGCGCACGCGGTCGCCCTCGACCACCTCGATGGTCGGCCCCGGCGACTGGCCGTTGTAACCCCACAGGTGCGCCTTCATGCCCGGCGCGATCTCGCGCAGCACGGGTTCAGCCACCAGGTGGAACTCCTTGACGCCGTTGTTCATGCGCCAGGGCAGGGTCCAGCCGTTCACGGTGACGACCGGATTGTAGGGGCGGCCGTTCGGCGGCGTCAACGGCGGCTGGGTGGCGGCGCTTTGCATCAGCGGCGCCTCCGGCAGCGAGGCGGCACCGGCGCGGCTGACCGCGGCGGTGGTCAGTGCGGCGGCGGCGCCGCCAAAGAAATCCCTGCGTGTGACCATGGTGATTGTTCCTGACTTCTTTTAACGTAAAGCTAAGCCTGAAGCGGCTTAGCGCGGCGCGCCGGTCATGGCCGCTTCGAGGGCGGCGTCGGCGATCCAGTAATCCTTCTGCGCTTCGATGGCGGCGTTCACCGCCAGCACCTGCTCGCGCGCGTCGGCCAGCAGTTCGAACACGCTCACCAGCATGCCGTTGTAGCGCACCAGCTGCTCGTCGGAGATGCGCTTTTTAAGCGGCAGCACCTCGTCGCGATAGTGGCGCGTCAGCTGCCACGCCGTCAGATAGGCCGCATGCGACTGGCGCACTTCCGAGCGGGCGTCGAGCGCGGCTCCGGCGGCGCGGTGCACCGCCTGCATGTACAGCGTTTCGGCCTTGGCCACGCGCGCGCCGCCCCAGTCGAACAAAGGGATCTGCAGCTCGATCTCGTAGCCTTCGGCGCTGCTGTCGCGCAGATAGCTGGTGTCGAGCAGGTTGATGAAGCGGGTCGCGCGCGTCAGGCCCAGCGACGAGGCCAGCCCGGCCAGCTCCTTCTGCGCCATCAGCATGTCGAGCCGGTTGGTCATGGCCTGCGCCTCGGCGTCCTTGATCTGGCGCGCTTGCGCGGGCACGTCGGGCAAGCGCTCGGGCAGCGTGAAACTCTGGCTGGCGGACAGGCCCATCAGCCGGATCAGCTGTTCGCGATCCGCCATATAGGTCTGGCGCGCGCGCAGCAGCTGGGCCTGGGCGTCGGCGTGGAACACCTGTTCGCGCGCCTGTTCCAGACGGCTCCAGTTGCCCGCCGCGGCCATGCGGCGGGCCAGGTCGGACCCGGCTTCGGTGGCCGTCTGCACCTGCTCCATATAGACCACGGTCTGCTGCGCGGCCACCGCGCCCAGCCACGCACGGCGGGTCTGGTCGGCCACCTGCAGCAGCTGCCCGGCGGCGCGCAGCTGGGCGGCCTCGTAGCGGCGCTGTTCCAGTCCGCGCGCAATGGGCAGCGTCAACAGGCCCAGTAGCGGCACGGTAAATTTGCGTTCGATCTCGATCTCGCCGTGGCCTTTCAGGCGCGCAAAGCTGAACCCGGGATTGGGCAGGCGCGACGCCTGCACCAGGTCCGCCTCGGCAATGCCCAGCTCTGCGTACGACGCTTGCAGGCCGCGGTTGTTTTGCAGGGCGATGGTCACGGCGTTGTCGATGGTCAGCGGCGCGGCCAGCAGCGGGGCGAAGCTGGACGCTGCCGCGCCCGGCGCGCTGGCGGGCAGCGCGTGGCTGGTGCGCGCCTGGGCTAGCGCGCGCACTTCGCCATAGCGCCCGTCGGCCGACATGCCGGCGCAGCCGCTCAGCGCGACGGGCAGCAGCAGCCAGAGCGCTTTCATGCTGTGCGCACCGTGGCGGGGTAGTCGGCGCTTGCCAGCGCCGCCAGCAGCGCGTCGGGCGCGGCGCTGGTGGTGACGCTGACGGCGCGCTGCGCCATGTCGAAGTCGAGCACCGCGGCCGGGTCCAGCGCGCGCACGGTGTTGGTGATGACGCCGGCGCAGTGGCCGCAGCTCATCGCGGGGATATCCAGCTTGATCATATCGCTCTCCAAAATAACGAATGCAAACGTATGCAGCCAGCATTGTGAACCTTGCCCCTGTGGGAAGGTCAAGCGAATCACGCGCACTTTCGGGGTCTTGACTTTACTATAATGGGAAGGTTCATGATGATACGCATGAATCCATGGAGGCTCCTATGACTACCACCACGCTGGACCCGGCGGCACCGGTATCGACCGCGCCGCCATCCGGTTCTGTCTCCCTCGATGTGACGGGAATGAGCTGTGCGTCCTGCTCGGGCCGGGTGGAAAAAGCGCTGCGCGCGGTGCCCGGCGTGCTCGATGCGCAGGTCAACCTGGCGACCGAGCGCGCCACGGTCTCGTCCGCCGGCGCCAGCGCGGCGCAATTGATCGCCGCCGTCGAGCGCGCCGGCTACACGGCCACGCTGCACATCGACGCGCCCACACCGGCGCAGACTAAGGCGGACACGCACGCGGCGTCCGGCCTGCCCGAGCCGCTACAGATCGCCATCGCCGCCGCCCTGACTGTGCCGCTGCTCGCGCCCATGCTGGCCGAACTGGCCGGCTTGCACCTGATGCTGCCGGCGTGGCTGCAGTTTTTGCTGGCCACGCCTGTGCAGTTCTGGATCGGCGCGCGCTTTTACGCGGGCGCGTACAAGGCCCTGCGCGCCCGCACCGGCAACATGGATCTGCTGGTGGCTCTGGGCACCAGCGCCGCCTATTTCCTGTCGCTGTATGTGTGGCAGCAGAACGGCGACCACGGTGCGCATCTGTACTTCGAAGCCAGCGCGGTGGTCATCACGCTGGTGCGCCTCGGTAAATGGCTGGAAACCCGCGCCAAGCGCCAGACCACCGAGGCAATCCGCCTGCTGCAGGGGTTGCGGCCCGACAGTGCGCGCGTGCGCCGGCAAGGCGTGGTGCACGACGTGCCGGTGGCGTCGCTGCGGGTCGGCGACGAGGTCGAGGTGCGCCCCGGCGAGCGCATTCCCATGGACGGCGTGATCGTCGAAGGCGACACCCACGCCGATGAATCCATGCTGACCGGCGAAAGCCTGCCTGTGCACAAGGGCGCCGGCAGCAAGGTGATCGGCGGCGCCGTCAATGGCGAAGGGTTGATCGTGGCGCGCGCCACCGCCATCGGCGCCGAAACGGTCCTGGCCCGCATCATCCGCGCGGTCGAGGATGCGCAGGCCGCCAAGGCGCCGATCCAGCGCCTGGTCGACCGGGTCAGCGCCGTGTTCGTGCCCGCCATCGTGGCGATCGCCGTGGTTACGCTGCTGGGCTGGTGGCTGGCCGGCGCGGGCGTCGGCGTGGCGCTGATCAACGCGGTGGCGGTGCTGGTGATCGCCTGCCCGTGCGCGCTGGGCCTGGCCACGCCGACCGCCATCATGGCCGGCACGGGCGTGGCGGCACGCCACGGCATCCTGATCAAGGACGCCGAGGCGCTGGAACTGCTGCATGGCGTAACCACGGTGGCCTTCGACAAGACCGGTACCCTGACCGCCGGGCAGCCGAACGTGACGGCACTGCAGGCGGCGGATGGGGACCGCGATCGCCTGCTGATGCTGGCCGCCGCCGTGCAGCAGGGCAGCGACCATCCGCTGGCGCGCGCCGTGACGCAGGCCGCAGCCGGGCTGGCGGTGCCGCCGGCCACGGCCAGCAGCGCCGTGCCGGGCATGGGCGTGCGCGCCAGCGTGGAGGGCAGGGTGCTGGTGCTCGGTAACGCGGCCATGATGGCGCGCCTGGGGCTAGATACGGCGGCACTGAACGCCGCCGAACACGAGGCGGCCGGCTACACGGTGTCGTATCTGGCGCAGGCCGAGCCGGCGGCGCAGCTGCTTGGCTTGCTGGCCTTCGGCGACACCGTCAAGCCCGAAAGCCTGGACGCGCTGCGGCGCCTGCACGCGCTGGGCGTCAAGACGGTGATGCTGACCGGCGACGGCCAGGGCAGCGCGCGCCACATCGCCGCGCAGCTGGGCATCGGCGCCTTCCACGCTCAGGTGCTGCCCGAGGACAAAGCCGCCCGCATCGCGGCTATGCGCGCACAGGGCGAACGGGTGGCCATGGTCGGCGACGGTATCAACGACGCACCGGCGCTGGCGGCGGCCGACATCGGCATCGCCATGGGCAGCGGCACCGACGTGGCCATGCACACGGCCGGCGTGACCTTGATGCGGGGCGACCTGGGTTTGCTGGTCGACGCGATCGACATCTCGCGCCGCACCTACCGCAAAATCCGCCAGAACCTGTTCTGGGCCTTCGTGTTCAACGTGGTCGGAGTGCCGCTGGCGGCGTTCGGCATGCTCAACCCCATGGTCGCCGGCGCGGCCATGGCCTTTTCCAGCGTTGCCGTGGTCAGCAATACCTTGCTGCTAAAAAATTGGAAACCGCGCCGGAAAGCCCATACAGGAGGACTGTGATGTTGAATATCGGCGACGCCGCCAAGGCGTCCGGGGTGTCGGCCAAGATGATCCGCCACTATGAATCCATCGGCCTGATCGACGCGGCGCAGCGCACCGATGCCGGCTACCGGCGCTACAGCGCGCAGGATGTGCAGGTGCTGCAGTTCATCCACCGTTCGCGCGCGCTGGGCTTCTCGCTGGACCAGATCAAGACTCTGCTGACGCTGTGGCAGGACAAGCAGCGCGCCAGCAAGGACGTGCGGGCCATGGCGCGCGAACACATCGCCGAGCTGGATCGCAAGATCGCCGAGATGCAGGCCATGCGCCGCACCCTTGAGCAGCTGGCGCGTGCCTGTCACGGCGACGACCGGCCCGATTGCCCGATCCTGGACGATTTGTCGCTGGGATGATCG
>CALRYE020000160.1:0-15622 GCA_943372275.1 Janthinobacterium lividum
GACAACAGCTCGCGCACTTCCATTTCAACCAGTTCCAGCAGCTCTGCGTCGTCGACCAGGTCGCACTTGTTCAGGAACACGATGATGTAAGGAACGCCAACCTGACGGGCCAGCAGGATGTGCTCGCGGGTCTGTGGCATTGGGCCGTCCGCTGCGGAGCAAACCAGGATCGCGCCGTCCATCTGTGCTGCGCCGGTAATCATGTTCTTGATGTAGTCGGCGTGGCCTGGGCAGTCAACGTGCGCGTAGTGACGGTTAGCCGTCTCGTACTCGACGTGAGCCGTGTTGATGGTGATGCCGCGTGCTTTTTCTTCTGGTGCTGCATCGATCTGGTCGTATGCTTTAGCTTCGCCGCCGAATTTCTTCGACAGAACGGTCGCGATTGCAGCCGTCAGGGTCGTCTTGCCGTGATCAACGTGTCCGATGGTACCGACGTTGACGTGCGGCTTGGTCCGTTCGAATTTACCTTTTGCCATTTTAGACTCCTAACGTTTTTTGAGAATGCCCAGGCACATCATGTGACGCGCAAGCTGGTTGTCTGTTGAAGTACAAACTAAAAATTCTGGTGCCCTTTACGTGGATTGAACACGTGGCCTCTCCCTTACCAAGGGAGTGCTCTACCACTGAGCTAAAAGGGCTATTTGGTGCGCCGTACGGCGCGAACAACGCATTGCAGAAGTCCTGGAGCGGGTGAAGGGAATCGAACCCTCGTCGTAAGCTTGGAAGGCTTCTGCTCTACCATTGAGCTACACCCGCGAGGTAACTTCATTCACCGACTACTCACCTGCAACATTCGTCCTGCAAAATCTTGGTGGAGGGGGCTGGATTCGAACCAGCGTACTCATAGAGAACAGATTTACAGTCTGTCGCCTTTAACCACTCGGCCACCCCTCCGCGAGGAACCGCAGAGTATGAAGCAAGTCAAAATATCTGTCAACAGCGTTTGCGGTAAGTTGAACCGCTGCGTTACTGACGTCTTGCTTCGGGGCGTGATTGTAACCGCTGCCAAAGCGGCTTTGCAAGGGCTGGAGCGAAAAAGGTGTGAAATTGTTGGCTATGTCACCGTAAAGTATGGGGTGGCGCTGTCAGTGCCGCTCTCAGCAGCGCCTCGGCCGTGGCGATGCGCGCGCCATCGACGGCCCAGCGCCAGCCCAGATAATTGGCCAGGTAACGCGAGGCCACCCCATAAAAATGCCGCAGCCACTGTTTGAACCGGCTGTGATACGCGTTCACGTTCTGCACGTGCCATTGCCCCTGCACGCGCGCGCCGGCCGACTGATTGACGGCGCGGTGCACTACGCCGTGCTCGCGGACGAAACCCGGATAGGCCGGGTGGCCGTCGGTGACCAGCACGCAGCCGGGCGCCAGTAGGGGCTTCAGATGGGTCGTCAGCTGGGCGCGGCGCAGGGGCGCCCGTCCCGTGACGGCGTCGTGAGTGCGCCCGGCGCGGTCGCGCGCCACCAGGATGCATACGTGTTCTTTTGAAATTCCGCGCCGGGACGCCACCCCGCCGCGCCGGCGCGCCGGCGCGCCGGACGGCTTAGGCGGCGCGCGCCTTTTTGCGATTCCAGCACATAGGTTTCGTCGGCCTCGACGATATCGCACAGGGGGAGCTTGCGGTCATGCTTACTCCAATTCAGGAAGCGGTGGCGCCAGCGGAAGCTGGTATTGCGATGGACTTCCACGCGGGCTGCGGCGCGCCGCACCGTGGTCGAGTCGAGCATGGTCGCCAGATATGGCAGCCACTTGGCCTTGTGGCGCAGGCGCGCCAGCGGGGTGCCGGTCAGGCTGTTGAAGGTGCGCCCGCAGCCTACGCACTGATAGCGCTGCAGCCCGTGGGCCTGGCCGTCCCGGTGCAGGCGGCGCGCGCCGCAGCGCGGACAGGCCAGCTTCGGCGCGGCGACCGCCTCAATGATGTCGATGGTTTGCTGGCGCAGCGAACCGCGCTGCAATGTACCCGCCATCTGCTGACGTTGCTCAACGGACAGCTCGTCGACGTGCGTGCGCAGCCATCCCGAGATGTGCTCGAACGTGTAGCCATCCATGGCGATCTTCCGTTGGCGATCCGATTCTGGTCAGACCGGGGCTCGACAGAAGAGTTCAATATCCCGTATTTAACGGTGACATAGCCAAATTATTTAGGATGCGCGTCGGGAATGGTTTACGGCGCGGGTTCCGGCCCGACCTTACGGCGCCAGCGCCACCAGCACCTGCGCCTTGAGCGCCTTGATCAGCGAGGTTTCATCGGCCGGCACGCCTTCGGGCGCGGTCTGACGGCGGTCCGCGTAAAACAATCCCAACTGCACCTTGCCCACCACCAGCGGCAGCACGATGAAACTGCGGGCGTCCGGCAGCAGGGTGCGGTGCCAGGCCGGCAGCAGATCGCGGATCTTGGGGCTGGTGGCGTCCGCAATCATCAGGTCGGCATCGTTCTCCATGGCCAGATGAAACAGGTCGCGCGACGGGTTCATGGGGAACACAAAGCCTTCCTGGCGCCGCGCATGGTCGTCGCCGAAGGCCAGCCGGGCGCGGAACGTGCCGCTACGGCCATCCTTCAGGCATACCGTGGCGAAGCGGAAGCCCATGCTGCTGTACAGCGTTTCCAGCACGGCCAGGATGACTTCGTTGACTTTGCCCTGACCCGAGGCGCGCATCTGCGTCACATCCTGCACGCCGGCCAGCAGCAGTTCGCGCGCATTGCGCGGTTTGCCGCTGGGGTGGCAGCCCTCTTCCTGATGCTCGCCCGCATCCATGGTGGCCAGCAACAGCACGTTGGGCAAGCCTTCCGGCTCGGGCGGCTGAACGTCGTCCAGGCGCGCCACCGGCTCCATGTTCATGCTCTGCAACAAGCCCGTCATTTCATCCTGCACCGCCTGGAACAGTTCGCCCATCTGGCGCAGGTCGAGATTGAGCGCCGCGCCGTAACGCAGCTGCAGCGCGCGCGCTTCGTCGGTGTCGGCCGGGTTGGCGGCGCGACCCATCAGGCGCGCCACGTCCAGCCCGAACGAGGCGACCTGGCGCATCCATTCGTTGCGGTTGGCGGCCACCTTCTGTACGCCGGACGGCAATTGCGCCAGGGTCTGCACGATTACGTGGGGAATCTTCCACTCGGCCATCACCGCTTCCGACAGGGCGTCGTAGCTGCAGCCCAGGATCATCTGCGACGCCTGGCCGATGGAGTGCTTGCCGCTGGCGAAAATGGCGTTGATTTCGCGGTAACGCTCGTGCTCGTGCGACGCCACCAGCAGCGGGCCAAGGTTCTTGAACAGCGCGCCGATCGACGCTTCCTCGGCGCCCTGGTAAAAGCTGTGGCGGGCCATTTCGCGCCCCACCAGGCTGGCGCACAGGGCCGCCTCCAGTTCGATGCGCACGCTTTGCGCGTGGGCACTGTTGGACAGCGCATCGACCAGCAGCATGGCCAACGCGGTGGTCTTGACGTTGTCGAAGCCCAGCAGGGAAATGGCGCGCGAGATGGTGGTGACGTTGGTGCCGGAGGCGGTGCGGTAGCGCGCCGTGTTGGACAGGCGCAGGATGCGCTGGGTCAGCGCCACGTCGGACAGCACGTAGTAGGCCAGATCGTGGGTGCCCTGGTCGTCCGACGAGGCCATCTGGACCACGCGCGCCACCGACGTGCCGAGGGCAAACATGTCCTCGTCGCCGCAGACCTTGTTCATCAGGGAAGCGCGCACGCGCCGGGTATCGTTGCCGGTCGGGCTGCCCTGGTTGTTGTGCGCGCCCTGGTTGCCCTGGTTGCCTTGGATGCCTTGCGCGGCCGGGGACTTGGGAGAAAAGGGTGTGTTGCTGACCATGAAGTTATATCGGTGCACGGCTTACGCCGCCTTTGCCCGCGTGCCTTTATCGTACTTGGTGAGTATGCTCTGATGCAGCCCGGCCAGCGTGGGCAGCTTGGGATTGACGGGGTCGAGCCGGCGCACGCTGTCGATCAGGGTCATGGCGTACTGGCCCAGGCGTTCTTCCCAGCCCATGTTTTCAAGACACTTGAGCACCGCCACGGCGGCGTTGAAGACCACCTGCGGATTGTCGGGCAGCTTGTCGACCGCTTCGACCATCAGCGAGACGGCGCCGCGGTAGTCGCCGTCCTTGGCCTTGCTGGCGCCTTCGGCCACCAGGTCGATGACGGCCTGGCGGCTTTCCTGCGCGATGCTGGCGCCCAGCTCGGCGCGCCCGGCCTGCTCGAACACGCTCATGGCCTTGGCCAGGGCCGCATTGTTGGGGGCGTTGAGCATGACGTCGCGCATCACCTGCGTGGCACCCTCTTCCATGTTGTTCTGCAGGCAGTTGCGCGCCAGTTCCATCTTGACGCTGGCCGACATGCCCAGGCTGTCCTTGCAGGCGTTGAGCGCGGCCGTGAGCGACTCGTTCAGGCGCGTTTCATTGCCCGTGTATTCGTGCACCAGGGCCGACGAAATGGCGCTGCAGGCGCTGGTGTTGCGCTGCCCGGCCATCGACTTGTCCAGGTCGCGGATCACCGCGGCGGCCTGCACCGGGTCGCCCTTGCGCACCAGCGTCTGCACCAGTTTCACGTGGTCTTCGGGGTCGCGGAATTCGGAATACTTGGCCTTGCTGACCACTTGCTTGAGGACTTTTTCGGCCGTGTCGGTGTCGCCCGTTTCCAGCGCCGTGGCGCCCAGGGTGCGCAGGCGCCGCACCGCATGGGGCGACACGCCCACCGCGTCGGCCAGCACCTGTTGCGACTTGGGCAAGTCGCCCACGGCGGCGTGGGTCTTGGCCAGCCAGTCGTAGGCGTCGACGAACTTCTTGTTGCTGTCGACCAGCTCTTCCAGCATGGCCTGGCATTCGGCGTAGCGCTCGCGCATGAACAGCGTCTTGGCCAGGCCCAGGCGGGCCCAGGCGATCGCCTTGGCTTCGATCAGCTGCTGGTAAATCGGCTCGGCCTCGTCGGGCTCGCCCAGAAACATGTGCAGCTCGGCGCGCAGGCGCAGAAAATCGTTGGCGAAGCGGGGGTGCGCCGCCACGCCCTCGATGCAGGCGGCGATGGCGTCGCGCTGATTGCCCTGCTCCATGAACTGGTAGACCGGCATGAACACGTTGCGCTTTTCCAGCGCCCGGGCGATGCGCTCGAGCAGGCGGTCGGCGGTGAACGGCTTGAGAATGTAGTCGGTGGGCGCGAGCTCGGCGGCGCTGACCACCTTGCCGTAGTTGCCCTCGGCGGTGACCATGAAAAACATGGTCGACAGGCTGATCAGCTTGTGGTGGCGCAGATCCTCCAGCAATTGCTGGCCATCCTGCCCGCCTTCCAGGTCGTACTCGCACAAAACGATGTCGAACTGCTTCAGGCTCAGGTGCTTGATGGCGTTGTTGGCGCTGCCGGCATGGTCGATCTTGGTCAGACGGCACAGGGTCAGCATGTTATGGATGCTGGCCCGCATCCCCGCATGGGGTTCAATGATCAGAGCGGAAAGGCCGTCGAGGTGGTTCATTGCGTGTTTTTCCTGTGACCGTGCTGCGGGCGCATTGCGCTGTGCGGCGCCGCAGCGGCACCCTCCAATTCAGCAAGTATATTACGGCAGGGGAACAAAAAAGTTGAATTACCGTCGCTGGCACCCGCAATCGGGCCGCCTTGGCGGGCGTTCCGATGCTGGAATGCGACAGCAGGCCGGGTTTACCGCAAGCCACTGCGCCCAAGATTGCCAGTTGCATCACGAATGTGTTGCGCGTTGTCCCAAGGAATCAATTTTTACTTGGGGCAACATTCCAACTGCTCGTAATTGGTGCGGGACTCTGCTACTCTTTCGATGCAATGTTGCCCCGTGCGGGCACTCCCACCCAATCGATTACTGAAGGACAACGCCGCCATGTTAGCCACCTCCACCACCGCCACGACCGCCAAGGACAGCGCCGGGCGCGAATTTCTCGCCTTTACGCTGGGGTCGGAAGAATATGGCATCGATATCCTGAAAGTGCAGGAAATTCGCGGCTACGAAGCCGTCACCCGCATCGCCAACGCGCCGGAATTCATCAAGGGCGTGATCAACCTGCGCGGCATCATCATTCCGGTAGTGGACATGCGCATCAAGTTCAAGCTGGGCACGCCCGTGTACGACCAGTTCACCGTGGTGATCATCCTGAACATCGGCGGGCGCATCATGGGCATGGTGGTCGACAGCGTCTCCGACGTGACCACCTTGACGAGCGACCAGATCAAGCCGGCCCCGGAAATGGGCACGGCGTTCAATTCGGATTACATGATCGGCCTGGGTACAATCGACGAGCGCATGCTGATCCTGGTCGATATCGACAAGCTGATGTCGTCGGGCGAGATGGGCTTGATCGAAAACCTGGCGGCCGCCTAAGCAATCTAAGCAGTGGCGCCCGGGCCAGGCCGCTGGCGGGCAGCGCGCACAGTACGCGCCCGCCGCCATGCAAACCTGATTTCTGACGCCCTTCTAGAACATATACGTCAGGCTGAAGCGCAAGGTACGTCCAAACAGCGGCCGCGCCACCCCGCGGTTGCGGGTGCCATCGGGCGACAGCAGATCGTTAAACAGCGGATCGCCCTCGGTAAATGACAGTTGGTTGGTCAGGTTGGACACGTGCAAGCGCGCGCTCAAGCGCTCCGTGGCTTGGTAGGCACCGCCCGCATTGACGATGTGGTACGACGGATACAAGGTGACGTTGTTGTCGCTCGCCTCGGAAAAGCGCGTCCCGTAGTACTGGTACTGGGCGTACAGGCTGACCGGAATGTCCAGCAGGGGCTTGAGGTCATACGACGGCGTCAGGTTGAACATCACCTTCGGCAGGCGGCGCGGACGGCGGCCGTCTTCGCTGATCTGCACATAATGGTAGCCGGTGATCACGCCCTGGGCGTTCTTGTCTTCCTGCGTGACGGTGTAAGTGGCGCCGTTCACTTTCGGATTTTGCAGCACCACATTGCCCTTCAGTTCCAGCCCGTCCAGACCGGCCGGACGCCAGCTCAGTTCCACCTCGGTGCCCACGTTCTGCACCCCGCGCTTGTACAGCTGCGCCACGTCGGGACAGGAATTGATTTGCGTGACACCGCCCTGGGTCGCGCACGATCCCGACTCAATATCCTTGTAGATATTGACCTGGCTGCGAGGCGAGAACTTATTGTAGAACACCGCCACCGAGGCGCCAAACCCCCGGGTCAGATAGCGCAATCCCGCCTCGTACTGGCGGATGTTTTCGACCGCGCTTACCTCCACCGGCTTGCCATTGACCACCACCGCGCCAGCGGTGCTGAGGTCGTTCAAGTCGTTCAGGCTGGGCAGACGGAACGAGTCGGACGCCAGCGCATACACGGCCAGCGGTTTGCTGAAGCTGTAGTTGCCGCCCAGTGACCAGCCCAGGCCGTGATAGGTATGGCGCAAGGTATGCGGGTCGCCCGGGAGGCTGACCTCATTATCGGCCGTGGTGTCCTGGGTGGAGCCGACCACGGTGCCAGCCGGGGTCAGGTCGGTGACCCGGTTGCGGTCGCGCCGCACCACATCGGCTTTCAGGTTTTGCCAGCGCACGCCGACATCGATCTTCAGCTTGTTGCCCAGCGTTTCCCAGTGGTCCAGCAGGTAGGCGGCATTGCCGTCGCCCTGGATCTGGCTGACGAAACCAAACCAGCCCGGCAGGATTGCCGCGCCCGTGGTCAGGCTGGGGCCGACCTGCTGGCCCTGCGCATCGACGGCGATCAGGTCGATCGGGCGCGAGCGTTCGGCCACATCGGTCACCATCAGCGACGCCTGGAAGTTGGGGGCGTAGTTGTAGCGGCTTTTGTACACGCCGAAGGTCAGGTCGTGCGAGCCCTGCCAGGCGAACGACTTTTGCGACTTCAGATCGAGCACCGTGCTGCGCGCGGCCGTGTCGGCAATGAACGGCAGCATGAAATTCAGCGTCGCCGAGGCGGGCACCGCCGAGCCATCGTCTAGGTAGCGTCCCACCACGCCCTTGGCCTTGACGTACTGGTTGATGAAGTCGTCCCGGTTGATATTCGCAAACGCCGCGCACGGATTGCCGGCGGGGATGCCGGCAAAACCGATCAGCTTGGCATTGCCCAGATTGCAGCCCAGCGCGGCGCCATGCGCCGGTGAAATCACATCGTTCTGGTAGCGCGCGTTGAAAAAATTGCCGGCCGTGGCCGTGTCGTTGCCGGTGAATACCGCATTGAAGCCGCTGGTGCCGCTGTTGTGGCGCAGCCCGGCCGACAGCTTCCAGCCATCGCCCAGTTCCTGCGAGCCGCTCAGGGTCACTTGCTTGAAATTGGGATGGATGCCGTCGGCCTGGTCGATGGTGCGCTGGCCATATTCGCCCAGCATGTTGAAGCGGCGGTTGACCGGCGAGGCCGTGGTGCCATGGGCAAAGTCGATCCCCAGCGGCGCGATAGTGTCCTGGTCGATCACGGTCGGGTGGGCTGGCGTGCCGCTGTTGGCAAAGCGCGGCACCGAGATCGGCAAATTCTGGAAAAACGCGGTGCGGTCATTGATCGCCAGCAGATCGGCGCGCACTACGGTGCGCCGGTCGTCGCTGGTGTAGACCAGATTGCCGCGCACCTGGCCGCCGCGGTCGGCCGTGTAGCCAGTGTCGCGCACCCCTTTGCTGCGGCGGTAAAAGCCGCCGATGGCGCCGGTCAGGTTGGCGGAAAGCGGGCCGGATACAAAGCCGTCCTGGCGCAGGAAGCCGTAATCGGCGTATTCCACCTTGTAGCCGCCGGCCAGTTCCCGGCCGCCGGTGCGGGTGACGTGGTTGACCGTGGCGCCCAGGCCATTCGAATACAGAATGCCACCGGGGCCGCCCTTGACCAGCTCGACGCTCTCGGTCATCAGGTCGTCGCGCACGAACACATCGTTGTTCAGGAACGGCGCGTCCGGTTCCTCGTAGGCCGGCAGGCCATCGATCAGTTGCGGGGCATAGCGAAAGCCGCCCGTCACCGGCAAGCCGCGCACGGTGATATTGTTGCTGGCCTCGCCGGCGCTGCTGCCCTCGGCGTAAATGCCGGGGAAGTTGGCCAGCAGGTCGGCGGTGCTCATCGGCGCCAGCCGCTGGATCTCGTCGGCGCTGAGCGTATTGATGGAGAACGTAGCGTTCTTTTTGGTAGTGCTTTTCGTTACGCCGGTGACGATCACCACGGCGGCCGGGTCGGTGTCGGTTTTTTCTGGCGGCGCTGGCGTTGCGGCCGCCGTGGCGGGTGTAGCCGGTGCAGTCGCGCTAGCGACGGGCCGGGGCTGGCCCTGCTGCTGGGCGTACACCAGCGCAGGAGCCAGGCAAATGGCCAGCGCCGCTGCGCGGGTCAGGTAACGCTGGATCGGGAACTGCAGCGGGTGATTCATCGGGTGATTCATCTTCGTGTCTCCTTTTATGATTATCCGGGGCCGGCAGGCACCCGGACGGACTCTTTTTTGTCTAACGTTGTCATGCTTGCTGCGAAAAAATCAGGGTGGCGTAAAGATCTCGTCGAGGCGCGGCAGATCGGCGCCGCGCCGGGAACAGGTCAGCGCCGCCGCGGTGCTGGCGAAGGTCAGCGCCGTTTGCAGCGCCGCGCTGTCGAGCGTGGCCAAGGCCGCGCGCGTGAGCAGCCCGTGGCGCGCCAGATGGGACAGCAGCGCGGCCTGAAAGGTGTCGCCCGCGCCGACGGTATCGACCACCGTGACGGGCACGGCCGGCAGCGCCAGCGGCGCCAGGGCGGCGGCGGCGGCCAGCACGCCGGCGCCGCCGCGCGTGACCACCACCAGCGCCACGCCCGCCTCCAGGGCCAGGTCGATGAAGCCCTGCGGCGTGAGACCGGGATAGAGCTGGGCGATGTCTTCATCGCTGATCTTGAGCAGGTCGGTGCGCGGCAGCATCCAGTCCATCAGGGCGCACCAGTGGGCGCGTTGCGGCGCGATGCTCAGGCGCACATTGGGATCGAAGGCGATCAGGCTGCGTCCTTGCTGGCGCGTCACCAGCGCGCGCAGGGTGGACGCTACCGGTTCGACCACCATGCAGTACGAGCCCACGTGGATCGCCGCGGCGTCGGCCGGCACGCGTTCCAGGTCGCCGGGTGCCAGCGCGCGTTCGGCGGTGTGCTCGCCGTACAGCGTGTAAGCCGGCACACCGTGCGCGTCGACGTCGACGGTCACGAGCGCGCTGCTGGCGCCCGGGCGCGGCGCGGCGTCCAGATCGACGCCTTCACTTTCCAGGGTCGCCGCCAGTTTGCGGCCGAACATGTCGGTCGACAGACCGCCGAAAAAGCCCGCCTTTGCGCCCAGCCGGGCCAGCCCGATGGCCAGGTTGAAGGGCGAACCGCCCACCCGCGCCGACAAGGTATAGCCGGTCGCGCTGTCGCCTTCGTTGAACACGTCGAACAGCGCTTCACCACAAACGATGATCATGCAAGCTCCGGTAAGCCGGCCACGCCGGCGTTGGTTTGGTGAATGCCGCCCTGCGGCTCGATGCGCTGGCCGGCCTGATCGAACACGTGCAGACGTCCGTCCAGCGGGCGCACCCGCCAGCGCGTGCCGCTAGCGGGCGGCTCGCCGCGCACCACCACCATCAGCGGCTTGTCCAGGCCCGGGACGGCCAGGTGCACGTATGACTCGGCGCCGAGGCGCTCGACCAGCAGCACCTCGCCCTCGATGGCGCCGGCGGCATTGCCATCGCCCCTGTCGTTCGCGTCGTCCACCAGATGCTCCGGGCGGATGCCGACCGTGACAGCGCCCGCGCCTGCGCTTGAGGTCTCCTGCCAAGCCAGCTGCGCGGCCCCGGCCTGCAGCGCGCCCGACGCCGTCAACAGCGCAGGGAACAGGTTCATTTTAGGGCTGCCGATGAAGCCGGCCACGAACACATTGGCCGGCTTTTGGTACAGGTGCATCGGTGCGCCGATCTGCTGCACGCCGGCCGGCCCCAGCACCACGATGCGGTCGGCCAGCGTCATTGCCTCGACCTGGTCGTGCGTCACGTAGACCATGGTGGCGCCAAGCTGCTTGTGCAGACGGGCGATCTCGACGCGCATGTCGGCGCGCAGCGCAGCGTCCAGATTGGACAGCGGTTCGTCGAACAGGAACGCGCGAGGTTTACGCACGATGGCCCGGCCGATGGCCACGCGCTGACGCTGGCCGCCCGACAGCTGCGGCGGTTTGCGCTGCAGCAGGTGCTCCATCTGCAGCATCCTGGCCACCGTCTGCACCGAGGCCAGAATCTCGGCCTTGGGCACGCGCGCCAGCTTCAGCCCGAAGGCGATGTTCTCGAACACGGTCATGTGGGCGTACAGCGCGTAGCTCTGAAACACCATGGCCAGACCGCGTTTGGCCGGTGCCACGTCGTTGACGCGCTCGCCGCCGATGCGGATCTCGCCGGCGCTGATCTCTTCGAGCCCTGCGATCATGCGCAGCAAGGTCGATTTGCCGCAGCCGGACGGGCCGACCAGTACCACGAATTCGCCATCCTCGATGGTGAAATCGACGCCTTGCAAAATCTGCTGCGCCAATTTACCCGGGTAGCTCTTGCCGACCCCCTGCAATGCGATACTTGCCATCTCAATTCCTTTTCGCTGTGCCAGTCATCGCCCAAACCTGGAGCGAGACGATGCGGTCGCCCGGCGCGGCCAGCAGCGCCACGCCGTCGGCATCGCGCCGGGTCGGATAGGTGCGGCTGGTGAGGCTCTTGCGGTCATTGACGTACGCTTCGACCATCGAGCGGTCCAGAAACACCCGCATGCGCAGCGTGTCCCCGGCCAGATCGAACGCGCCACCCTGCACGCCGTAATCCTTGGCCAGGCTGGTGGTGCGGCGGTCTATTTCCAGCCGTCCGCTGGCGCTGTCCACGTACAGGTCGGTGCGCTCCTGCCGGGGCGCCACGCGCACGCCCAGACCACGCTTGGCTCTGACGCTGGACGGCGCGATCTCCAGTGCGATTTCCAGCGCGTCGCCATGGACGGCTGCCAGCGCGGCGCTGGCCTCCTTTGGCGTGACGTCGTGCAGATTAAGCAGTTGCGCGCCGCGCAGGCTGGCCACTTCGCCGATCGGCGCCACCCGCACGTCGCCATCGTCGCCCAAGCTCAAGGTGACGGGCAGCCCGGCGTTATGGGCCCAGCCGGCATCGAACTCGTCCTGGAGCGAGCGCTCGCCCTGGGCAATCGAAAACACGATGCTGCGTCCGGTTTTCGGGTCGACAAATCCGCTCGGGCCGGAAAAGTGGCCCTGGCCGACATCGAACACCCGCGGCGCGGCCAGATCCGGCACGAAGCGCGCGCTGGCGGCGTCGAATACGCCGACCCAGTAATACGCCTGGCCGCGCACGTCGTTCATGAATACATGGCGCTGGCGCCCATCCTTGCCTTTCCCCAGCGGCAGCAGCAGCGGCAATTCCCAGGTGCGCTGCATGTCCGGCATGGCGCTGGCATCGATCGAGAACAGCGGTCCACGTGCCGTCCAGTTACGCAGGTCGGTCGATTCATACACCAGCGCCGTGCCGCTGCGCCCCGGCAGCGCCGAACCTACCAGCTGGAACCAGCGCGCGCCATCGCGAAACACGAACGGGTCGCGAAATTCGCCGAAGCGGCCCTGCCCTTCCTGCTGCAGAGTAACCGGGGTCGGGTGCTTGGTCCAGCGCACCAGATCCGGATCGCGCAGGTCGGCCGGCGTGGCCATGGCGGTGCGCTGATTGGGCTTGGCGCTGTCGTTGCCGGCCGTGAAAAACAGCACCGGACTGCCGTCGGCGGCGTGGGTGGCGCTACCGGACCAGACGCCGTCGGTGGCCAGACCATCGTCTTCGGGCGCGAGCGCAATGGGCAACTCGCGCCAGTGCAGCATGTCGGCACTGACCCAGTGGCCCCAGTGAATCTGATGCCAGAACGGGCCGAACGGATTTTTCTGGAAGAACAGGTGGTACTGGCCCTTGTAGAAAAACGGCGCATGCGGCTCGTTCATCCAGCCGGCATCGGGCATCAGATGGTATTGCGGACGATGAAAGTCGCCGGCGAACACGGAGGCGGGGATCGTCACATCGGCCGCTGCCAGCACCGGCGCCGCGCCACCACGCGGCGCCAGGTCGGCCGCATAGTCGGCCGCTAGCTGGCGCGCCATGCCGGCGCTGTCCGCAGGCCCGGCGCCGATGCGCACCTCGTCCATCAGACCGAGGAAAGTATTGAGCTTGAACACGCCGCCGATCTGTTCCGGCTGCGAGTGGCGCCCCAGCGTCAGCGCGCCGGGCGGCATGCCGAACTGGCCGTCTACCGGCGCAGCGACGTTGACCACCCGTTCGCCGTTCAGGTACAGCGCAACGAGCCGCGTGCGCGGATCGTAACTGGCCGCGACATGCGACCATGCATCGCGCGGCAGCTTACGCGCCTGCACGCGCACATCGGCAACCGCACTACCGAAGCCCAGCTTGATGCCCCAGGTGCCGAAGCGGTAGACGCCGAACGAAAAGCCCTGCTTGCTCTCTGCATCGAACTGGCTGACAAAGGCCGAATAGTGTCCGCCATCGCCGAATTCGAACGCGTGCGGCGCCACCCATGCGCTGACGGTGAAACCCTGCTGCATCTGCGCGCTGGTCAGGCCGGCAGCGGCGATCGTGGTGGAGTAGCCGTCGAACAGCAGGCAGCCTTTGACCACGCAGGCGGGCGCGCTACGCCACAACGGCGCCGTCGCCGGCTTGAAGCGGGCCTGGTTGAATACATAGCTGACCGGATCGGCGCGCCCCGAGACGGCTTCGATGGTGCTGCGGGCGGCCTGCTCGTCGAGCGGCCAGTGCGCCAGTGTTGGCGCCGGCGCCGCGCCAGCCTGCGCCATCGATGCCACCAGCAGCGCCGCCGCCACGTAGTTGCGATTCATGTTGTCTCCATTGTCTTTATTATGTGCAGAGCTTGTCTATCGTTGTCATTCAGTGACCAAAAAATACCGGCCCTGTTCGCGCCGCAGCGGCAACGGATCGCAGATCTGGCCGACGAACTGGCCGTCGGTGCCCACATCTTCGAACGCCATCAGGCAGTCGCCCCCGGTGAGCGGATCGGGCAGAATCTTGCCGGCGTAGCGGCGGCAGGGAATCTCGCCGTCGAGGAAACCCGGGGCCGGGCGCCACGGTCCCAGCGGATGCTCGGCCACCAGATAGTGGGTGCCCGAGACGCCGCCGTGGTGCTGCTCGCGCATGTGCTGCGACCAGTGCGGCGCGACGTTGCAGAACACGCAGTACCAGAGATCGTCGCGCTGGAACACCTGCGGCACTTCCAGCTGGCCGTAATGGCCGCCCGCGTACACCGGCGCGGTGGCCGTCCACTCGACCAGGTCCGGCGAGACGGCGTGGCCGATCACGCCGCGTTCGTACAGCGGCCCATCGTTGCGGCGCGCGGTGTAGAACATGTGGTACTGGCCGTCGATTTTGTCGGCCAACACCCACGGGTCGCGCAGTGCGCGGTCATGCCAGCGCCCTTCGGCGTGCTCTTCATAAAAGCGTTCGTCGAGGTCGAGCGCCAGACCGCTGCCGACCCGCGTCCACGGGCCATTGATGCTGTCGGCGGTGGCGTGGCCGATGCGCTGGCGCAGTCCGTTTTCAGCGCGGTTGGTGCCGGTGTAGAACAGGTGATAGCGGCCTTCGGCCTTGATCACCGAACCGGTCCAGGTGGTGTAGTCGTCCCATGCGGGCGTGTCCGATGGCGCGAAGGCGGTGCCCAGCGCCGTCCAGTTGCGCAGGTCGGTCGAGACGGCATGGCCGACCGACACATTCCAGTGGCGCAGGTCGGGATTGCCGATGGCGCGGTCGGCCTGCAGAAAGAACAGGTGCTGCTCGCCGTTTTCGGCGAAGTGCCAGAAGTCCCAGATGAATTTGTCGTGCAGTTTCAGCGTCATGTAAAGCCCAGATCAGTATAGCGTTAGCCCTTGATGCCGGTGCCGGCGACCGAGGCGACAAACTGCCGCTGGAACGCCAGGAACACCGCCAGTACGGGAAGAGTGATCACCGTTGCGTAGGCCATGATCTGGCCCCACGAATTGGTGCGTCCGAAGAATTGCTGGATGCCCGGCTGGACCGGCCGGAACGCCTCGCCCTGAATCACCATGATGGGCCAGAGATACTGGTTCCAGGCCGAGATGAACAGCACGATGGCGGCGGTGGCGATCACCGGACCGCTGTTGGGCATGATGATGCGGGCGTAGACGGTCCAGGGTCCCGCGCCATCCATCTTGGCCGCCTCGTCCAGCTCCGGTGGAATATCGCGAAAAAACTGGTAGAACAGGAACACGCAGAACGCATTGGCCAGGAACGGAATCACCTGCACATGCAGGCTGTTGAACCAGCCGCTGTGCAGCACCAGCTGACCGTGCTCGATGGCCGGCCATGGCAGGCCCGCCACCAGCGAGAGCAGCGGAATGGCAATGACCTCGAACGGCACGATCACCATCGCCACCACCAGCGCCAGCACGACCTGGCGCCCACGCCAGCGCATGCGCGCGATCGAATAGGCCAGCATGCTGTTGATGATCACGCCGCCGACCACGACCAGCGCGGCAATCAGGGCGGAATTGAACAGGAACGATAGCAGGTCGCTTTTTTCGAATACCGCGCTGTAATTGCGCATCGACCAGTTATCAGAGGGCAGATAGGCCGACCAGTGGTGCAGGTTCGAAAAAATCGCGGCGTCGCTCTTAAACGATGAAATCAG
>CALRYE020000161.1:0-15335 GCA_943372275.1 Janthinobacterium lividum
TCCACGCCCGCCTTGTGCGCATACTGCGCCAGCGAGGCCGGTGCCAGGACGCCGTCGGATACATTCGAGTGGCAGTGCAAATCAACATTCAGCATACGTAACCGTGGGCCCAGGCCAGACAAACAGGAAAGGTTTCATTGTACGCTGACTGGACGGCGACGTTTTTTGACGCCATCAAGTTTCCGTTAGGAATTTCTCAATCAGCCGCGCCAGCGCCTCGGGCTGGTCGTGGTGCAGCATGTGGCCGGCGTCGGTCAGCATATGCGCCTGCACCCGCTTCAAGTGACCCAGGCGCCGGTCCACTTCGGCGCGCGCCTGCTCCTTGGGGCCCATCCACTTCCACATGGTGGTGTCGTCCGCCTCGACCCACAACACCGGCGCCGTGATGGCCGACCAGCACGCCATGACTTCCTCGAGCTGGTACAGCAGCGGGCCGGGCTGCTTGTGGGCGGGGTCGCCCAGGATTTCCCACTCGCCCGATTCATTCGGGGCCGACCAGTGCTGGGACAGAAATGCCGCGCGCGCATCGGACAGGCGCGGATTGGTTTTCTGCAAGCGGGCCGCGACCGCCTGCACCGAGGGATAGCTGCGCAGCACGGCCGGCGCGCGCAAGCTGTCCAGCCAGCGGGCCAACTGGCGCGGCGCCTGCTCGGGCTGGGTGGCCAGCATGCCGAAGCCTTCCAGGTTGATCAGGTGGCGCACCCGGGCCGGGCGCACGCCCGCGTACAGGCCGGCCACGTTGCCGCCCATGCTGTGGCCGAGCAAGTCGACCGGCACGTCGGGCGCGTAATGGTCGAGCAGCGCTTCCAGGTCGCCCAGGTAATCGGGGAACCAGTAGGTGTCCGACGCGCTCCAGTCGGACAGGCCGAAGCCGCGCCAGTCGGGCGCGATCACATGCCAGTCGCCCTGCAGGCAATCGACCACGAACTGGAACGAGGCGGCCACGTCCATCCAGCCGTGCACCATGAACAGCTTGGGCGCGCCGTCGCGGCCCCAGTGGCGCACGTGCATGCGCAGGCCGCGCACGGGAATGAATTCGGAACGGGACACTTGCATACTGACCTCGACAGAGAAAACAAAAAAGAACGATCGTTCAGATTATACTGGGGAGCGGGGCTCTATTGCATTCTCGCCCGGCGGCCCCATTTTTGGCTGTCGGACCGACAAGCGGGCATGAGCGTAAAATAGCGCATCCTGTTCAGCCCTGTTTAATACCCCCTTTCGTTCACCCTCTGCGAGACCACCATGGCGATTTATCAACTGGGCGACGACGCGCCCGACATCGATCCTTCCGCCTATGTAGCGGACGCGGCCACGCTGATCGGCAAGGTTACGCTGGCGCAGAATGCCTCCGTATGGTCGGGCGTGACCATACGGGGTGATAACGAACGCATCACCATCGGCCCGGACAGCAACGTGCAGGAAGGCACCGTAATGCACACCGACATCGGCTTTCCGCTCACCATCGGCCGCAGCGTGACCATCGGCCACCAGGCCATGCTGCACGGCTGCACGGTCGGCGACGGCTCGCTGATCGGTATCCAGGCCGTGATCCTGAATGGCGCGAAGATCGGCAAGGGCTGCCTGGTCGGCGCCGGCGCGCTGGTGACGGAAAACAAGGAATTCCCCGATTATTCGCTGATTATCGGCGCGCCCGCCAAGGCGGTGCGTACCCTGGCGCCGGACGATGTCGCCAAGCTCGAAGCAAGCGCCGCCAGCTATGTGGCGCGCGCCCAGCTGTTCAAGACAGCCCTCAAAAAGATTGGATAAACCATGAGCACCGTAACGACCGTTGGCAACACCGACACCCTGCAGAAATTCATCTTCGATAACGCCGCCGTGCGCGGCGAGTTCGTCGAAATTTCCGACACCTGGCGCGAAATCCAGCAGCGCCACGACTATCCGCCCGCCGTCAAGACGGTGCTCGGTGAAATGTTGGCCGCCGCGGCCCTGCTCTCGGCCAACCTCAAGTTCAACGGCGCCATCGTCATGCAGATCCATGGCGACGGTCCGGTGCGCCTGATGGTGGTCGAATGCGATTCCGACTTGCGCCTGCGCGCCACCGCCAAGCTGGGCGACGGCGTCAGCGTGGCCGACGACGCCACGCTGACCGAGCTGCTCAACGCCACCGGCAAGGGCCGCTTCGTGATCACGCTCGACCCGCTGGACAAGATGCCGGGCCAGCAGCCCTACCAGGGCATTGTGCCGCTGGACGGCGACGACATGGCCACCGTCATCGAAAACTACATGCTGCGCTCGGAACAGCTCGACACGCGCCTGTGGCTGGCGGCCGACGCGTCCGTCTCGCGCGGCCTGCTGCTGCAAAAGCTGCCGCGCCACAGCGGCAAGGACGACCAGACCGTGCAGGCCAGCGAAGCGGAAGAACTGGAAACCTGGAACCGCGCCGTGATGCTCGCGTCCACGCTCAAGCAGAGCGAACTGCTGTCGACCGACATCGAAACGCTGATGAACCGATTGTTCTGGGAAGAGACGATCCGCGTGTTCGACCCGGCGCATCCGGAATTCCATTGCAGCTGCACGCGCGAAAAAGTGGGCAACATGCTCAAGATGCTGGGCACGGAAGAAGTCAACGAAGCGCTGTCGGATCTGGGGCAGCTGGCGATCAACTGCGATTTCTGCGGCAAGCACTACGAGTTCGACAAGGTCGATTGCGCCCAGCTGTTCGCCACCGACGCCCCGGTTGAAGTATTGATTGCTGCCAGCGATGTCAAACACTGATCAGCCGGCAGTGCGCGATCTGCGCACCATCGCGCGTGCGGCCTTCCCGCATTTTCTGGCCATTCCCACGCGCTGGATGGACAACGACGTCTACGGCCATGTGAACAACGTGGTGTATTACTCGTACTTCGATACTGCGGTGAACCAGTTCCTGATCGAACGCGGCGTGCTGGATATTCACCACGGCGAGGTGGTGGGCTTTGTTGTCGACTCCGGCTGTTCGTATTTCAGCTCGATCAGCTTTCCCGACACGATTCATGCCGGCATCCGGGTGACCAAGCTGGGAAACTCCAGCGTGCGCTATGAAATCGGCCTGTATCGCAATGACGATCAGCTACCCGCTGCGGTCGGACACTTCGTGCATGTTTATGTGGACCGTACCAGCAATCGTTCAGTTGCGATTCCAGACTCAGTGCGCCTTGTACTGGAGACTATTGCCACGGCATAGCGTCGAGGAGGGTGACTTGTAACCTACGGACACCGACATCAGCCTCTTTCTTAGCCACTGGACGTGCTATCGCCTTGCCCGCTAAACGCTCCTCAAGATAGTGCCGCATCTCGGCCCAAGGAATTGTTTTGCCTGATTCGACGATGGCGGCAAGTCTGACATTGGCCTCGGCATCGAAGGCAGCATGCTTCTCTTCCAGTTCCGCCTTCTCCACAATTGCTTCAACGATGAAACTATGTGTAGTCTTGCCCGCGCGCTCAGCCGCGCTTGCGATTCTTGCCTTTTGCTCTACCGGTAAGCGAATTGTTGTCGTTGTTGACATTAGACCGCCGTCTGCTCGGTTACATGCAGCACAATCGTGCTAATTTGCGTTTGGCGCGCTTTATGTGCTGCAGTGACCGTTTCAAGCGCCATTCCGCCCTACTACCGCCTGAACAGCTTATTGTATTCAAACGAACGAACCAGGGTAGCGGCGATGCGGGCCGCCATCGGGTGATCCGGATTGATCAAGGCCGCACATTCCTCCGGCACCACCACCGACGGCACCAGCAAGATAGGCGAACGGTTCGACGACAGCCATGCGCTGCCGACCTGAACACTGGCCCGGCCCGCGGGAATCGCATCCCACGCCACCGGCAGCTGAGCGGGGACGAATTGCTCGCGCAAGTCCCACACGTCGTCGGGAATATCGATCTGCACCAGAAACCGGTTCAGGGGCAAGCCGGCGTCCTCGATGTGCGCCGCCGTTTCCAGCACCGCGATGGCGATCGACGGCGCGCAGTAGACAACGGCTTGCTTGTCATCGTTCCAGCGTCCGGGGGACTTGGCTGCGCCGTTGCCGCTCAGATCGTCGGCAGGATAGCTGCGCGTTTCGGCGGCGATACGCCACAGTTTCATTGATACGTGCTCATTGAGACGTGCTCATCGATACGTGCTCATCGAGACGTGCTCATCGATACGTGCTCATTGATACGCCCCGCTGCGGATCGCGCCCAGTAAACGGGCCACGATGTCGATGCCGGTCGGCGTATCGATCAGGTCGGACGGCTTGCGCCCGCCCAGCGACGGTTGCGGCCGCTCGATCCATTGTCCGAGCCACCTGACCACATCGAAATTGCGCGCACCCTCGGCCGTGCTGTCGTCGACGATATCCTTGGCAATACCCAGTAAGCGGACCATGCCGATCACCGATTGCCCGGCGCGCCCGTCGATCACCTCGCCCGCCGAGGTCTTGCGCGCGGCGGTCGCCTTCGGGATGCGCAACATGGCAAACACCCGCGACGTGGGCAGTTCCATGCGTTCGGACAGATCGACGACAAACGCGCTGGCTACGCCATTGCGCTCGATTTCGACCAGTTGCATGGGCGTGGCCTCGTTGACTTGCTTGAGAAATGTTTCCAGGCCGTGGCTGCGCTCGTACAAACCGGGATCGCGCACAGCGGTGGACGGCGCCGCCACACGCCCAAGGCCATCGTGGACGGCAATCTTACCTGAGTGCGGTACCTTCGCTTGCGTGCCCATCGTTGCCCCCATCGCGCTATCAGATGAGATTATTTTAGTCTCATTTGCATCGCAACACCAGAATCTTTGGCGTCGCGTGCGCCCGCCGGGGCAGGATCAGATCAAGCGAAGGGTGAATGCAGGGTAAATGCAGGGGTAAATGCAAGCTTCATGCGGTCTTACTTGGCAGCCGCATCCACAAAGAAAATCGCCCACGCCTTGGCCGGCGTCTTCTCGGTCGGCTTTTCGATCTGCACCTGCGCCGCGTCTTCCGCGACCAAACTGCGCCAGTTGGCGATGCCCGCGTTGGCGAACGCCGCCGTGGCTTTGGAGCCGAGGCTCAAGTCGAGCGCCAGACGCGCGTTGCGCTCGCCCGTCTTGGCGTAGTTGGCGCCGCGCAGCTCGAAGCCGTACCCGGCCAGCCAAGGTTCCCACAGACCGCTTTCGACGCCCTGCACGATACGGCCCAGCATCTCGTCCAGCGACAAGCCCTTTTTGACCACGCTGCGCAGCACGCTGAGCGACGGCGCCGTGCGCGCGTCGGGACTGAGCTTACCGGCGCCGCTCTCGCCGATGGCCTTCAACTCCTTGGAAAACGCCGCGTCGCGCTCGGTGTAGTCGCGCATGCGGCCGTAAAAACCAGCGTCGAGAAAGGGATTGTCGACGCGTCCCGCAGGCGCCTCGGGCAGGGTTTTGGCAGGCGGCTGTTTTTTGGTGGTCATGGCTCGTATCGCTTGAAGTGAAGGCCGCTAGTTTAACACCTGCCGATCTGCATCGAAACGCCGTGCAGCTCCCTTTGAAAATGTCCCGCCGATATAGAATGCTGGCATAACATTCCCCCAGCAAAGGCAGTAGCAATGCAGATTGAAAAAGGACAGCGGATTGCCTTGAGCGCACTCGCCATCACCGACCAGCGCTTCGAGGTGCACATCGCTGCCAGCGCACCTGGTCTGGAGATCGACATTGCCTGCTTCGGCCTGGACGCCGGCGGCCGCCTGGCCGACGAGCGCTACATGACGTTCTTCAATCAGCCTGCCTCGCCGTGCGCCGGCGTGACGCTGGCGCCGGGCGGCGATGGCTTCGCGCTCGACCTGAACCTGCTGCCGGCATCGATCGAACGGCTGGTGCTCACCGCCGCCATCGACGGCGCCGGCGCGCTCGCGCAGCTGGACAGCGGTCACGTACGCGTGCTGCATGGAGGCGACGAAGTCGCCATCTACGGCTTTGCCGGCAGCGACTTTCACAGCGAACGGGCCCTGATGCTGGCCGAGCTGTACCGCAAGGATGGCGCCTGGCGTCTCACAGCACTGGGACAGGGTTTCGCCGGCGGCATGGACGCGCTGATCGCCCACTTCGGCGCGGCGGTCGTCCCGCCGCAAGCGCCGCCCCTGCACATCGACATCAGCGCCGACGCCACGATCGGTTACGCCGCCATCCAGAACAGCATCCCGGTGCTGCGTGCCATCACCTTCACCAATCACGGCGCCGCGCTCACCGACGTCGACGTGCTGGTGACCTGCACGCCGGCCTTCGCCGTGGGCACGCGCATCAAGTTCGACCATCTGGCCGCGGGCGAAACGCGCAGGCTGGCGCCGCTCGACCTGCAGCCCGATCACGCCTATCTGAGCCAACTGAACGAATCGGTGCGCGCCACCGTCAGTGTGACCGCCTCGACCACCGCCGGCAATGCCGTCTTTTCCAGCCACGCCATCGACGTGCTGGCCTACGACCAGTGGGCCGGCACGCGCGCCCTGCCCGAACTGCTGGCGGCGTTCTGCATGCCCAACTCGCCCGTGGTCGACCAGCTGATCGGCTCGGCATCGAGCCTGCTGCGCGCCAGCGCGCCCGATGCCGCCATGAGCGGCTATCAGGCCAGGCACCGCGAGAAAGTCTGGCAGCAGGTCTCGGCCCTGTACAGCACCCTGGCGGCGGAAAACCTGCAGTACGCCAACCCGCCCGCGTCGTTCGGCAACGATGGCCAGAAGATCCGCACGCCCGAACGCATCATGGAAGGCCGCATCGCCACCTGCCTGGATCTGGCCATGCTGTTCGCCTCGATGCTGGAGCAAACCGGCCTGCACCCGGTGGTGCTGTTCAAGGATGGCCACGCCTGGGTCGGCGTGTGGCTGATCGACACCTGTTTTACCACCGCCGTGGTGGACGATGTGCAGGCGGTACGCAAGCGCGTCAAATCGGGCGAATTCATCGTCTTTGAAACGACCGGCATCGCCGACACCACCAAGCCGTCGTTGCGCAGCGCCTGCGCCACGGGCGAAGAGCATCTGAACGACGAAGCCAATTTCCTGTACGCGGTGGATATCCGGCGCGCGCGCGAATTGCTGATCCGACCGCTGCCGTCGCGCGCCACCACGGTGGACATCCCGGCGCCAACGCCTGAGAACGCGCCGGCCATCGAAGCGATGCCGCCGCTGCCGCCGCTGGACCCGGAATTTTTGCCCGTGATCGAAGCGCGCCTGCCGGACACGCCGGAAGGCCGCCTGACACGCTGGAAGAGCAAGCTGCTCGACCTGACCCTGCGCAACCGCCTGCTCAACTTCAAGCAGGTCAAGACCAGCATGCGGCTAGTCTGCCCGAATCCCGCCGCGCTGGAAGACGTACTCTCGGAAGGCAAGGAGTTTTCCATCCGCGCCCTGCCGCCCGTCATGACCGGCACCGACAACCGCGACGCCGCCGTGCACACGGCGCGCACCGGCAACGCGCCGCTGGACGACCTGGCGCGCGACGCGCTGGGCCGGCGCGAGATCATCGTCGATGTGGCCGAAGACGCGCTCGACGCGCGCCTGCTGGAGATCTTCCGCACCGCCGGCACGGGGCTGGAGGAAGGCGGCGCGAATACCCTGTTCCTGGCCTTTGGCCTGTTGCAGTGGCAGGAAGATAAAGAAGCCGAGACCACGCACCTGGCGCCCATCCTGCTCATTCCCGTCACGCTCACGCGCCAGTCGGTGCGCAGCGGCTTTCGCCTGACCCGCCATGACGACGACGCTATGGTCAACCCGACCCTGGTGCAAAAGCTGATGCAGGACTTCGGCCTCAAGCTGCCGTCGTTCGACGTGCTGCCGAGCGACGACAAGGGCATCGACGTGGCCGGCGTGCTGCAGATTTTCCGCCTGCACGTGGGCGAGATGGCCGGCTGGGAAGTCAAGGATCAGGTCCACCTCGGCATATTCTCGTTCACCAAGTTCCTGATGTGGAAAGACTTGCAGGACCGCCAGCACCAGCTGATGGAAAACAGCGTGGTGGCGCACCTGATCAACCATCCGGGGCAAGCCTTCGGGGCGAGCGATATCGGCTTTCCGGCCAACACGCTGGACCGGACCCACGCGCCGCAAGACCTGTTCGCGCCGCTGCTGTCGGACTCGTCGCAGCTGCGCGCCATCTGCGCGGTCAGCGACGGCCGCAACCTGGTGGTGGAAGGCCCGCCCGGCACGGGCAAGAGCCAGACCATCACCAACATGATCGCGCACCTGCTCGCCTGCGGCAAAACGGTGCTGTTCGTATCGGAGAAAATGGCGGCGCTGGAAGTGGTGCACCGGCGGCTGAACACCATGGGGCTGGGCGCATTCTGCCTGGAGCTGCATTCGGCCAAGGCCAAAAAGAGCACGGTGCTCAGGCAGCTGGGCATTGCGCTCGACACCGTGGCCGCGAAGAGCGTGGCCGAATGGGAACTGGAAGCGGACCGGCTGGCGGCCTTGCGCGGCGACCTGAACGACATGGCACAGGCCTTGCACCAGCAATACGCCAACGGACTGACGGTGTACGACGCCATCGGCGTGTGCATCGGCCACCCGGCCGTGAAACCGGCGGCGCTGGACTGGACCGACCCGCTGATGCACGGCCGCGCCGAACTGGAAGCGCTGCGCGACACCTCGCGCCAGATGGCAGCCATGGCCAGCCAGCTGAGCGCGTTGCAGCACCATCCGCTGGCGGACATCGGCAACACCGACTGGACCCACGCGTGGCAGGAAGACTTGCTGGCCAAAGCCGGCGCATTGGCGCGCGCCGGGGACGCCCTGCAGCAAGCCGCCGCCGGGGCGTTCGATCTGTTCGCGCTGCCGCCGACCGGCCAATCCCTCGACAGCCTGGATCATTTCGACCGGCTGGCGGACGTGGTGCTGCGCGCACCGCGCATTCCCTCCGGCGTGGCGCGCGCCGCGCACGACGAAGCGGCCCGCGCCACGCTGGCCGTGCTGCGCCAGCGCGGCATGCAGCGCGCCAGCATCTGGGCGCCGCTGGGCTCAGCCTACCGCGAGGAACTGGCCAGCCTGAACGCCTCCGACATCAAGCTGCAATGGGCACAGGCGCGCGCCACCTGGTGGCCGCGCAGCTGGCTGGCCAAGCGCGCCGTGAGCGCGCAGCTGGGCGCGTACGCGCTCGATGCGCGCCCACCGGCCGAAGCGGCCATCGATCCCCTGCTCGACGCACTGGGCAAACTCAATGCAGAAGACCAGGCGCTGGCCACCATGGCGCCCGACGCGGGCGTGCTGCTGCAAGCGGAGTTCGCCGGGCACCGCACCGACTGGGCCGCCGTGCAACTGGCCGAGCAATGGGCGCAGGAATTTACCGCAGCGGTCAGCCGCATGGCCGGCGCCGATCTGGAACTGGCGCAGCGGCTGCGCGCCACCCTGCAAGGCTTCGTGGCGGACAACCGGGGCGCCCTGGCGGCCGACGCCGCCGCCGGCCGCGTACTGATCGCCTACCGCGATGCGCTGCGCCTGTTCAACCAACAACTGCAAGAAATCGAGCAGCTGGCGCGCACGCCCGCGCTGTTGCCGGAAACAGCAGCCGGCGGGGCGATTGCACGCCTGCTCGGCATCGTGCAAGGCTGGCGCGGCGCGGCGCGCCAGTTGCAGCCATGGTGCCTGTGGCGCCGCGTGTGCGCCAAGGCCGTGGCCCAAGGCTTGCAAGGCTTGCTCACGTCGCTGCACAACGGCGACGTGACGCTGGGCGCCCTGCCCGACTTTTTCGAGTTCAGCTATCAGAGCTGGTGGGTGCGCAAGATCATCGACCGCGAGCCGGCCCTGCGCGATTTTTCCACGGCCGACCACGAGCGCAAGATCGGCGAATTCCAGCGCGCCGACGCCCGCTTCCAGTCGCTCACCCAGCAATACATCGTGGCCAAACTGTCCGGCCAGCTGCCCTCGCCCGACGCGCTGATCGGCGTCAATTCCGAAATGGGGACCTTGCGGCGCGAGCTGCAAAAGCAGCGCAAGCACATGCCGATCCGCCAGCTGGTGCAAAGCTTGCCGACCCTGATGCCCAAGCTGAAACCCTGCCTGCTGATGTCGCCGCTGTCGGTGGCGCAGTATCTGGACGCCGGCCACGCCCAGTTCGACGTGGTGATCTTCGATGAAGCGTCGCAGATTCCCGTGTGGGACGCGGTCGGCGCGATCGCCCGCGGGCGCCAGCTGGCGTGCGTGGGCGACCCCAAGCAGCTGCCGCCGACCAACTTCTTCAACCGCGTGGACGACCCGGAAGCGAACAGCGAGGAAGACGAAGTGCAGGATCTGGAAAGCATCCTGGACGAATGCCTGTCCATCGGCATGCCGCGCCTGTCGCTCAACTGGCACTACCGCAGCCGTCACGAAAGCCTGATCACGTTTTCCAACGTGACCTACTACGACAGCCAGCTGGTGACGTTCCCGTCGCCGGTGACGCAGGATGGCGGCGTGCGCTTCGAGCATGTGACCGGCGTGTACGACCGCGGCGGCGCGCGCAACAACCGCGCCGAAGCGAATGCCATCGTGGCCGCCATCGAGCAGCACTATCTCGATCCCGCCAAGTGCGCCCTGTCGCTGGGCGTGGTGACGTTTAACCAGGCCCAGCAGACGCTGATCGAAAGCCTGCTGGACGCGCGCCGCCGCGCCTCGGCTCCGCTCGACCAGGCCATCGCCCAGGCCAGCGTGGAGCCGCTGTTCATCAAGAACCTGGAAAATGTCCAGGGCGACGAGCGCGACCTGATCTATTTTTCGATCACCTACGGCCCCGACGCCAGCGGCAAGGTCAATTTGAATTTCGGCCCGCTCAATCTGGAAGGCGGCCATCGCCGCCTGAACGTGGCCGTCACGCGCGCGCGCCAGGGCGTGGTGGTGTTCAGCACCTTGCTGCCGGAACAGATCGATCTGGCGCGGGTGCGCGCGGCCGGCGTGCGCGACCTGAAGCATTATCTGGAGTTCGCCATCCGCGGTGCGCGTGCATTGGTCGAGCAAAGCATTCCGACCGGGCGCGAGCCGGACAGCCCGTTCGAGCGGCAAGTCATTGCCATGCTGCGCGACAAAGGCTGGGTGGTGCATCCGCAGGTGGGCGTATCGGCGTACCGCATCGACATCGGTGTGGTCGATCCGCGCGCGCCGGGTCGCTATCTGCTGGGGATCGAGTGCGACGGCGCGACCTACCACTCGGGCGCCACGGCGCGTGACCGCGACCGCCTGCGCCAGCATGTGCTTGAAGGTCTGGGCTGGGAACTGCACCGGATCTGGTCGACTGACTGGTGGCGCAATCCCGAGGAACCGATGGCCAGATTGCTGGCGCGGCTGGAGCAGCTGGCAGAACAGGTGACCTAACTTAAGGATAACGAGTGCATGGCGTCATTTTGACGCCAGTGTTGCGTTTCGACGCCGCGAGTGGTATGCTTTGATCGTTATAGGCACGGACATGGAGCTAGCGCGATGCGCGACGACTCCCATAATACCGACGACGATACCTACGACGATACCTACGACGATACCTACGACGATAACTACGACGATAACTACGACGACAGTGACACTTGTCCGACCATTGGCTCCTTCGGGGGTAAAAGGTAAGAAAATGAATGCAACGGATATCAAGGACCGGATAACAATCCGGGTACCCCAAGCCATCGCAGAAAAACTGCAGGAGGCCGCAGACCTGACCGGCGCGACCACTAATCAGTTCATGGTTCAGGCGGCCTTAGAAAAGGCTGAAAAAATCATTGATCGTGAAAAAAATATCTATTTCTCGAAAAATGATGCTGCCATGCTGATCAATATGCTTGATCACCCCTCGGGGCCTAACGCGGCATTGAAGAGGGCGTTTGAGCGTCTCAAGCAAAGGGAAATAGAAAATGGCAATCAGAGTGACACCGTTGGAGACGGCGCACGAGGTTAAAGAATTCGATTGCGGAACCAAGGAGTTAAATGACTTCTTAAGAACGACTGCATCACAGCACCAGAGAAAATCGATTTCCAAGACCTATGTTCTGATTGAGGATGAATCGCCTACCGTCATCATGGGTTTTTATACCGTCGCGATCCGCAAGATGGTGTGCAAAGAAAGTCTGCCCGTGGAGATGAAAAAGCGCATGCCCAGCGACATTCCTGGATTCACACTTGCCCGACTTGCGGTAAGCATCCATCATCAAGGTAAATCCTACGGCGAATATTTGTTAGCGCACGCAATGGGACGGGTGGCAAAGGCTGCCGCTCAGGTCGGCGGGTATGCGCTGTTCGTCGACGCAAAAAATAGTAGTGCAGCATCTTTCTACGAAAAATATGGATTTACCCGCTTTCCAGATGATCCATTAACTATGTGCATAAAGATCACGGACATCCCTGTCTAGCGAAGTTGGATCACAGACGTGCATCCTCGCATGCTCGCTGTGCGGTAAATCAAATGACGAAAAAACCGCCGGGTTAAACCGGCGGTTTTTTAACTTGCTTGCTGATTTAATTATTCAGCAGCACAGCGGCGATCAGGCCGGTGGCGATGGCAACCAGCGCGTAATCGTTGCCGTTGCCGGTGCTGACCCAATGCTGACCGCGTGGCGGCGCGTACAGACGACGCTGCTGCCAGTCGCTCACCACATAGCGGTCGCCGCGGTATTGCTGTGGCAGATACGCGCCGCGGCGCATTTCGTAACGGTTGCCGTTGCTGTAGCTATTGTCGTAACCATTGCTGTAGCCGCTGTTATACGTACGGACCACGACGCGGTTATTGTCATAACGGTTGTCGCGACGGCCGTCGTAGCGGTCATGGCGGCGGTTGTCATGCGACGAATAGCGGTCATGGCGCTCGTTGCGCACGTAGCGGTCGCCACGGTCGTGGTCACGATCATTTCGGTCGGCACGCGAATAACGGTTGTCGCGGTCGCCGCGGTCGTCGTTGCGTTGCTCGTAGCGGTTGTTGTCGGAGCGATCGTTATAGGACTGGGCCGAGGCGGTCGTGCCCGAAGCCAGGCACACAGCAGCGATGACAGCAGAGACGAGGGCTTTCGTGTTCATGAATTACTCCTGTAGGTGAATCCGTTGGCCCCTGCAGAGTTTCATCGCTCTTCAGGAACATGGGCTGGAAGTGCCGATTGCCCATGTACCCATTACAACCCGAATCCCATGTACATCACAGCATACTTCGGTAAGAAGTGTTACCAGAGGTACGAAGTCACAACCCCGAAGCACCCGCCGGCGCCGTCAATACCAGCTCGTAATAGCGCGTATCCGGAATCGAACTGGGCGCGTACGCGGCAATTTCCCGGAAACCCAGACGCTGATAGAGCAGCTGCGCCGGCATGGTTTTGGGCGCGGCATCCAGCGCCAGCCTGGCATAGCCCAGCTGCCGGGCCAAGTCGACCGCCGCCAGGATCAGCGCCTTGCCGTGGCCCTGGCCCTGGTACGCCGGCTTGACGTACAGCCGTTTCATTTCGCCCGTGCCGGTGGATAAGGGCCGCACGGCCACGCAGCCGATCAGCGCGCCGTCGTGGTCGGCCACCAAAAAGCCGCCGCCCGGCGGGCCGTAGACCGTGTCCAGATGGCTCAGCTCATGGTCGATGCCCTGAAAACACAGGTCGTATTCGAGCCAGGTCACATACTCATTGATCAGTCCCCGGATGGCATCGACTTCGCGGTCGAAATTGGCAGCTCGGATCATGCGGATTCCTTCATCTAAAAATTTAACGCAGGCTGGCCAGTGCCGGCTGCAGGGTCGGATAGCGAAATGTAAAACCGCTTTCCAGCAGGCGTGCCGGGGCCACGCGCTGGCCTTCCAGCAGCAGGTCGGCCTGTTCGCCCAGCGCCACGCGCATCGGCAGGCCCGGCGTGGGCAAGCCATACGGGCGCTTCCAGACGGTGGCTGCCACGCGGCTGAACTGCGCCTGGGTCACCACGTCGGGCGCGGTGAAATTATAGGCGCCAGCTGCGCCATGTTGCCAGACATGGGCCATCGCGCCGATCAGGTCGTCGACGTGTATCCACGACAGCCATTGCGTGCCCCGGCCCAGCGGGCCGCCCATGCCCAGCTTAATCGGCAACAGCATCATGGGCAGCGCGCCCTGCGTGCCCAGCACCAGCCCGAAACGCAGGCAGGCCACCTGCACGCCATACTGGGCGGCAGCGCCGGCGGCCTCTTCCCACTCGCGGCACAGGTCGGACATGAACATCGGCTGCGGGCCGTCCTGCTCGGTCAAGGTGCGATCGTCGCCCGCCGCCTGGATGCCGTAGTAGCCGATGGCCGAGGCCGACAGCAGGCGCGCCGGCTTATGCTCGGCCTTGGCAATCCACGCCACCAGTTTGTTCGTCAGGGCCACCCGGCTTTGACGCAGCGCCTGCTTGCGCCCGGCGCTCCAGCGCCAGCCCAGAATGCGCGCGCCGGCCAGGTTGATGATGGTGTCGAAGCGGCGCGAGGCGGGCAGGTCGTCGACGCTGGCGACGCACTGCACGGCGCCATCGAACAGCCAGGCCGCCGCGCGCGGCTGGCGCGACAATACCGTCACGCGGTGGCCGTCGGCCAGCAAGGCGCGCACCAGCCGCTGGCCGATAAAACCGGTGGCGCCGGTGACCAGCACGCTCGCTTCGGTGTCGCTGAAGTGCACGGCCGGCGCCTTGATGTTGGCAGCCCGGCCCAGCGCGCGGGCGGCGAACGCATCGCGCATCCCCGACAGGCCAACGCCCACGCCGCACACGGCCAGGAACGCGCCCAGCAGGCCTTGCGGATGCCAGACCAGCGCGGTCGGTTGCGCCAGCCAGGCCGGGCTGCCTAGTGCCGCCATGGCCAGCAATGCGATGAATGCGCCGCCGTTCATGGCCAGCACCGTATGGGTGACGCGCTCGGTGGCAGGCAGCAGACGGGTGCGGTCTTCCACCACGAAGTCCCACAGGGTGAGCACGATTTCGACGCTGAACACCGCGATCAGCACCAGCGCCCAGACGCCGTGGAACTCCCACGACGACAGGCCGATGAACAGGGCGGAGTAGATTAATGCGCGCACGGCATGGATCGACAGTTCGCGGCGCGCGCTGGCGCGGCCCGGCAGGGCTTCGGTCAGTTCGTGGTGGTACAGCGTATCGAAGGCGCCCAGGCAGCCTTGGGCGGCCATCAGTTGCAGCGCGAGCAGATGGACGTTCATGCGTGAGCCTCGTGGCGGTCAGCGTGACGGTGGGTGGTCGAACTGGAATTGCGTGCTGCGTTTCGGTCGGTGATGAACAGGTAAATCAGGGGCGGCAGCATGGCGATCACGGCGATGCAGTCGATCCAGACGTTGGGCCAGCAGGCAGCATTCAGCGAGATGAGCATGTCCTGCGGCGCCCACAGCGCGATGCCGGCGATCAGCGCGCCCCAGGCAAAGGCGTTGCGCTGGCGGTCGCCCAGGTAGGCCAGCGCCCCCATCCAGACGGCG
>CALRYE020000162.1:0-15178 GCA_943372275.1 Janthinobacterium lividum
TTTTTTGCACCACCACCGCCATGTCGGCGACGATCTGGCGGCGCAGCGGACTGCACTCTTCCACCAGGAACTTGCCGAATTCCTCCATCTTGCCCGCTTCGCGGAACTGGCGCGGCATCTTGAGCGCCTCGGCCATGGCCAGTAACCCGGCGCTGACCTTGGCGAACTCGGCGTCGCCCGCGTAGGCCGGCGCCAGCTTGGCCAGGGCGGCCAGATACAGCGCGCGCTGCTCGTCAAGCACGGCCAGTTCCTTGGCCGCCTGTCCATCGTCCTTGAAGATATACGCGTTGCGGGCGGCCAGTCCGGTCTGTGCCAGCGCTTCGCGGGTCTGATACAGGGGTTCCAGGCGCTGTTCGGAGATCTTGTCGAGCTGCTGGACGGCAGCGCTGATCGACGAGACACCCGACAGCGCGATGGCGGCCAGGACCAGCATCATGGCAGTGAGCAGGCCGAACCCAAGGGACAGCTGGGTGCCGATGTTGAGTTTCTTTAACGAGAGCATGATGATCATCCGAAAAATGTTGAGGGCGTGGCGCACACGGCGCCCGGCCGGGCGCGGCGCGGGCGGCCAGAAGCGGCGCACTAAGCTTGACTGGCGGGTGGCGCTCGCGTGCGTGGGGCGAGGGCAGGTGCGCTGCTCGGAAGGCAACGCTGACATCACGCGGTAAGGCTCGAACGGCCGGCGGGATGGGGCGGGCGCGTTCGCGATGGACGCCATGGCTGCCGGCGTCATCGCTGTTTTAGCGGTGGTTCAGTGGATTGAGTGTCCCCCATCTATTGCTGGAAGGCTAGAAAAATCACCGATAATCACTGCGAAGTTGTCCGGCAGCAACGACAAGTTCATTCTCGTTCAATATTTCCCGTCCAGGACGGGTCGCTACGGCTTCCCGACATTCATGACTGCACGTCATAGGTGTATAGCGATTTAACGGACTTATCAAAACCATCACCAGCCGATACAGTAGGCGCGGTGCCGGATCGCCCACCTTCACCGTCAGGCTGGACGAAACGGGCAAGGCTTTCTCCAGCTGCAACAGTTGTCGCGCGATGCGTTTACGCGGACGGTGCACTGGCGTCGGTGCTGTAGGTACGGGCGATACAGAAATGTTGTACCGGACGCGGCGTTTGCAATATGTCACTTAGAATGCCACACAATCATGCTGCTCAGATAAGAGTGCACCGATGGAGGACCGACGTCATCAGGCGCTCATGGATCGCTCATCTGGCACGGCCGCATTGCTCCATATGCCCTTGCTGATCCAATTCGGGTCGCCAAGGCAATCACTACTTCAGTAAAGGATCCACCAGATGGACGACATCAGCGACCTCAAAATTTCCCGGCGCGAGCTGCTCATCGTGGGCGCCATTTCCGCGTCCGCGGCAGCCGTGCCGGGCGCCGCCAACGCCCAGAACGCCACGACGCCGGCGCCGGCCCAGGCCCCGGTGACGAACAAAGTGTCGTTCCGGGTCAACGGCAAAACCCAGCAGTTCGACGTCGACACCCGCACCACCTTGCTCGACGCGCTGCGCGAAAACCTGCACATGACGGGCACCAAGAAGGGCTGCGACCATGGCCAGTGCGGCGCCTGCACCGTCATCGTCGACGGCCGGCGCATCAATTCGTGCCTGAGCCTGGCGGTGATGCACGAGGGCGACCAGATCACCACGATCGAGGGGCTCGGCACGGCCGATGCGCTCAACCCCATGCAGGCGGCGTTCATCAAGCACGACGGTTTCCAGTGCGGTTACTGCACGCCCGGCCAGATCTGCTCGGCGGTGGCGGTGCTGGACGAAATCAAGCAGGGCATACCGAGCCACGTCACGGCCGACCTGAACGCCCGTCCGCAGCTGACCGCGATGGAAATCCGCGAACGCATGAGCGGCAATATCTGCCGCTGCGGCGCCTATTCCAACATCGTCGACGCCATCACTGAAGTTGCCGGGAGGCCCGCATGAAAGCATTTAACTATCAGCGCGCCACCACGGCGCCTCAGGCCGCTGCCGCTGCCCGCGCCGCCGGCACCCGCTTTATCGCCGGCGGCACCAATCTGCTCGACCTGATGAAGCTGGAGATTGAAACGCCGGGCCAGCTGATCGACGTCAACGGCCTGCCGCTCGACAAGATCGAAGCGCTGCCGGACGGCGGCCTGCGCGTGGGCGCCATGGTGCGCAACACCGACCTGGCCTCGGACGCGCGTATCCGGCGCGACTACGCGGTCCTCAGCCGGGCATTGCTGTCGGGCGCCTCGGCCCAGTTGCGCAACAAGGCCACCACGGCGGGCAACCTGCTGCAGCGCACCCGTTGCGCCTATTTCTACGACACCAACCAGGCCTGCAACAAGCGCGTGCCGGGCAGCGGCTGCTCGGCCATCGGCGGCTTTACCCGCAGCCACGCCATCGTCGGCACCAGCGACGCCTGCATCGCCACCCATCCGAGCGACATGGCCGTGGCCATGCGCTTGCTGGACGCGGAAGTGGAAACCGTCAAGGCCGACGGCACCGCGCGGGTGATCCCCATCGCCAATTTCCACCGCTTGCCGGGCAGCACGCCGCACGTGGAGCACACGCTGGAGCCGGGTGAACTGATCACCGCCGTCAAGCTGCCCAAGCCGGTCGGCGGCAAGCATATCTACCGCAAGGTGCGCGACCGCTCGTCGTATGCGTTCGCGCTCATCTCCGTGGCCGCCATCGTGCAGCCGGACGGCACCGGGCGCGTGGCGCTGGGCGGCGTGGCGCACAAGCCGTGGCGCGTGGAAGCGGCCGAAGCTGCCATGCCGCGCGGCGCCAAGGCGGTGGTCGACCAGTTGCTGGCCGGCGCCAAAACCACCCACGACAACGCGTACAAATTACCTTTGGTACAGCGGACACTTGCCGCCGTGCTGGCGGAAGCGAAGAAAGGCTAAGCGATGAAATTTCTCACCCCCGCCACCACCAACCCCATCGACCAGCTCAAGGTCGTCGGCCGTCCGCTCGACCGCGTCGACGGCAAATTGAAAACCACCGGCAGCGCGCCGTACGCGTATGAACAGCACCAGGCCGCGCCGAACGCGGCCGTCGGCTACATCATCGGCGCCGGCATCGCCAAGGGCCGCATCACGTCGATGGACCTGGCCGAGGCCAAAAAAGCGCCCGGCGTGATCGCCATCGTCACGGCCGAGTCGGCCGGTAAGCTTGGCAAGGGCAAGATGAACACCGCCAAGCTGCTCGGCGGCCCGGAGATCGCCCACTATCACCAGGCTATCGCGCTGGTGGTGGCCGAGAGCTTCGAGCAGGCCCGCGCCGCGGCCAGCCTGGTCAAGGTCAAGTACGCCAAAGAGAAGGGCGCCTACGATCTGGCCAAGGTGCAGGCCTCGGGCAAGGTGCCCAAGGACGATCCGGACACCAAGACGGGCGACTTCGCCGGCGCGTTCGCCGCCGCGCCCGTGCGCCTGGACGCCAGGTACAGCACGCCCGACCAGTCGCACGCGATGATGGAGCCGCATGCCTCGATCGCCAAGTGGGAAGGCGACAAGCTGACTCTCTGGACCAGTAACCAGATGATCGACTGGACGCGCGGCGACCTGGCCAAGACGCTGGGCATTTCGAAGGACAACGTGCGCCTGGTGTCGCCCTTCATCGGCGGCGGTTTCGGCGGCAAGCTGTTCCTGCGCGCCGAAGCGCTGCTGGCGGCGCTGGGCGCACGCGCCGCGCAGCGCGCCGTCAAGGTGGCGCTGCCGCGTCCTCTGATCGCCAATAACACCACGCACCGCCCGGCCACCAAGCAGCGTATCCGCATCGGCGCCACCCGCGATGGCAAGATCACGGCCATCGGCCACGAATCGTGGTCGGGCAATCTGCCCGAGGGCTCGGCTGAAACAGCCACCGCGCAAACCCAGCTGCTGTATGCGGGCGCCAACCGCATGACGGCGCTGCGTCTGGCCGTGCTCGATCTGCCTGAAGGCAACGCCATGCGCGCGCCGGGCGAGGCGCCGGGCCTGATGTGCCTGGAAATCGCCATGGACGAGATGGCGGAAAAGCTCAAGATCGACCCGGTCACGTTCCGCATCCTGAACGACACCAAGGTCGATCCGGCCAAGCCGGCGCGGCCGTTTTCGCAGCGCCGCCTGATCGACTGCCTGCGCACGGGCGCGGACAAGTTCGGCTGGAAAGAGCGCAATGCCAAGCCGGGCCAGCAGCGCGACGGCCAGTGGCTGGTCGGCATGGGCGTGGCGGCGGCGTTCCGCAACAACCTGGTCATGAAGTCGGCCGCGCGCGTGCGCCTGGACGCCAGGGGTATCGTCACGGTGGAAACCGACATGACCGATATCGGCACCGGCAGCTACACGATTCTGGCCCAGACCGCGGCCGAAATGATGGGCGTGTCCATCGACCAGGTGGTCGTGAAACTGGGCGACTCCAGCTTTCCCGTGTCGGCCGGCTCGGGCGGGCAGTGGGGCGCCAACAGTTCCACGGCCGGTGTGTACGCCGCCTGCGTGAAGCTGCGCGAAGCCGTGGCTGCCAAGCTGGGCCTGGCGGCGGATGCGGCCTTTGCCGGCAGCACCGTCAGCGCGGCCGGACGCTCGCTGCCGCTGGCGCAGGCGGCCAAGGATGGCGAACTGGTGGCGGAAGACTTCATGGAATACGGCGACCTGGACAAGAAGTTCCAGCAGTCGACCTTCGGCGCCCACTTCGTGGAAGTCGGGGTCGATATCGCCACCGGCGAAACGCGCATCCGGCGCATGCTGGCCGTGTGCGCGGCCGGGCGGATTCTCAATCCCAAGTCGGCGCGCAGCCAGGTGATCGGCGCCATGACCATGGGCGCCGGCGCGGCCTTGATGGAAGAGCTGCATGTGGACAAGCGCCACGGCTTTTTCGTCAACCACGATCTGGCCGGCTACGAGGTGCCGGTGCATGCCGACATTCCTCATCAGGATGTGATCTTCCTTGACGAGACCGATCCGATCTCGTCGCCCATGAAGGCCAAGGGCGTCGGCGAACTGGGTATCTGCGGGGTGGGCGCGGCGATTGCCAACGCCATCTACAACGCCACCGGCGTGCGGGTGCGCGATTATCCGATCACGCTGGAGAAACTGTTGCCCGGGATGCCGGCGTATAGCTGAGCGTAGTTTGTACTGAGCCCGAATCCCCGCCGCCGTGTTTGTTGCAGAACACGGCGGTTTTTCGTTTGCGATTCTTTCAGGCTATTTGCGTAGCAGCCTCGCCTACTTGCAGAACATCTTCACACTGTTGTCTGCCATCTTCATGATCATCTCGTTGCCATTGTTCGAGATGGCGACGACAAAACCGGCGCCGAGCGTCTGCACGACGGAGTCACTGCCGAAGCGATAGATATCCATGCCGCCGCCACCCTTTTTCTGGGCGTGGATCAGCCCCTGGTACGCCGTCACCCGGTCGTAGTCGTATCTCGGCAGCTTGTTCACGACCTTGTTCTCGAACATGCTGACCACCCAGGTCTGGCCTTTCCCGCTTGCGGCTAAATAGCCGCTATCGTCGGCAACCTGTCCAAGCGTTCCGTCATTCATTCCAGAGGTGTACGAGGCATTCACCACGGGTTCCCCCAGGTTGAGACTGGCATCGACCGGCAAAGCGTAAGCCGCTTCCTTGCTTTGCGCATTGCGTGCCGTGGCGAAGATATAGGGCACCCCGTTGACCTGCCATATTCCCTGCCAGTAATGCGCGTTAGCGTCAAAGGCCTTCGTCATCAACTGCTTCTTCTGCAAGTTCAGTTTGAATAGTTCCCCACCAGCCACTCCGTAGGCGTGCCCGTCCACTATCTGTACCCGGCCATGCGCGATGTTATTGGGCAAATCGTATTTGAGTACCTGCTTGCTGGCGACATTGACCACGGAAATCGAGCGCGCTCCGGCAAACAACAGGTATTTGCCGTCGAGTGTGCCCGTCATCCGGACAATCACCTCGTCGACTGTCTTCTCCCCGAACAAGGGCGATACCGCGCCCTTGGTAACATAAACGAAGCCGCTTTTTCCCTTGGCGGCGAAACCGTCTTTGTGGGGTGTAACGTAGTTTGCGTCCACATCCAAGGCTTTGCATTCGCTATAAATTTGCGCCTGCGCTGAAGTGGCGGAAAGGCAAACGATAAACAGCAGCGATAGCTTTGACATGGATGGCCCTGATGAGGTTGAAGAGAAGTAAGTATAGCCGAAGGCTATCACTGCCCAAATCTTGCGGCAGGACGCACTCTTGGTGGAAATAATCGCGGCAGACCACCGGCCAACGGGCCCGGAGCGCCTTCAACCAGGCGTCGATGCTTAAGCCAACCGCGATTGGATAGGTACGGATCTGTGCGTGGACATCACGTAGCTGATGGTGCTATCTCGACGGGCGTGGCACCCAGGCCGCGCAGCGAAAACGTCGTCACATGCCGGGCCAGTTCCTTGATCGACTCGTCGTCGTAGCGCAAGGTCGGGTCCATCAGGTCGTTCAGGGGCCGCGAGTTAGCGTAATACACCATCTGGCTCAAAATACTGAAGGCATGCAGGCGCGCCTGATGGTCCGTGAGCGGCTGCGGACAAATTTCCCGCACCAGCGCGCACATCGCTTCATTCAAGGGCCGCGCCATAGTTTCGGCGATGACCCCCAGCGCGTGCGTCGGCTCCACCATCTCCCACGTCACCAGCTTGGCCACCTCCGAGTCCGGTCCTTCCTTGAGCAAGGTGAACAGCAGGTGCTCGACCATCCGCGCCAGCCGCTCGACGGCGGGCAGGGCGCTTTCAGCAGCGGGCAGCAGCTTGTCGACAAATCCGCGCTCGGCGGCGCGCCGGATGACTGCCAGATACAGCTCGTCCTTGCTGCCAAAATAATAATTGACCATCGCCAGGTTGGCCCCGGCGCGCTCGCAGATCATGCGCACCGACGCGCCTTTGAAGCCGCGCTCGGCACAGATACTGCTCGCTGCCACGAGCAACCGGTCGCGTACGGCGCTGTCCAGATCACATGTCGGTTTCATCGCATCCTGTATCGTTAGTAGCTTTAAACGGCTGTTTAAACTGATTGTACCCATCCATTTCGCCCTTGTCTATTGACATGGCCAAGCGCTTGTGGGCACAGCACCTGTCGTTTCCAGTGTCCTGCTGCACCGCACCAACTTTTTGATTGACAACTAAACGTGTGTTTGATACTCTCGTTTTAAACATCTGTTTGAATCAAACGCTTTAGTTAAATGTGCGCGCCACCGGTCGCCGTCACCTCATTCCAAGAAGGTAAGAACATGGACTTTTCCGCATCGACTCTCGTACGCCCAAGCGCCATCGTGCTGGCCATCGCCGCACTGGCTGGCTGCGCCAAGAAAGACGCCGCGCCACCGCCGCCGGCCGTGCCGCAAGTGGTGGTGCATACCGTCAGCAGCGCGCCGCTGACCCTCACCACCGAGCTGGCCGGGCGCACCGCCGCCTATGAAGTGGCGCAGGTGCGCCCGCAGGTCGGCGGCTTGATCCGCAAGCGCCTGTTCGTCGAGGGCTCGACCGTCAAGGCCGGCACGCCCCTGTACCAGATCGACCCGGCCACCTACGTGGCAGCGGTCAATTCGGCCAAGGCCGCCGTCACCAGCGCCCGCGCGCGCCTGCTGGCGGCCGAGCCGAAGGCGGCCCGTTTCAAGGAACTGCTGGCCATCGAAGGCGTCAGCCGCCAGGATAGCGAAGACGCCGCCGCCGCCGTGGCGCAGGCCCGCGCGGATGTGCAAAGCGCTCAGGCCGCGCTGGATGTGGCCACGATCAACCTGAAGTACACCAATGTGCAGGCGCCCATCAGCGGCCATATCAGCCGCTCGAGCGTGACGGCCGGCGCGCTGGTGACGGCCAATCAGGAGCAGGCGCTGGCCACCGTGCAGCAGCTCGACCCGATCTACGTGGACGTCACGCAGTCGAGCACCGAACTGATGGCGCTGCGCCAGCGCTTCGACAAGGGCGACCTGACCCGGGCAGGTCAGGGCCAGGCCGCCGTCAAGCTGCTGCTGGCCGATGGCCGCACCTACGGCACGCCGGGCAAACTGCAGTTCGCCGACGTCAGCGTCGATCCGGCCACTGGCAACGTCACCTTGCGCGCGCTGTTCCCCAATCCGAAAGGCGAACTGATGCCGGGCATGTTCGTGCGCGCCGTGCTTGACAGCGGCGTCGACCAGAACGCCATCGCCGTGCCGCAGGTCGGCATCACGCGCAACGCGCGCGGCGAGGCGACCGCCATGGTGCTCAATAAAGAGAACAAGGTCGAGCCACGCGTGCTCACCACCGGCAACAGCGTTGGCGACCGCTGGATCGTCACCTCGGGCCTGGCCGCGGGCGACCGCGTGATCGTGGAGGGCTTGCAGAAAGTGCGTCCCGGTTTGCCCGCCACGGCCGTTGCGGCCAAGCCGGCCGCCGTGCAAACCTCCGCCGCCGCGGCAACGTTGCGCGCTGCGCAGAACTGATCGAGGAGCCCCAGCATGGCACGTTTTTTCATTGACCGGCCCATCTTCGCGTGGGTCATCGCACTGGTCATCATGCTTGTCGGCGTGATGTCCATCCTCAGTCTGCCGATTGCCCAGTACCCCAGCATCGCGCCGCCGTCAATCTCCATCAGCGGCGCCTATCCCGGCGCCTCGGCCAAGACGGTGGAAGACGCCGTCACCCAGGTCATCGAGCAGAAGATGAAGGGGATCGACGGGCTGCAGTACATCGCCTCCAGCAGCGACGCCAACGGCGGCATCTCGCTGACTCTCACGTTCGCCAACGGCACCGACGCCGATATCGCCCAGGTGCAGGTGCAGAACAAGCTGCAGCTGGCCACGCCGCTGCTGCCCACCGCCGTAACCCAGCAAGGCCTGGTGGTGAGCAAGGCCACCAAGAACTTCCTGCTGGTGATCGGCTTCGTGTCCGAAGACGGCAGCATGAACCAGAGCGACCTGGGCGACTATGTGGCCGCCAACGTGGTCGACCAGATCAGCCGCGTCGAAGGCGTGGGCGACGCCATCCAGTTCGGCTCGCAATATGCGATGCGCATCTGGCTCGACCCGGCCAAGCTGGAAAGCTACAAGCTGACGCCGGCCGACATCAGCACGGCGATCCGCGCGCAGAACGCCGAAGTATCGGCCGGTGAACTGGGCGGCACGCCGGCCCGTCCGGGCCAGCAACTCAATGCCACGGTGTCGGCCCAGAGCCGCCTGCAGACGCGCGAACAGTTCGGCGCCATCCTGCTCAAGACGGCGGCCGACGGCGCCGTGGTGCGCCTGCGCGACGTGGCCACCATGGAGCTGGGCAGCGAAAGCTACAACACCGTGGCGCGCTTTAACGGCAAGGCCGCCACCGGCGTGGCCATCAAGCTGGCCAGCGGCGGCAATGCGCTCGATACCGCCGAAGCGGTCAAGGCCAAGATCGCCCAACTCAAGCCCCTTTTCCCGGCCGGAATGAACGCCGTCGTGGCATTCGACACCTCGCCCTTCGTCAAGCTGTCGATCAAGGAAGTGGTGATCACCCTGATCGAGGCGGTGGTGCTGGTGTTCCTGGTGATGTACCTGTTCCTGCAAAACTTCCGCGCCACGCTGATTCCGACCATGGCGGTGCCGGTGGTGCTGCTGGGTACCTTTGGCGTATTGAGCCTGTTCGGCTACACCATCAATACGCTGACCATGTTCGCCATGGTGCTGGCCATCGGCCTGCTGGTGGACGACGCCATCGTGGTGGTCGAGAACGTCGAACGCATCATGAGCGAAGAGGGCCTCTCGCCCAAGGAAGCTACGCGCAAGTCGATGGACCAGATCACCGGGGCGCTGGTGGGGATCGCGCTGGTGCTCTCGGCCGTGTTCGTGCCGATGGCGTTCTTCTCCGGCTCCACCGGGGTGATCTACCGCCAGTTCTCGGTCACCATCGTCTCGGCCATGGTGCTGTCGGTGGTGGTGGCGATGGTGTTCACGCCGGCGCTGTGCGCCACGTTCCTGAAACCCGTGGCAAAAGGCCACAAGGGCGCCCAGACCGGTTTTTTCGGCTGGTTCAACCGCAGCTTCGACTCCGGCAGCCGGCGCTATCAGGGCTGGGTCGGCGCGATGATCGCCCGTACCGGGCGCACCATGCTGGTGTTCGTGGCGCTGTCGGCGGTGATGGTGTTTTCCTTCCTGCGCCTGCCGACCGCGTTCCTGCCGGCGGAAGACCAGGGCATCCTGTTCACCCTCGTGCAGCTGCCTACCGGCGCCACCCAGGAGCGCACGCTCAAGGTGCTCGAGCAGGTCGAGCAGCATTACATGAACGACCAGAAGGATGCCGTGTCGTCGATCTTCTCCGTGGCCGGCTTCAGTTTCGCCGGTAACGGCCAGAACGCCGCCATGGCCTTCGTCAAGCTGAAAGACTTCGAAGAGCGCGACGGCGAGGAGTATAGCGCCCAGGCGGTGGCGGACAAGGCCATGGGCCGCTTCTCGCAGATCAAGGATGCGATGGTGTTCGCGGTGGCCCCGCCGGCGGTGCTGGAACTGGGTAACGCGGGCGGCTTCGACCTGATGCTGCAGGATCAGGCCGGGCTGGGGCACGATGCCCTGATGGCGGCGCGTAACCAGCTGCTGGGCATGGCCTCGCAGAGCAAAGCGGTCATGCAGGTGCGTCCGAACGGGCAGGAGGATTCGCCCCAGTTCAAGCTGGAGTTCGACCACGAGAAAGCCAGCGCGCTGGGTCTGTCAATCGCCGACATCAACAATACGCTGAGCGTGTCGTGGGGTGGCGCGTACGTGAACGACTTTATCGACCGCGGCCGCGTCAAGAAGGTGTACATGCAAGGGATGTCGGACGCGCGCATGGCGCCGGAAGACATCGGCAAGTGGTATGCCCGCAACGCCAGCGGCGAGATGATCCCGTTCTCCACCATCGCCACCGGCAAGTGGGCATCTGCCTCGCCCCGGCTGGAGCGCTACAACGGCGTCTCGTCGGTCAACATCCAGGGCATGCCGGCGCCGGGGTTCAGCACCGGCGACGCCATGAAGGAAATGGAAGCCATGATCGCCAGGCTGCCGCCGGGGATCGGCTACGAGTGGAGCGGCGTGTCGGTCGAGGAGCGCGACTCCGGTTCGCAAACGCCGATGCTGTATGCGATTTCGATCCTGATCGTGTTCCTGTGCCTGGCCGCGCTGTATGAAAGCTGGGCGGTGCCGATCGCCGTGCTGATGGTGGTGCCGCTCGGCGTACTGGGTACGGTGCTGGGCACGTGGATGTTCGGCCTGTCGCGCGACGTGTACTTCCAGGTGGCGCTGCTGACGGTGGTGGGCCTGTCGGCCAAGAACGCGATTTTGATCATCGAGTTCGCCAAGGAGTTGAACGACAAGGGCATGGACTTGATGAAGGCCACGCTGGAAGCGGTGCACTTGCGCCTGCGTCCCATCCTGATGACGTCGATCGCATTCGGCCTGGGCGTGCTGCCGCTGGCCACTTCCAGCGGCGCCGGGTCGGGCAGCCAGAACGCCATCGGTATCGGCGTGCTGGGCGGGATGCTGACGTCGACGTTCCTGAGCATCTTCTTCGTCCCCGTGTTCTTCGTGGTGGTGCGGGCCTTCTCGGCGCGCTTCACCGGAAAAAAAGATGCCGATGCGGCCACCCTGAAGGACCACACCAACCATACCCCGGCAGCTACCGCGGTGGAGGCGCACTAATATGAGTTCCATGAATTTGAGTTTCATACATCGATTGATCAGTACAACGCTGCTGGCCGCGTTGGTGAGCGGCTGCAGCATGATGCCGGCCTACCAGAAGCCCGCCAGTCCCGCCGCGCCGGCGTGGCCGACCGGCCCGGCCTATCCGGCAGCGCTGGGCGCTGCCGCGGCGGCGCCCCATGCGGCCGAAATCGCCTGGCGCGACTTCTTCGCCGATGCCCGCCTGCGTGAAGTGATCGCGCTGGCGCTGGCCAACAACCGCGATCTGCGCGTGGCGGTGCTTAACATCGACAGGGCGCGCGCCCAGTACGGCATCGAGCGTGCCGCGCTGCTGCCGAACGTGGCCGCCGGCGCGGGCGGCAACGCGGCGCGCACGGCCGACGAATTCGGCGTCAACGGCCAGTCCGCCGTGAACCGCCAGTATTCGGTGTCGCTGGGCGTGGCGTCGTATGAACTGGATCTGTTCGGACGGGTGCGCAGTCTGTCGGAAGCGGCCCTGCAAAGTTATCTCGCCACCGAAGAAGCACAGGTGGCGGTACAGATTGCCCTGGTGGCTGAAGTGGCAAACGCCTACCTCAGCCTGCAGGCTGATCAGGAGAGGCTGGCGCTGGCGCAGCAGACGCTGGCCTCTCAGCAACGCTCGTTCGACCTGAGCGAAAGCCGCCTGCGCGCGGGCGCCGCCTCGGGTGTGGACGTGTACCAGGCCCGCACGGCGGTCGAAAGCGCGCGCGTCGACGTGGCGCTGTACACCACCCAGATCGCCCAGGACCGCAACGCGCTGACCCTGCTGGCGGGCGCCGCCATCGACGACAAGCTGCTGCCGAACGCCGGGCTGGCCGGCAGCGTCAGTGCGGTGGCCGCGATCGGCGCCGGGCTGCCGTCCGACCTGCTGTACCGGCGGCCCGACGTGCGCCAGGCCGAGCGCAATCTGCAGGCGGCCAACGCCAACATCGGCGCGGCGCGCGCGGCCTTCTTCCCCAGTATTTCGCTGACCGGGCAGGTGGGCACGGCCAGTTCAAGCTTGTCGGGGCTGTTCGAAGGCGGCTCGCGCATCTGGAGCTTCGCCCCCTCGATCCGCCTGCCGATTTTCGACGGTGGCGTCAACAACGCCAATCTGTCGGTGGCCAACACCGACCGCGCCGTCGCCGTGGCGCAGTACGAGAAGGCCATCCAGTCGGCGTTTCGCGAAGTGGCCGACGCGCTGGCCGTGCGCGGCACCGTGGCCGAGCGGCTGGCCGCGCAGCAGGCTTTGCGCGAGGCGTCCGACAAGAGCTACCAGATTTACGATGCGCGCTACCGCAACGGCGCCGACACGGCGCTCAACGCGCTGATCGCGCAGCGCCAGCAGTATGCCGCGCAGCAGGGGCTGATCACGGCGCGCCTGGCCGAGCAAACCAGCCTGGTGACCTTGTACCGGGTGCTGGGGGGAGGCTGGCAGAAGGAGGGCGGCTGATACAGGCATCTTGTTCAGACCGCTGATGCAGCTACGGCGCCAGCATGGTGTCCGGCCCTGAACGCCGTGGCGTTCCAGCGACAAGCCTGTACCAAGGTACAAGTTACAAGGCTCCGGTTGATCAATACAGTCGCCATATCGTCGCGATCATATAGTCACCGGAGTGCACATGTTTAAAAATCTTACGATCAAAGCCAGGTTGATGCTGCTGGTGGCGGTACTGTCGTCGCTGATGGTCGCCATGGGCGTCGGCGGCATCTTCTCGCTGCGCAACAGTAACGCTTCACTCAAGACCGTCTATGTGGACCGCCTGGTGCCCATGGGGGAGCTCGACCGGGTGATACGCCTGATTAATCGTAACCAGCTCACCCTGACGACGGCCCTGTTGCAAGGCGCCCCCGCGTATGCCGAAGCGATCCGCGAGATGCGCGCCGCCGATCAAGAAGGCCGGCAGAAATGGCAGGACTACGTCAGCACTTATCTCACGGCCGATGAACAGGTGCTCGCCACCCAGTTCGAGCAGGCCAACGAGGCGTTCAACGAAGCCGTGGTGGTCCCTGCGCTGGCAGCGCTGGCAAGCGGCGACACGTCGCGCATCGACACCATCGTGCGCACCAACATGGCGCCCAATTATCTGCCGGTACGCAAAGCCATCAACGCGCTGATCCAGCTCCAGCTCGATGTGGCACGCCGCGAATACGCGCTGGGCCAAGCCCATTACAACACCTTCATGGCGCTGTCGGCTGCGGCGCTGGGGCTGGGACTGGCGTTTGCAGCGGGGTTGGCGTGGTGGCTGATACGCAGCATCACGGCGCCGCTGGGCCAGGCGATCGCCGTGGCCGAATCGGTCGCCGCAGGAGACCTGACGCGCACCATCTCCATCACGTCCAGCGACGAAACGGGGCGCCTGCTCACCGCCATGCAAGCCATGCAAACCCGCCTGACCGCCATCGTGGGTGGCGTGCGGATGGCCACCGAGTCGATCGGGACCGCATCGGCCGAAATCGCCAGCGGTAATATCGAATTGTCGCGCCGTACCGAGAACCAGGCCGCCAGCCTGGAGGAGACGGCGTCGTCGATGGAAGAGATCACCGCGACCGTCAAGCAAAATGCCGACAACACCCGCCAGGCCAATCAGCTGGCGGCATCGGCGTCGGTCCACGCCAAAAAGGGCGGCGCGGTGGTACAGGAAATGGTCGGCACCATGCAGGCCATCCGCGACAGTTCCGAGCGCATCGTCGACATCATCAGCGTGATCGATTCGATCGCATTCCAGACCAACATCCTGGCGCTGAATGCGGCCGTGGAGGCGGCGAGTGCGGGCGAACAGGGCCGCGGCTTTGCCGTGGTGGCGTCGGAGGTGCGCAATCTGGCCCAGCGCTCGGCTTCGGCGGCCCTGGAAATCAAGCAGCTGATCGGCTCTGCCGTCGACAAGGTCGGGCGCGGCACCACCCTGATGGACCAGACCGGCGCGACCATGGAGCAGATCGTGCTGTCGGTCACGCAGGTGGCCGACATCATCGGCGAGATCTCCGCCGCCGGCCGCGAGCAGAGCGAGGGCATCGACCAGGTCAACCAGTCCATTGCGCAGATCGACGAGGTAACCCAGCAAAACGCCGCGCTGGTCGAGGAAGCCGCCGCCGCCGCGCAGAGCATGCGCGAGCAGGCGCAGGCGCTCACCCGTGCCGTGGCGGTGTTCCGGCTCGACGGCGCGGTACGCGCGCTGCCGGTGAGCGAACCGGCGCTGCCCGGCGCACCGTTGGCCGCCACCGGGCTGCGGCTGGTGCACAGCGCTGCCGGGTAACGCTGCGCCGTCAATGCGAAGACGCCGGGCACACGTCATGGCGAAACGTTATGATGACAGGTCCTGCTCACCAACCCGAAAGACGCATGCCCATACGCCGCCTCATTGCCTCGGATGCCGCCGAGTTTCACCGCCTGCGCCTCATCGCGCTGCGCGACTGTCCCACCGCGTTCAGCGCGACCTATGAGCAGGAGTGCGACATGCCACTGTCGCTGATTCAGGCAAGACTGGCGGAGGGCTCCGGACGCGCCTTTTTTGGCGTACTTGAGTCGGCTTCAAGTTCGAGCTCAAGTCCGAGTTC
>CALRYE020000163.1:0-15026 GCA_943372275.1 Janthinobacterium lividum
AGCGGCGAAGTCGATGCCCTTGTGGGCTTTCCACACGCCCGAGACCGGGTGTACGCGCATCGAAAAGCCCGACGAAATCCGCGAGAACTCCAGTGGCGACTTGAGGAAGGCTTTTTTCAGCGCCTTGCCGTCGACCGTGTAATAGCCGCTCTGCTTGCTAACCGGGTCTTCGAACCACACGGACTGATAGGTCACGCCGCGGTTGGTGAATTCGCCAGCCAGAATGCGGCCGGCGCGTACCATTTCGCCGTCTTGCCAAAAGGTTTCGTAGACCACGTTGAAGCGGTCGCCTTTTTTCAGGTCGGAACGGAAGTCGATGCTGGTCGAGAACATCTCGATGATCTGCGCCACGATGGCGTCGGGCAGCTTGCCGCCGTCCGTGCTCGAATCGGTGGCGGAGTACAGCGAGCTGTTGATTTCGCGGGCGCGCATTTCAATGCGGCGTTCCAGCTTGGCTGGCGCGGCGTCGGCAATGAACTTGTCGCCCTTGCGGGTGATGGAAATCGTTTTGACGGGGTTGTCGAGGTTGTCGACGACGGTGGCCTTGAGCCACTGCAGTTCGCCGTTCTGGCCCGTTTGCGCCTGGACACGCTTGCCCGTTTTGAGCTGCATGACGCCTTTGGCGACTTTGTCGGTCTTGATGAAGCTGACCGCGGCCTGATCGTCAACGCCGAGGCGGTTGAGCAGGGCTGCCAGCGTATCGCCGGCGCGGACTTTTTCTTCGTGGATGAATTGCTGCTCGTCTTGCTGGAGCGCAGCGATCTGATCCGCCAGATTCGGCAGTTCAAGATCCTGGGCGATGGACTTGACCGGGAGGTCCGACGCATCCGGAGCCAGCGGTGCTACGCCAGCCGCACCGAATGCGCACACTGCAAGGAAGATCGCGCCAGCGCTGATGATGCGCGCCTTTCGCGTTGTTCCTAGCAGGCCAGTCCAGCGTTTGCCTGTGATTTTGTTTGTAGGGTCCATGCAATCAGTTAAAATTTGCCGCTTGACCAATCCGCGTGAGACTTTTTTTATTGTTGTTGTTTGGATTAGTTTTCGTAAGGCAAGATTAATCGGATCGAGCATTATAGCAAACTCTCGCGCCTAGCCAACCTTTTCGACTTTCCGTTATCGCTCTTACAAGTATCTATGACCTCCACCACCCCTGCCAAGACCGCCGCCGCCGCCCCTACGAACAAGGCGTTGCTGCCGCTGACGGACCGTGTCCAGGAAGCCCTCGCCATTACCAAGCGGGGGGTGGACGAACTGCTCATCGAAAGCGAATTCGCCCAGAAACTGGCGCGCTCCGAACTGAGCGGACAGCCCCTGCGCATCAAGCTGGGCCTGGACCCGACCGCACCCGACCTGCACCTGGGCCACACCGTGGTGCTCAACAAGATGCGCCAGCTGCAGGACCTTGGCCACCAGGTGATCTTTCTGATCGGTGACTTTACCTCCATGATCGGCGACCCGTCCGGCCGCAACATGACGCGCCCACCGCTGACGCGCGAACAGATCGAAGACAACGCGACCACCTACTTTAAACAAGCCTCGCTGGTGCTGGACCCGGCCCGCACGGAAATTCGCTACAACTCCGAGTGGTGCGACGCGCTCGGCGCGCGCGGCCTGATTCAATTATCGTCGCGTTACACCGTGGCACGCATGATGGAGCGTGACGACTTCACCAAACGCTACCAGAGTGGGACACCGATCTCAGTCCATGAGTTCCTTTATCCTTTGATGCAGGGCTACGATTCCGTCGCTTTGAAGTCGGACCTTGAGCTAGGTGGAACGGACCAAAAATTTAACTTGCTGGTTGGCCGCGAACTGCAGAAGGATTATGGACAGGAGCCTCAGTGTATTCTGACCATGCCGCTGCTGGAAGGTTTGGACGGCGTCGACAAGATGTCCAAGTCCAAGAACAACTATATTGGCATCACCGAGCCGGCCAACACCATGTTTGGTAAGTTGATGAGCATTAGCGACGTCATGATGTGGCGTTATTACGAATTGTTGTCGTTCGAGTCGCTGGCCAGTTTGACCGCGCTCAAGGCCGAAGTCGACGGCGGGCGCAATCCGCGCGACGCCAAGGTGGCGCTGGCGAAAGAGATCGTCACGCGTTTCCATTCGGCCCAGGCGGCCGACGATGCGCTGGCCGACTTCGTCAACCGTTCCAAGGGCGGCATTCCGGATGACGCACCGGAAATGACCCTCGCTGGCGCGCCGATGAGCATTGCCCACCTGCTCAAGCTGGCCGGGCTGTGCGCCTCGACCTCGGAAGCCATGCGCATGGTCGACCAGGGCGGCGTGCGCGTCGATGGCGCCGTGGTCAGCGACAAGGCCTTGCAGATCGCCGCCGGCAGCTTCGTGCTGCAAGTGGGCAAGCGCAAGTTTGCCCGCGTGACGTTCACCGCGTGAGCGCAGCATGACCGCGCACCATGACGGCATCGTGACCACGCCATGATCGGCCTGGTGCAACGGGTCACCCAGGCCAGCGTGATGGTCGACGGCGCCGTGGTGGGCGCCATCGGCGCCGGCCTGATGGTGCTGGTGTGCGCGGAAAAAGGCGACAGCGAAAAAGAAGCCGACGCGCTGCTGACCAAGCTGCTGGGCTACCGCGTGTTTGCCGACGCGGCCGGCAAGATGAACCGCAGCGTCACCGATACGGCGGGCGCGCTGCTGCTGGTGCCCCAGTTCACGCTGGCGGCCGATACCAATTCGGGCACGCGGCCGTCGTTCACGCCGGCGGCGGCGCCCCAGGATGGGCTGCGCCTGTTTAACTATATAGTGGCGCAGGCGCGTGCACGTCACGGGCAAGGGCAAGTGCAGACCGGCCAGTTCGGGGCCGACATGCAAGTGGCGCTGGTCAACGATGGTCCCGTCACTTTCTGGTTGCAGGTGGGGCCGCGTTGAAACCTGGCGCGTAAAAAACAGTCTTAACAATACCTATATATAGAGCAGTAATCACTTTTAGGCCGTAGGGGACAGCAATGAGACTTTGGAGCGATTCTTTCCGTGACGGCGGCGTTATTCCGTCCGAGTGTGCGTTTGCCGTGATCGATACGAACGGCAACCATACCCGCTTGTCGGCCAACCGCAATCCGCACCTGGCGTGGGACGATGTGCCTGCGGGCACCCAGTCGCTGATCCTGCTGTGCCGCGATATCGATGCGCCCACCGTGGGCACCGATGTCAACCTGGAAGGGCGGGTCGTGGCCGAGCAATTGCCGCGCGCCGACTTCTACCACTGGACCCTGGTCGATATCCCCGTGGCGATCCGCTCGCTGGCCGAAGGCAAGTTCTCCGACATGGTCACGCCGCACGGCAAGCCCGGTCCGGATCTGCCGTTCACCATCAAGAATGGCACCGAGCATCAGCTGCGCCAGGGCATCAACGACTACACCAGCTGGTTCGCCACCGATCCCGACATGGCGGGCGAATTCTACGGCTACGACGGGCCGTGTCCTCCATGGAACGACCAGCGTATTCACACGTACTTGTTCACCCTATATGCATTGGATATTCCCCGTCTGGCACTGGAAGGGCGCTTTACCGGTCCCGAAGCGCGCCTGGCGATCCGCGGCCATATCCTCGACGAGGCGCAGATCTACGGCGTCTACTCGCTCAATCCCGAGCTGGCCGCCACGCTGGAAAAATAGCGCCCGACAAGGCAACAAATTTAAATCGCCCGCACGGCCGGGTTCACGGAACTCCATGACCACCACGACACTCATACTGATACGACACGGCGAAACCGCCTGGAATGCCGAGCGGCGCCTGCAGGGCCACATCGACATTCCCCTCAACAGCGAAGGGCTGCGCCAGGCCGGTGCGCTGGCCGGCGCGCTGGCGGGGGTAAAGTTCGACGCCATCGTATCGAGCGACCTGCAGCGGGCGCACCAGACGGCGCAGGCCGTCGCCAGCTTGCATGGCATGGCGCTGGGCACCGATCCGGGCTTGCGCGAGCGCTGCTATGGCGCCTTCGAGGGCTTGCTGTATGCGGAGATCGAGCAGCGCTTCCCGGCCGAGTTCGCGGCATGGCAGGCGCGCGACATCGATTCGGTGATGCCTGACGGAGTGCATGTGGCGGAGAGCTTCCGCCAGTTCTATCAGCGCTGCATCGCCACCATCGGCGATCTGGCCGAGGCGCATGCGGGCCAGACGCTGGCGCTGGTGGCCCATGGCGGCGTGCTGGAGTGTGCGTACCGCAATGCCACCAACCTTGCGCTCAGTACGCCGCGCGATTTTCCGGTCAAGAATGCCAGCATCAATCGCTTTACCTATGCCGACGGCAAGCTGCACCTGACCAGCTGGGGCGACATCGAGCACTTGCAGCCCAGAGCGCTGGATGAACTGGCCTGATGTGGCCTAACGCTTTTTTGATCTGAAGCAAACCGAACAAGTACAAAATAGTGCTTATTAATTGAGCAGTACTTCGGGTAAAATAGAGGGTTCCCGCTTCCTCTTATTGGCCCCGCCTGTGCAAATCGGACCGTATGTTCTCCGCAATAATGTTTTCGTCGCCCCCATGGCGGGCGTGACGGATCGCCCGTTCCGCCAGCTGTGCAAGGAGCTCGGGGCAGGCTATGCGGTGTCCGAAATGGCCGCGTCCAACCCACGCCTGTGGGCCACGGAAAAAAGCTCGCGCCGTACCGATCACGCAGGGGAAATGGAGCCGAAAGCGGTGCAGATCGCCGGCGCCGATCCGCAGGACCTGGCCGACTGCGCCAGGTTCAACGTCGATCGCGGCGCCCAGATCATCGACATCAACATGGGGTGCCCGGTCAAAAAAGTCTGCAACAGCTGGTGCGGTTCGGCCCTGTTGCAGCACGAAGACCTGGTCGAGAAGATCTTGCATGCGGTGGTGTCGGCTGTCGACGTGCCCGTCACATTAAAGTTCCGCACCGGCTGGAATCGCGCCAACAAGAATGCCCTGAACATCGCCCGCATCGCCGAGCAGGCCGGCATCCAGATGCTGACCTTGCATGGCCGCACGCGGGCCGATGGCTACACCGGCGAGGCCGAGTACGACACCATTGCAGCCGTCAAGGCATCGGTGCGCATTCCCGTGGTTGCCAACGGCGACATCACGACGCCGGAAAAGGCCCGCTACGTGCTGGACCAGACGGGTGCGGACGCCGTCATGATCGGCCGCGCGGCCCAGGGCCGGCCGTGGATCTGCCGCGAGATCGATCATTTCTTGCAGACGGGCCAGCACTTGCCGGCCCCGTACGTTGAAGAAGTACGCGCGCTGATGAATGCCCACCTGCAAGCGCATTACGCGTTCTACGGCGAGTTTCTGGGCGTGCGCACGGCGCGCAAGCACATCGGCTGGTACGTGCGCGACCTGGCCGGGGGCGAGGACTTCCGCCAGCAGATGAACCTGCTGGAATCGACCGGCACGCAGCTGCGCGCGGTCGACGAATTTTTCGAATCGCAGCATCGGTGGGGCGAGCGGTTACAATACCGGCCCGCCCCGGATCCGGTGATCGAGCTGGCGGCGTAGAGCCTCGGCAGCAGCAATTGCAGCAGCTAAGCAGGGTAGGGAAGCACCGCACAAGAAGAAGTAATGGGACGACGCTGCCTCCGGAGCGGCGGCTAGCACGTTAATCAGCCAGATGAAGCATTAAAAAAATGAGCAAAGAGAGCATCCAGGAAGTTGTCCAGAAAAGTCTTGAGGAATATTTCAACGACCTGGGCGAGCAGCAGGCATCGAATATCTACGACATGGTTGTGCTGACCGTCGAAAAGCCCATTCTCGAAGTGGTCATGACGCGCGCCGAAGGCAACCAGTCGCACGCCGCCCAGATGCTGGGCATCAACCGCAACACCCTGCGCAAGAAGCTGCAAGAGCACGGACTGCTGTAAGCGTCCGCAGCCGTTCCGCCGTCGGCGTGCCGCCGTGCACGCCGGACTCCTCCCGCAGTTCACGCAGCGCACCGACTCCACAGAATTTTTCAACAGACCAGGCCATCACCATGATCAAACAAGCCCTCATTTCCGTTTCCGACAAGACCGGCGTGCTCGACTTCGCGCGCGCATTGTCCGTCCTTGGCGTGAATATTTTGTCGACCGGCGGCACCGCCAAGCTGCTGGCTGACAATGGCGTGCCGGTCACGGAAGTGGCCGATTACACGGGCTTTCCGGAAATGCTCGATGGCCGCGTCAAGACCCTGCACCCGAAAGTGCACGGCGGCATTCTGGCCCGCCGCGACTTTCCCGAGCACGTCGCCAAGCTGACCGAACACGACATTCCGACCATCGACATGGTGGTGGTGAACCTGTATCCGTTCCAGGAAACGGTCGCCAAGGACAGCTGCAATCTGGAAGATGCGATCGAGAACATCGACATCGGCGGCCCGACCATGCTGCGCTCGGCGGCCAAGAACCACAAGGACGTGGTGGTGGTGTGCGATCCGGCCGACTACGGCGTGATCCTGGCGGAAATGCACGGCAGCGCCGCCGGCGCCGGCCCGGTCAGCTACGACACCAAATTCCGTCTGGCCAAGAAAGTGTTCGCCCACACCGCGCAGTACGACGGCGCCATCACCAACTACCTGACCAGCCTGGGCGAAGACAAGGTCCACGCGAACCGCGCCAGCTATCCGCAAACCTTGAACATGACGTTCGAGAAAGTGCAGGACATGCGCTACGGCGAAAACCCGCACCAGACCGCCGCGTTCTACCGCGACCTGGCCCCGGCCGACGGCTCGCTAGCCAGCTATAAACAGCTGCAAGGCAAGGAACTGTCGTACAACAACGTCGCCGACGCGGATGCCGCTTGGGAATGCGTCAAGTCGCTGGGCGGCCTGAACCAGAGCGCCGGCTGCGTGATCGTCAAGCACGCCAATCCGTGCGGCGTGGCCATCGGCACCGACAGCCTGGACGCGTACAACCGCGCCCTGCAGACCGACCCGACCTCGGCCTTCGGCGGCATCATTGCCTTTAACACCGTGGTGGACGGCAAGACCGCCGAAGCCATCGCCAAGCTGTTCGTGGAAGTGCTGATCGCCCCGGCGTTCACCGACGAAGCGCGCCAGATCATGGCGGCCAAGCAAAACGTACGCGTGCTGGAAATCGCACTGGGCGCGGCGCACAACCCGTTCGACGTCAAGCGCATCGGCGGCGGCCTGCTGGTGCAGTCGCCGGACGCCAAGAACGTGGGCCTGGGCGAACTGCGCGTGGTCACCAAGCTGCAGCCTACCCAGCAGCAATTGCAGGACATGATGTTCGCCTGGCGCGTGGCCAAGTTCGTCAAGAGCAATGCGATCGTCTTCTGCGGCAATGGCATGACCCTGGGCGTGGGTGCCGGCCAGATGAGCCGCATCGACTCGGCCCGCATCGCCTCGATCAAGGCGCAGAACGCTGGCCTGTCGCTGGCAGGTTCCGCCGTGGCGTCGGATGCGTTCTTCCCGTTCCGTGACGGCCTCGACGTGGTGGTCGACGCGGGCGCGACCTGCGTGATCCACCCGGGCGGCTCCATGCGCGACCAGGAAGTCATCGATGCGGCCGACGAGCGCGGCGTGGTGATGCTGTACACGGGTACGCGCCACTTCCGTCATTGATCTGCGCAGGTTGTGAAGCGCGCTGGTGACGCGCGGTAGTGACGCCGATTGCGCGTCACTATTTGCAGCATTTCCGAAGGCAAACCGCACCAAAGCTGGCCCGGCGGTATACCATTCGGGAATGATTATTTTAGGCATTGATCCGGGCCTGCGCACCACAGGCTTCGGGCTTATCGACAAGCAGGGCAACAAGCTGCGGTATATCGCATCGGGCACCATCAAGACGGTGTCCGAAGGCGAGCTTCCCGGCCGTCTGAAGGTGATCCTCAAAGGCATCGCCGAGATCATCCGCACCTACCAGCCCGATTGCGCGGCGGTGGAAAAGGTGTTCGTCAACGTCAATCCCCAATCCACCTTGCTGCTCGGCCAGGCGCGCGGCGCGGCCATCACCGCGCTGGTCGCCTCCGACCTGGAAGTGGCCGAATATACCGCGCTGCAAGTCAAGCAGGCCGTCACCGGCCACGGCAAGGCCGCCAAGGAGCAAGTGCAGGACATGGTGGCGCGCCTGCTGGTGCTGCCCGGCCTGCCAGGCACGGATGCCGCCGACGCGCTCGGCGTTGCCATCTGCCACGCCAACAGTATCGATGCGCTGGCGCTGATCGGCGCGCTCGCACCCTCGCTTTCGGGCCTGCGCATGAAGCGCGGCCGTCTCGTTTAAAGGTCCTTAAAAAGTTATGATTGGTCGCATTTCAGGAATTCTGCTCGAAAAAAATCCACCGCAACTGCTGGTCGATTGCAACGGCGTCGGCTACGAAGTCGATGTGCCGATGAGCACCTATTACAACCTGCCGCAACTGGGCGAAAAGGTCACGCTGTTCACCCATCAAGCCATCCGCGAAGATGCGCACCTGCTGTTCGGCTTCGGCAACGCCGGCGAGCGCAGCGTGTTCCGCATGCTGATCAAGATCACCGGCGTGGGCGCGCGCACCGCGCTGTCGATCCTGTCGGGCATGACGGTGTCCGATCTGGCCCAGGCCGTGACGTTGCAGGAAGCAGGGCGCTTGATGAAGGTGCCCGGCATCGGCAAGAAAACCGCCGAGCGTTTGCTGCTGGAACTGAAGGGCAAGCTGGGCGCCGACCTGGGCAGCGCAGGCGGGCCTGTCGTGCACGACGCGCAATCGGATATTCTGAACGCACTGCTGGCGCTGGGGTATTCTGACAAGGAAGCCACGCTGGCGCTGCGGAATATGCCGGCCGGCAGTAGCGTGTCCGACGGCATCAAGTTTGCGCTCAAGGCGCTGTCCAAGGGTTGATTGCTTAACGGCTAAGGGTTGATTGATTCATGAGTATTCAGACCGACGATTTCAGCGAGCAGCGGGTTATCGCCGCCACGCCCGCTTCGCCCAACGAAGAGGCGATCGAGCGCGCGTTGCGGCCTAAGCAGCTGGACGAGTATGTCGGCCAGGAGAAGATCCGCGGGCAGCTGGAAATTTTTATTTCGGCGGCGCGCAAGCGGCGCGAGGCGCTTGATCACACCTTGCTGTTCGGCCCGCCGGGCCTGGGCAAGACCACGCTGGCGCACATTATTGCGCGCGAGATGGGCGTGAACTTGCGGCAAACCTCCGGCCCGGTGCTGGAGCGCCCGGGCGACCTGGCGGCCATCCTGACCAACCTCGAAGCGAACGATGTGCTGTTCATCGACGAGATTCACCGCCTGTCGCCGGTGGTCGAAGAGATCTTGTATCCGGCGCTGGAAGACTACCAGATCGACATCATGATCGGCGAAGGGCCGGCGGCGCGCTCGGTCAAGCTGGACTTGCAGCCGTTCACCTTGGTGGGCGCCACCACGCGCGCCGGCATGCTGACCAATCCGCTGCGCGACCGTTTCGGCATCGTGGCGCGGCTGGAGTTTTATAACGCCGCGGAACTGACGCGCATTGTGACGCGCAGCGCGTCGCTGTTGAATGCGCCGATCGTGGAAGATGGCGCGCGCGAGATTGCGCTGCGGGCACGCGGCACGCCCCGTATCGCCAACCGGCTGCTGCGCCGCGTGCGCGACTACGCCGAGGTCAAGGGTAATGGCGAGATCACCAAGCCGATGGCCGATGCCGCGCTGGTCATGCTCGATGTCGACTCGGTCGGCTTTGACGTAATGGACCGCAAGTTGCTGGAAGCGGTGCTGTTCAAGTTTGGCGGTGGTCCGGTCGGTATCGGCAATTTGGCTGCGGCCATCGGTGAAGAGAGCGATACCATCGAAGACGTGCTCGAGCCGTTTTTGATCCAGCAGGGATACTTGCAGCGCACCCCGCGCGGGCGCATCGCCACGCCGCTGGCGTATCAGCATTTCGGGGTGGCGGCGCCGCGCACCAGTCCGACCGGGGACCTTTGGGACAATCTGGGCCGCTAGGCCCGGCCGCTCATGATCAAACCATCGGCATCGGCATGGACATCGCGCGCAGGGCGCTATCCAACGTTGATGCTGATTGCGTTGGCGCACCTGATGGCCATGTATGCCATGACGCTGGGTTCGGTGCGCGACCGTCGCGCTGGTCGCGCCGATAGCGGCGAAGAATTCTTTATTACCTTGCCCAAGTGGGTACAGGCCAAGCCGCCGCCGGTTTCCGAGCCGCCCCGTTCGCCGCAAATCAGGTCTGCCGAGGCCGCGACACCGCAAGCGCGGGTCACTCGTCCGTCCGTGCCACGCGAACCCGTGCCAGCGCTGCTGCCCGCTGAGCCTGCCACTATCGCGGCCGACACGGGCGTTCCGGACCTGCCCGATGCCGCAGCGATCCGCGCGCAGGCGCGTCGCGATCTAGGCGCAATCGATAAGGAAGTGCGCGGCGGGGCGCCGCTGTTTTCGAAGCGGCCTGAATCATTGCAGTCCAAGCTGGAGCAGGGCTTTGCCGCGGCCAACGTCGGCTCGTCGGTTGCCATTACCGACTACTACACCGCGCCCGATGGGGTGGTCTACACCCGCATCTTGCGCAACGGCCGTTTCGTTTGCCGGATAAGCGCCACCGTCAATTTCGTGCCGGGGATCTTGCGCGATAGTGAAAAGTCGCAGGGGGTTACCTGTCCGGCGTCCGATAGTGGCTGGCACAATTGAGCCGGTGATTCAGGCACATCAAGTGCGTTATCCAGCGTCCAGATTGGTCAATACTGCGCCGACAAACTGCCCGATGGAAAGGGCAATGGCGGCACTGGCGGAAGTATATCCAAGGTCAGCAACTATGGGGTCGTCACTACCGATGGGGTTATCAGCAGCGAAGAAGTCTGGCGGCCCGCTGTATGATGTGTGACGGGAGCCCAACCGCATAGGACATGCGCCGTTTTTTATGAGGAGTGACACAACCATGCAGATCTGGGTCGACGCCGACGCTTGCCCGGCGGTTATCAAAGACATCCTGTACCGGGTTGCGGAACGGCTGGAACTGACCGTCACGCTGGTGGCCAACCAGCTCATGCGCGTGCCGCCGTCGCGCTTCGTGCGTGCGCTGCAGGTGCCGCAGGGCGCCGACGTGGCGGACGCGGAAATCGTGCGCCTGCTCGCAGCGGGCGATCTGGTCGTCACGGGCGACATTCCCCTCGCCGCCGATGTGCTGGCCAAGGGCGGCTTCGCCCTCAACCCGCGCGGCGAGTTTTATACCCCGGACAATATCGCCCAGCAGCTGACCATGCGCAAGTTCATGGAAGAGCTGCGCAGCGGCGGGGTGGACACGGGCGGCCCGGCGCCATTCGGTCAGGCCGACCGGCAAAATTTCGCCAACCAGCTTGACCGGCACCTGAGCCGGCACGTCAAACCAACCTAGCCCACGATGAGCAAAATCTTTCGCATGATCTCTATTCTGGGCGCGCTGATCCTTTTGGTCGGCTTCGGCCTGTGCGGTGCTCTGGGGGTTACCGCCGGCATCGCGGAGATCGACCGCACCGGTTCGGGTGGGTTATTCATTGTTTTGGGAGTGGTTGGGCTGATCATTGCCTTTTTCTGCGGGCTGGCAGTCCGCAAACAAATCGCCAAGCTGCGTCAACCCCCTTCCGACTAAGCTGGCGACCGATGTTTTCACCCCTGCCGGCGCCGCACGCTCACGTCATCCACCTGACGTTCGAGTGGCTGGCCATCGCCGTGGGCGTGCAGCTGTACCGCCGCCAGCGCCGCCGCGCCGGCAACGCTCCCATGCTGGGCGCCAACGGCTTTGCCGTCGCGATGGGCTGCATTCTGGGCGCGGCCATCGGCAACAAGCTGGTGTTCTGGATCGAATATCCCCACCTGTTTGCCACCCACGCCGGTTCGGTCACTGCGTGGATGGCGGGGCAGTCCATTGTGGGCGGCCTGCTGGGCGGTTTGCTGGGCGTGGAGATCGCCAAGAAGCTCACCGGCCAAAGCGCCTCCACCGGCGACGCGTTCGTGCTGCCGCTGATGGTGGCCATGCCGCTCGGTCGCATCGGCTGCTACCTGGCCGGTCTGCACGATGCCACCTACGGCAACCCCACCACGCTGGCATGGGGCGTCGATTTCGGCGACGGCGTGGCGCGCCATCCGACCCAGTTGTACGACATGCTCTTCGTGCTGCTGTACGGCGGCGCACTGCTGGCGCTGCGCGCGCGCTGGCGCGACCGTTCAGGCTTGCTGTTCAAGCTGTATCTGTCCGGCTACCTGCTGTGGCGCCTCGCGGTCGACGCCATCAAACCGGTGCCGTTCGATTATGTGGCGGGCCTGTCCGGCGTGCAGATGGTGTGCATCGTGGCGCTGGCCTGCTATCTGCCTGTCGTCGCGCGCCAGGCCTTTCAACCCCCAGCGAAAACCCCATGAGCCGCAAAATCCGCCCGTACCTGTTTTACGATACCACCACGTCGGTGTGTTCCACCTGCCTGCATCCGGTCGAGGCCAAGATCATCTTCAAGGACGAGCGCGTCTACATGGACAAGTGGTGCAGCGCCCACGGCGCCGAACGGGTGCTGATGGCCGACGACGTGGAATACTACCGGCTGTGCCGCGAGGTCTTCGTCAAGCATCCGGAAATGCCGCAGACCTTCAGCACGCCCATGCAGTACGGCTGCCCGTACGACTGCGGCCTGTGCCCGGACCACATGCAGCACTCCTGCCTGTCGATCGTGGAGATCACCGACAACTGCAACCTCAACTGCCCGGTGTGCTACGCCGAAAGCGGCACCCACCGCGATCGGCACAAGAGCTTCGAGGACGTGCTGGCGATGCTCGACGCGGTGGTGGCCAACGAGGGCGAGGCCGACGTGATGCAGCTCTCGGGCGGCGAGCCGACGCTGCATCCGCGCTTCTGGGACATCCTGGACGCGGCGCGCGCGCGGCCCATCAAGCACATCATGGTCAACACCAACGGCATCGTGCTGGCGCAGGACCCGGCCTTCGTGGCGCGGCTGGCCAGCTACGCGCCGGGCATCGAGGTGTATCTGCAGTTCGATTCGCTGCGCGCCGAGGTGCACAAGGCGCTGCGCGGCGCCGACCTGACGCGCATCCGCGCGCAGGCGCTGGCCAACCTGAATGCGGCGGGCTTGTCGACGACGCTGGTGGTCACGCTCAAGAAGGGGCTCAACGACGATGAAATCGGCGCCATCATCGACTTTGCGCTGACCCAGCCGTGCGTGCGCGGCGTGACCTTGCAGCCGATCCAGGACGCCGGCCGGGTGCAGGACTACGACGCGCGCCTGCATCGCCTGACGGTGTCGGAAGTGCGCCGCAAGATCGCCGAGCAAAGCAGCTTGTTCACGCTGGCCGATATCGTGCCGGTGCCGTGCAACCCGGATACGCTGGCGATGGCATACGCGCTCAAGACGGCCGACAAGGTGGTGCCGCTGACGCGCTATCTCGATCCGCAGACGCTGGTGGAAGGCTCGGGCAACACCATCGTCTTCGAGCGCGACGAAGGCTTAAAGCGCAGCATGAAGGACCATGTCTTCAAGCTGTTTTCGACCAACCACTCGCCCGAGTCGCAGGCCAACTGCCTGTCGGAGCTGATGTGCTGCCTGCCCCTGATCGATGCGCCCGGCGAGCTCAGATACGACAATGTGTTCCGGGTGCTGATCGTGCAGTTCATGGATGCGGTGTCGCTGGACGTGCGGGCGCTGAAAAAGTCGTGTATTCACTTTGCCCAGCCGGACGGCAAGATGATTCCGTTCGAGAGTTTCAATCTTCTGTATCGCAGCGGTGAGAAGCTGGCGGCGATCCGGGAGAGTATCGCGGCGCAGACGGCGACTCGGCACGGTGCCGGCAAAGTCGACAAGGTGGACGTCGTGCGTTTGCCGGTCAGCAGGAACGTGCCTTAGCGTCCTAGGCGCATGGGGATAAAGGCCAGGCCATTCATTTCAATGACCGCACTTGTATCCTGAAAGCCGAAGTGGCGGTAGATGGGCGCTGCATGCAGGCTTGAATTGACAGTGAAGGCGGCGACGTCGCCGCGAGCGAGCGCATCGTCGCGGGCATGGCGCCACAGCTGCGCGGCGAGTCCTTGCCGTTGAAACGCGGGCGCCACGAACAGGTGAAACAGATGGGTATGGTCGCGCATGGCGACGATGCCTGCCAGCGCGCCATCGACGAGACCCACCCAGTAGCGAAAGTTCGCCGCCCGGAGATAGCCGTCGATGGCGGTGGGTGACAAGGTCGTCAGGAATTCCTCGGCACCCCGGCCATCGGGGTGCAAGGTCAGCTTGTCGGCCGTGCCGAGGATCAGCGCGCTGATCGCCTCGGCGTCCAGCGAGGTGGCGCGGCGGATGTCCATCGGCTTGCCGCCTTCCACCTCGACCGCCGCTGTTTTACGCGGCAGGCAGCTTGGCGAATTGCTCGCGCAGCTTGACGATGGTGGCCGAGAAGTTGACCAGCCGCTCGTTTTCCTGCGCGACCACGGCAGCCGGCGCGCGCGCGACAAAACTCTCGTTGCCCAGCTTGCCGTTGACCTTGGCAATCTCGGCATCGATGCGGGCGATCTCTTTCGACAACCGCTCGCGTTCCGCCGCCACGTCGATTTCCACCTTGAGCATCAGCTTGGTGGTGCCGACAATCGACACGGCCGCCGGTGACTCGGGCAGGGCGTCGACGATGTTCACTTCCGACAGCTTGCCCAGCATTTGCACGTAGGCCGCAAAACTCTGCAGGCGCGCCGAATCGGCCGCGTCGGCCGCTTCCACGATCAGCGGCACCCGCACGGACGGCGAAATCTGCATTTCGCCGCGCAGGTTGCGGGTGGCGTCGACCAGTGCCTTGAGCTGCGTCATCCACTCTTCGGCGCCGGTATCGATCAGCGCTTCGTTGGCGATCGGGTACGGCTGCACCATGATCGAGTCGCCCGCCGGGTTGAGCTGCTTGCCGGCCAGCGGCGCAACGGTCTGCCACAGCGCTTCGGTAACGAACGGAATGATCGGATGGGCCAGGCGCAGGATCACTTCCAGCACGCGCAGCAGCGTGTTGCGGGTGGCCTTCTGCTGGCCTTCGGTGCCTTGCTGCACTTGGACCTTGGCCACTTCCAGGTACCAGTCGCAGTACTCGTCCCACACGAACTTGTAGAT
>CALRYE020000164.1:0-15020 GCA_943372275.1 Janthinobacterium lividum
CCAAGGTCGATGTAGATCTGCGCCTGCTGAAAACTGCCGTTAAACGCGTGCGCGATGCCGCCCACCTGGCGGATCTGGCGCACCTGCTTGAGCACCTGATCCTGCGAGCGGCGCACATGCATCAGCACCGGCAAGCCGGCGTCGCGCGCGATGCGCAGCTGTTCGCGAAAAAAGTACTCCTGCTTTTCGCGCATGGCCGGTTCGCACAGCAGCGGGATAAAGTAATCCAGGCCGATTTCACCGATAGCCACGAAGCGCGGATCGGCCAGCGCCGTCTGCACGCGCTCGCGCAGCAGCGCCAGATCCTGTTCCTGGGCCTGTGGCACGCAGATGGGGTGGATGCCCAGCGCGTAGCTGGCATTGGACGCGGCCGCGGCCAGCTGGGTCACCGCGTCGAAGTTACCCTTCTCGACGGCGGGGATGACGATCATCGACACCGCGCCCGCCGCCGCCCGCTGCGCCACCGCCAGCGACTCGTCGCTGGCGCCGAATTCATGCGCGTCGAGATGACAGTGCGTATCGATCCACATATTTATTAATGCTCCGCTAGTGCTCCGTAAGTGCTTCGCTAGTGCTCCGCTAGTGCTCCGTTTGTGCTCCGTTATTGGTCCGTTAGTGCTGCGCCGCCTTCATGCGGGATGCAGTCCGCGTTCGGTCAGGCGCAACACCCGGTCGCAGCGGCGCGCCAGTTCGATGTCGTGGGTGACGATGACGAACGCCGTGCCCAGCGTCGACGACAGTTCCAGCATCAGCGCGAAGATCTGCTGCGCCGTCGCCTGATCCAGGTTCCCGGTCGGTTCGTCGGCCAGCACGCAGGCCGGCTGGGTCACCAGCGCGCGCGCCAGCGCCACCCGCTGGCGCTCGCCGCCGGACAGTTCGCCCGGCACGTGAATGGCGCGCTCGGACAAGCCCACGCGCGCCAGCATGGCCTCGGCTTGCGCCAGTGCCGCATCACGCTTAACGCGCCGTATCATCAGCGGCATGGCCACGTTGTCCAGCGCCGAGAACTCCGGCAGCAGGTGATGAAACTGGTAGACGAAGCCCAGCGCCACGTTGCGCAGGTCGCCGCGCGCCGTTTCGGACAGGCTGGCAAAATCGGCGCCCTGCAGCGTGACCGCGCCGGTGGTGGGCGTATCGAGCCCGCCGAGCAAATGCAGCAAGGTCGATTTGCCGGAGCCCGACGCGCCCACAATGGCCACATGCTCGCCGCGGCGCACGCTGAAGTCCACATTGGCCAGCACCGGCACCTGGTAGGCGCCCTGGGTGTAGGTCTTGCCCAGGCCGCGGCAGGCCAGTACCGCGCTGTCGGCAGCAGCCGCACTGCCGGATGGAGCCGCGCTGCCGGATGGAGCCGCGCTGCCGGATGGAGCCGCGCTGCCGGATGGAGCCGGATAACCGGGATGAGGTGATTTATTCATAGCGCAGCGCCTCCGCCGGTTTTACGCGGGCCGCCGCGAAGCTTGGATACAAGGTGGCGATAAACGCCAGCAGCACCGATACGCCGCCGATGGCCGCCACGTCCGGCCAGCGCAGGTCCGACGGCAGCACGTTGATCAGGTAGATATCCTTGGACAGGAACTGCACCCCCATCAAACGTTCGATGAACGGAATGATGACGTCGATGTTCAGCGCGATCAGCACGCCCACGCCGACCCCGGCCAGCGTGCCGGCGATGCCGATCAGCGCGCCCTGGATCATGAAGATTTTCATGATCGAGCGGGGCGACGAGCCAAGCGTGCGCAGGATGGCGATGTCGGCCTGCTTATCCGTCACCGTCATGGCCAGCGTGGCCACCAGGTTGAACGCGGCCACGGCGATGATCAGGGTCAGGATCACGAACATCATCTTTTTCTGGCTCTGCACGGCGGCAAACCAGGTGGTGTTCTGCTGCGACCAGTCGCGGATCACCAGCTCGCCAGGCATGCTGCGCATCAGCTCCTGGGCCACCTGCGGCGCCTGGTGCATATCGGTCACGCGCAGCTGGATGCCGGCCGGCGCGGCCAGGCGCGTGATCGCCATGGCGTCGTCCATGTGCACGAAGGCCAGCCCCGAATCGTATTCGAAGTGGCCGGCCTCGAAAATGCCGCCCACGGTAAAGTTGAACATGCGCGGCACCATGCCGGCCGCGGCGCTTTCGCCGGGCGCCACCGCCATGGTCAGCTTGTCGCCGATCTTCAGCTCCAGCGCCTTGGCCAGTTCCAGCCCCAGCACCACGTTGAACTCACCGGCCCGCAGCGCCTTGAAGGAGCCTTGCTTGACATTCGACGGCACGTCCGACACCAGCACTTCCTGCTCCGGCAGCACGCCGCGCACGATGGCCGGCTTCATCACGCCGTCGTACATCAGCATGCCCTGGGTGTCGACGAAGGGCGCGGCGCCTTTGACGGCCGGGTTCTTGCCAGCCTCCTTGATGGCTTGCTGCCACTCGGGCATGCCGCCGCGCGCGTCGTAGACTTCGATATGGGGCAGCACCGACAGCATGCGGTCGGTTACCTCCTTCTGGAAGCCGTTCATCACCGACAGCACCACGATCAGCGCGGCCACGCCCAGCGCGATGCCGGACACCGAGATCAGCGAAATGAAGGAGATGAAGCTGTTACGGCCACTGCGTCGTCCGGCGCGCGTGTAGCGCACGCCGACGGTCCATTCGTAGGGCAATTTATCGATGAAGCTCATGTGGCGGATGTCGGTGATGGATCGAAGTGCACGGGGCCCGCTGGGGCGGACTCGGATGGCACGGGTTCGGATGGCACGGCGTTCAGGCCATGCTCGGTCAGGCGCAGCACGCGGTCGCAGCGGCGCGCCAGTTCGATGTCGTGAGTGACGATGACGAAGGCGGTGCCCAGGGTGCTCGACAGATCGACCATCAGCGCGAAAATCTGCTGCGCCGTGGCGTGATCGAGGTTACCGGTCGGCTCGTCGGCCAGCACGCAGGCCGGCTGGGTCACCAGCGCACGCGCCAGCGCCACCCGCTGGCGCTCGCCGCCGGACAACTCGCCCGGCACGTGGATCGCCCGCCTGGACAGCCCTACCCGCTCCAGCATGGCGGCGGCCTTTTCACGAGCGACCGCGCGGCTTTCGCGGCGGATCAGCAGCGGCATGGCCACGTTGTCTAGCGCCGAGAATTCGGGCAGCAGGTGATGGAACTGGTAGACGAAGCCCAGCGACGCGTTGCGCAGGTCGCCGCGCGCCGTCTCGGACAGCGAAGCGAAGTCGCGCCCCAGCAGTTCTACCTTGCCGCTGGTGGGCGTGTCGAGCCCGCCCAACAGGTGCAGCAAGGTCGATTTGCCGGAGCCGGACGCGCCCACGATGGCCACATGCTCGCCGCGCGCCACCTGAAAGTCGACGTTGCCCAGCACCTTGACCTGGTAGGCGCCCTGCACATAGGTCTTGTTCAGCGCCTGGCATGACAGCACGGTGGACGCCGGGGATGCCGCCACGTCCGGCGCTGCGTTCAATGATTTATTCATAGCGCAGGGCCTCCGCCGGCTTGACGCGCGACGCCGCCACGCTGGGGTAGATCGTCGCCAGCAACGCCATCAGCACGGCGATGCCGCCGATGCCGAACACGTCCGGCCAGCGCATGTCGGACGGCAGCGCGGTGATCTGGTAGATGTCGCTCGACAGGATCTGACCGCCGGCCAGGCGCTCGAAGAACGGCACCACCACGTCGATGTTGAGCGCCACGATCACGCCCAGCGCCACCCCGGCCAGGGTACCGAGGATGCCGATCACCGCGCCCTGGATCATGAAGATCTTCATGATCGAGCGCGGCGACGAACCGAGCGTGCGCATGATGGCGATGTCGGCCTGCTTGTCGGTGACGGTCATGACCAGCGTCGATACCAGATTGAACGCGGCCACCGTGATAATCAGCGTCATCACGATCATCATCATCTTCTTTTCGGTTTGCACGGCGGCGAACCAGGTCTTGTTCTGCTTGGACCAGTCGCGCACCAGCAGCGTGCCGGGCATGCTGGCCTGCAGCTGCTCGGCGACCTGGGGCGCCTGATGCATGTCGGCGATGCGCAGGCGGATGCCCGACGGGGCATCGAGCCGCTCCATCTTCTGCGCGTCTTCCATGTGCACGAACGCCATGCCGTTGTCGAATTCGAAGTGGCCGGCCTGGAAGATGCCCACCAGTGTGAACGAGCGCATGCGCGGCACCATGCCGGCCGGCGTCACCTGCGCCTGCGCCAGTGCCATGGTGACCTTGTCGCCCAGGTTCAGGCCCAGCGAGCGGGCCAGCGCGTAGCCCAGCACGATATTGAATTCGCCCGGACGCAACGCGTCCAGGCTGCCCTGGCGCATGCTGTTGGCCACGTCCGACACCTTCGGCTCTTCCGAGGGCAGCACGCCGCGGATCACGGCCGGGCGCATGGCGCCTTCGCGCAGCAGCATGCCCTGGGTTTGCACGAACGGCGCCGCGGCTTTGACGGCCGGGTTCTTGAAGGCAGCGTGTTCGGCTGCGCGCCAGTCGGGCATGCCGCCGCGGGTGTCGAGCACCTCGATGTGGGCCAGCACCGACAGCATGCGGTCGGTGACTTCCTTGCGGAAGCCGTTCATGATCGACAGCACCACGATCAGCGCGGCCACGCCCAGGCCGATGCCGGAAACGGAAATCAGGGAAATAAACGAAATAAAGCTGTTGCGGCCGCTGCGCCGGCCGGCGCGCGTGTAGCGCAGGCCGACCAGCCATTCGTACGGCAATCTGTGGATGATGCTCATGTTCTCCGGGCAGTGATGTCGCGTAAAAGCGAAGTGTGCCACACAACGGCTGTTCTTGACAGATTGCTACAACGGTTGCGGCCTGGCTGCGCTCGTAAAATTTTTGTACCCACGTTCTAAATGAAGCGAACCAGCGCCCCGTTTCACGCTCAAATCCTTACGAGAGAGGTCAACCGACAGGAGGCATGCGATGGCATTCAGTCTATTCGATGCAAAGGGTACCCCGATCGACCAGCAGAAATTCACCTGGCGCGATCTGGTACAAAAACCCATCAGCAAGCTCGACGACGACGCTTTTACCCGCATCCGCGTCATCTTGCTCAACGGGATGGAAAACGAGGCATTGCGCTTCGGCCACATGGCGGCGCGCTTCAATGGCGACCTGCGCCTGCCGCTGGCCCGTGTGCGGCGCACCGAACAGCACCAGGCCACCATGGTCAACTGGCTGCTGGGGCCCGACCATTCGCCGCTGGAGACCACCATCGCCTACGAGCAGGTCGCCATCGAGGTCACCGCCGCCATCGCCCAGCGCGAGCCGGACCCGTATCTGGCCCAGGTCTACCGCTTCGGCCTGCTGGAAGACTTCGACCATCTATATAGATACACCGCGCTGCTGGACCGGCTTGAAGGCAAGGATTCCAACAACATTCTGCAAAGCTATACCGACGTGCTTCCCGGGCGCCCCACCATGGTCCAGCACCGCGCCCCCGAAGACGACCTGCGCGCGCCCTACGATGCCGCCAAAGCGGAGTTTCTCACCAAGCTGCACGCGCTGACCATCGTGGCCAGCGAATACCAGACCCACGACTACTACATGAATGTGGGGCCGCTGTTTTCCGACCCCGTGGCGCGCCAGCTGTATGCCGAAATCGCGTCCGTGGAAGAGCAGCACGTGACCCAGTATTCGTCCATGCTGGACCCGCGCGAGTCGTGGATGGAACAGTGGCTGCTGCATGAGGCCAATGAATGCTACAACTATTACAGCTGCGTGGCGCAGGAGACCAACCACCACGTCAAGGCCATCTGGGAGCGTTTCCTGGACTATGAGCTGGGCCATTTCCACCTGGCGTGCGAGCTGTTCAAGCAGATCGAACAACGCGACCCGGCGGAAATCATCACCGCGGAGTTCGACGCGCCACTGGAGTTCCGCAGCCACCGCGCCTACGTGCGCCAGGTGCTGGTGAGCGAAGCCGATCTGCGCACCGATGGCAGCCGCTTTGTGGATCGGGCCCAGGAAAGCGCACTGTCGGTGGCTTACCGCGACCAGCTGAACGCCGACGGTTCGCCCAGCGAGGCGGTGGCGGCCGGCTATATCTGGACCCCGGGCACTGAGCTGAACCGTACGCACATGGCTGGCGCCTCCAGCTCCGTGGTTCATTGATCGATCCGCCCGGGGTTGCCCCGGGTTGCCCCGTCCATCGTTCACGCTCAGTTGACGTCCGTCGAGGTCGGTCGAGGCCAGTCGAAATCAGTCGAAATCAGACGAAATAAGCTGCAGCATTGATTCATCAGCACGCACACCGAGGAGAGTCGAGATGACAGTTCAAACCGAACACGTAGGCATGAATCGCACGGGCATCCAGATGTCGCCCGTCGACAGTCGCGCCATGCAGGACGTCGATGCCAGCCTGATGGGCGGCAATGTCGGCGACGAAACCGCGATGGCGGCCGTGCGCAATGACTATATCTCCCATGCCGATGCGCTGGGTTCGGTGCCGTTGCCGGGCACCGTGACGGGCGCCGTCAGCATGGGCGTGTCCGTGCTCAAAGGCGACAGCCCGCAAATCCTGCTCGACAAGCTGGGCGAACGGCTGGCATTCGAGCGGACCGGCACCCGGCTCTACGAAGCGCTGATCACTAAGTGCGCCGTGATGCTGAACGGGGATGACATGAGCATGACGCTCGACGACCTGGAGCAGATCCGCGCCGATGAAGCGCGCCATTTCCTGATGGTGGCCGAGGCGATCGAATCGATGGGGGGCGACCCCACGTCGCAAACCCCCAGCGCCGATCTGGTCGGGGTGGAATCGATGGGGCTGGTACAGGTGCTGAACGATCCGCGCACCAGCATCGCCCAGTCGCTGCATGCCATCGTCACGGCCGAGTTGAGCGACAAAGCCGGCTGGGAAACTCTGGTCGCGCTGGCCGATGAGCAGGGCTTGACGGACATGGTCGAAAACTTCACCCAGGCACTGAACGAGGAGCGCGAACACCTGGGTCTGGTCCAGACCTGGTATGAAGAAGCGATCGGCCTGACCTATGGCGACGTGGACATTGACGAGCCGCCCGGTTCTCAGGCCTGAAGTTCAATGCCAAGTTTAGTAGTGGAGGTCGTTCATCACTCTGACCGCTTTTTGCACCTTCTGAGTGATGTCCTCGTCGGTATCGTCGGCGCTGACGTTCGTCAGAAACCCGCGCCCCCAAGTGGCCTTGCGGTAGCCGACGTACTCCGATCGTAGCGGCTGCACCGAAGCAGCTCTCGCAAAACCGGTAGAAAAGATCGTCCGGTTGCGTATCAGCTTCCTACCGTATCGACAGGATAGACCGATTCCGCCTCGGCCACCACCACGCTCAAGAGCCTTGTTGCAGAGGCAGCGGGAGTCACCTCGGGATCGTTGCCACCGCATGCGGCCAGCAGCGTCCCCGTCAACGCGGCCGCGATTAATTTCTTCATCAATGATTCCACTTGATAGCGCTTGGACGTTTTTTACACCGGCTGATGGCTCCGTCTATGCGCTCTGTGTGCTGTCTGGATTGCTGATAGCGATAGTTCTGCGCTGCCGATCACCGCGACCGTCAGTTGAAGACACCGCCGCGCAGCACATCGATCAGCCCCTGCACCTTGCGCACAATGTCCGCCTCGGTGTCGTCGGCCGTGACGCCGGCCATCGCACTGCGGCCATACGCGGCCGCGTTGTTGCCGACGTAGGATGTCAGCAGCGGTTCGGCAGCGGCAGCCTTGGCGAACAGGGTGGCGAAGAGCGTCCGGTTGCGTACCAGTTTCCCGTCGATCAATCCCTGCGGGCTTGTGTTGAGCATGGCCCCTGAAATGATGGACAGTGCGGCCTTGGGGCGGCTCAGCCCGCCGGACTTCAACGCTTCAGTCCAGAATACCAATCCGTTCAGGTCCGGCTGGCGCCCCAGCACGTTGGCATAGACCGCGCTGACGAACACGACATTGTCAGCGTCGCCATAGAGGGCTTGCGATTCCACGCTGCTGTGAAAGGTGTCAACCAGCCGGTGAACCGCGGGGTTGACGCCGTAAGCCTCGTTGATCTGCGCAACTCCCTTGGTCAACCCAAGCCTGGACAGTTCGCTGCTGAAGTTGGTAACCGCAACCGAGTCCGCCGGTCGTCCGAAATAGGCAAGGTACAGATGCGCAACCGTGTCGGCGAACGCCACCGTCTCGGCCTCGGCGACGACGACGCTCAACAATTTGGTGTCCGGGGCGCTGGGAGGCGCGTCACGTTCATTGCCACCGCATGCGGCAAGCAGCGCGCCGGCCAGCACGGCCGCGATTATCGTTTTCATGGTTGAGCCAGTTAATATTTAATAAATGTTTCTCACTATAGCGGATGGCCCGGCTCGATACCAGCGGTTTCGACAGACGTTCCGTCCCCCTGCGTGCACGCACCGGCATGCCGCGCTCTTCGTTACTGATTGCGTTACTGATTGCGTTGCCGATTGCGCCCACCGGCAACAGATGCCCTACAATGCGGGATGACCCGAATTTCCCTCGTTTTGCCGTTTGCCCTTCCCCCTCCCGAACTCGCACCTGACCTGGTACGCGCCATGCAGACCCCGGCACTGGCCGGCCTGATCAGCCGCAGCCGGTCGCGCCATGACAGCGTCCACGACGATGCATTGTGCACGCTGCCTTACGAAAGCTGGATCGCCCGGCACACGGGCCTGTCGGCAGAAGGCAGCGCCGCGTTTGCCGCGCCCGTGATGCGCCGCTTCGGCATCGCCCCCCAGCCAGGCAGCTGGTTTATCGTCAATCCGGCCCACATCCAGGTGGCCCGCAGCCATCTGCTGCTGCACGACCTGCGCTCCCTGCGCCTGTCCGACACCCACGCGCGCGCCCTGTTCGATGTGGCCAAGCCGTATTTCGACGACACCGGCAAAACGCTGCTGTATGGCGACGCCGGCACCTGGTTCTTGCGTGCGGACGACTGGTCCGCCATGTCGACCTCGACACCGGACGCGGCCATCACCCTGAACCTGACCGAATGGCTCCCGGCAGGCCCCAAGGCCGTCGAGTTTCGCAAACTGCAAAACGAAGTGCAGATGCTCTGGTTCGACCATCCCGCCAATCTGGAGCGCGCCGAGCGCGGCTTGCCTGCAGTGAATGCGTTCTGGCCCTGGGCGGCGACCCACGGTGCCGCCGCGCCGACGGCATCGGCCTCTCCTGTTGTGCTGGCCACTTCGGGCGCCGCTGCCTGGCTTACCGCTCTGGCCACCCAGCCCGACGCCGCCATCGACGCCCTGATCGCCTCGAAACAGGATGTTGCCTACGTGTGCGGCCAGCTGATCGAACCGGCCATCGCCACCGACTGGTCCACCTGGCTGGCGCAGATGGCGCAGCTCGATCACACTGTGTTCGCTCCCGCGCTGGCCGCCGTCAAAGCGGGACGGATCGAACTGCAGCTGCTGCTAAGCGACCGCACCCGCACCCGCGCACTCACTTCCACCAGCCTGACCCAGCGCGCGTTCTGGCGTCGCCCTACCCTGACTGCATTGTTGCCATGACCCGTATCAGCACCCGCGTTTGTTCCTTCCGCACCTCTGAAATGCTGCGCCAGAGTGGCGTGCACCCTGTGCTGGCGCGTCTGTACGCCTCGCGCGGCCTGACCGACAGCCGCGAGCTGTCCAGCGAACTGGGCGCCCTGATCGCCCCCGCCGGCCTGCTGCACATCGGCGCGGCTGCCGTATTCCTGGCCGACGCCATTGCCGCCAACAAGAACATGGTCATCGTGGCCGACTACGATTGCGACGGCGCCACCGCCTGCGCCGTGGCCCTGCGCGGCCTGCGCTCGATGGGCGCGCGGGTCGACTACATCGTGCCCAACCGCTTCGAATATGGCTACGGCCTGACCCCGGAAATCGTGGCGCTGACCGCGCGCGAAAAGTCGCCCGACATCATCATCACCGTCGACAATGGTATTGCCAGCGTCGATGGGGTACTGGCCGCCAAGCAGCTCGGCATCGACGTGGTCGTCACCGACCACCACCTGCCGGGCGACACCCTGCCGGACGCGCGCGTCATCGTCAATCCCAACCAGCCCGAGTGCGGTTTTCCCAGCAAACACCTGGCCGGTGTCGGCGTGGTCTTCTATGTGCTGCTGGCCCTGCGCGCCGAGTTGCGCATGCGCGGCGTGTTCGACGCCCAGACCCAGCCCAAGCTCGACAGCCTGCTCGACCTGGTGGCGCTGGGCACGGTGGCCGACGTTGTACGGCTCGACTCCAACAACCGCATCCTGGTCGCACAGGGACTGAAACGCATGCGCGCCGGGCGCATGCACGCCGGCGTGGCGGCGCTGTTCCGCGTGGCCGGTCGCGAAGCGCGCAGCGCCTCGCCGTTCGACCTGGGATTTGCGCTCGGCCCCCGCCTGAACGCGGCCGGGCGGCTGGACGACATGTCGCTCGGCATCGAATGCCTGATCACCGACGACGAAGGCCGCGCCTGGGCGATCGCCCAGCAGCTCAACGAGATCAACCTGAAGCGGCGCGAGATCGAAGCGGACATGCAGGACGCCGCCCTGCTGCACCTGGACGCCTACGAGCCTGCCGCCAGCAATACCATCAGCGTGTTCGACGCCAGCTGGCACCAAGGCGTGATCGGCATCGTCGCTTCGCGCCTGAAGGAAAAATTCTTCCGTCCCACGATCACCTTCGCGCCCGGCGGCGACGGCTGGATCAAGGGCTCCGGCCGCTCCATCCCGGGCTTCCACCTGCGCGACGCGCTCGATCTGGTGTCCAAGCGCGCGCCCAGCCTGATCGACAAGTTCGGCGGCCACGCCATGGCGGCCGGCCTGACCATTCGCGCCGACGCATTCGACGCATTTTCGGAAGCCTTCGAAGCGGTCGGCCGGGCCTGGCTCAATACCCAGCAGCTGGAACGGGTGATCGAAACCGATGGCCCGCTGGAAGATGCCTATTACACAACGGAATTCATCGACCTGATGGATGGCCAGGTGTGGGGCCAGGGCTTTGCCCCGCCCGTGTTCTGCGACGAGTTCCGAGTCGTCAGCCAGCGCATACTCAAGGAACGCCACCTGAAGCTGCAACTGGAACGCAACGGCCAGCGTTACGACGCCATCTGGTTCGGCCATACCGCGTCGGTGGGCGAGCGCGCCCGCGTGGCGTTCCGGCTCGACGCCAACGAATACAACGGCGTAACGCGCGTGCAGCTGATGGTGGAGCACGCCGAACCGGCCTGATCGAGCACAAGTCAGCAGCACTGTTTCCGCGGAGGCGCCCCGCGAACGCGGGGCCCCATAGCACGCCAGCGCAAACGAACAACTATGCGCAAACCGCACGCACGCCAGCACACCGCTTGCACCCATTCCGAAAAAAGAGTATAACTACTCCATAACCGGAGCTAACCATGAATCTTGCCTACGCTTACCCCAAGAGCCGCTTTGAGCCAGCCACGCTGGTCGACCTGAATGCCCGCGCCGAGCGCGAACGGCTGTCCAAGTCGGCGCTCAAAGGCTTTTTCAAGTTGGTCGCTGCCTGGAACCTGCGCGACGAAGACGCCCGCGAACTGCTGGGCGGCCTGTCGTCTTCCACCTTTTACGAGTGGAAAAAGAATCCCGAGCGCGTGCTGGAAGTCGACCGCATCACCCGCATTTCCTACCTGCTGGGCATCTACAAATCCCTGCACATCCTGTACGGCGACCAGCTTGCCGACGAATGGGTCACCTTACCGAACAAAAATCCCGTATTCGCCGGGCGCACGCCGCTGTCGCAAATGCTCGCCGGCGGCATTCTGGCCATGCAAACAGTGCGCAAGCTGCTCGATGCGCGCCGTGGAGGTTTGTAATCTTGGCAGTCGCTCCAAAACTCACGTCCCTGCGCCAGTTTGACACCTGCCGCCTGATTCCGTCGCGCTTTGCCGACGTCGAGGACTCTGTGCTCAGCCCGCTGGCGGATGACGCCGCGACCCTGCGCGACCTGTTCGAACTGGACAACGCCACCAACGAACGCCTGCGCGGCGAGTATGGCGGCCTGCCCGGTATCGGCGTCGACGAGCTGGTGTTCGGCGTGCCCAACTTTCGCATCATCAACGCGGCCTACACCTACCCGCGCCCGGAAGGCAGCCGCTTCAACGATGGCGAACGGGGCGCCTGGTACTGCGCCTTCGAGGTCGAAACGTCGCTGGCCGAAATCACCTTCCACAAGACCGTGGAATACCAGGAAATCGACCGTTTCGACGACAGCGTCACCTATCAGGCGCTGCTGGCCGACTTCACCAGCGAGTTCCATGACCTGCGCGGCGTGAACGGCTTTGCCCGCTACCTGGACGCGGAAAGCTACATCGAATCGCAAAAGCTGGCGGCCCAGCTGCTCGACGGCGGCTCCATGGGCATCATTTACCCCAGCGTGCGCCGCGATGGCGGCACGTGCCTGGCGTGCTTCCGCCCGGCCCTGGTGGGCAACGTGCGCAAGGGTCAGGCCTACCGGCTCACATGGTCCGGCTCGACCACGCCCGTGGTCGAAGCAATCTAACGACGCCCTTTGATTTCCCAACAAAATAGTCTGATGAGTATGAACACCAAGCCTGAAAACGACACCGACCTGCGCCTGAAAATCAACAGCGAGACCGCGCGCCTGCCATGGGCCGAACTGGAGCGTCACTTTGCCCAGGGCTCGGTGGTGTTCGTCAGCGAAGAGCTGGATCTGGTCGATGTCGCCGTGCGCATCTCGCACGACGACAAGGCCAGCATCGCGCGCTGGATGGGCGAGGGCAAACTGGGCAAGGTCACCGATCTGCAAGCGCAAACCTGGGCTGCGGCCGAAGCCGAGCTGTGGACCTCGGTGGTGCATCCGTTCGTGCTGGTCCAGCCCCCGAAAACCGCCCTGCATTAAGCATCTGCGGGCATCCGCTTGGGCGTGGCGTCGAGGCCACCACCCAAGCGGACAATCTTAACGCGACAAATCGATCGCGTAGATCCCCAAGCCTTTGCCTTGCCCATCGTCGGCACTGAGCTGCGTCAGCCCGGTCACGCCCGCCTGTTTGGCCAGCTCGAGCAACCCGGGCGGCGCATGCACCACCACCGGCCCGGCCGTCTTCAGTTTCGCAAAGCGCCAGCTGCGCGCCTGTCCGTGCACGGCGCGCGTCAGTTTGCCGGTCGCTTTCACGTAAGCGATGAGCACATCGCGATTGCTCTCCTGGGCAGTGAACAAGGTCGTGGAGCCATCGAGGCCCGGGAAACTGCCGCCGCCACCGGCCCGGTAGTTATTGGTCGCCACCACAAACTGATCACCCGCCTCCACCGCCTTGCCGCGATAACGCAGGTTGACGATGCGCTTGCCGGGCGGCTGAGCCACGTCGATTTCGTAGCTGACATCCTTGGACGTAGGCGCGTCGAAGTTATACGCCGGGAAGGCCGCCGTCACCAGCTCTTGCGGCGTAGTTTTGGACGGGTCGATGGTATTGAAGCGCCCGGCCGAACGCTCCAGCCAGCCTTTCAGCACCGCGCCGTCGACCTTCACGGCGGCCAGCGAGTTCGGATACAGGTACAGGTCGGCCGCGTTGTTCAGCGCCAGACTGCCCGCGGCCACGTCGGTATAGTCCCCGGCGCCCGCCAGCCCGCCCTTGAACGGCGAAGCCATCGACAGCACCGGCAACGCGGCGTGCTGCGGCAGATTGGCCTTGATGTAGCGGCTCACATAGTCGGCCTGGGCGAGATTGACCACCGAAATGGCCGACACATCGCCCACGTCGGCAAAATACGACGTCATGCGAAAGTCGGTCGCGCCGATCGGCGTCTTGACGTATGCGATCGTGGCCGCGTGCTCGGCCTGCACCAGCGCGGCGAGCGCCGCGTCGGGGGCCACCGGTGCGACCGCGCCAGCGGCCCCCGTGCCCCCGGCTACCCCGGCCACGAGTGTCGTCGCCCGCTGCGTGGAGCGCGCCTCGACCACGGTGCGCGGCCTGTCGACCACCCAGCGCGCCCCGTCATGGGTCAGCTGCATGGCGATCACGCCCAGGTGCTTGCCCCAGAAGCTGGGCATCACCGTGGGCACGCCGTGCACCAGCCCCTTGACCTTGTCCACGCCGGGCGCGTTGAACTGCTGGGCCGTGCTGGCCGCATTCGGGAACGCCTGATGCGAATGCCCCAGCAGCATGGCGTCGATACCGGCCACCTGCGCCAGATGGTAGTTCCCGTTTTCCATCTGCGACGAATACGGCGCATCATCGAGCCCGCCGTGGGAAATGGCCACGATCAGCTGCGCGCCCTGCGCCCGCATCTCCGGGATGAACTTGAGGGCCGTCTCGCGCAGCCCGTTGGTGTACACCTTGCCCTCCAGGTGGCGCTTGTCCCACGCCAGGATGGTCGGCGGGGCGAACCCGATGATGCCCACCTTGAGCGTGACCGTGACCGGTTTGCCCTGCGCATCGAGCGCGGCGATCTGCTTGTCGATGATGCGGAACGGCGCGAACAGGGGCTTGTGCGTCTTGAGACTGTATACATTGGCCAGCACCTGCGGGAAGTTCGGTCCGGCGCAGCGCGGCTGGTTCAGGTCCACTCCGTCCACGTCGAGCTGGCTGCCGGTCACCTGATTCAGGAACGGCAGGCCATAGTTGAATTCATGGTTGCCGATGGCGCCGCCGTCGTAGCGCAGCTCGTTCATCATCTTGTAGATGGCCAGCGTGGCCTGGCACGCCAAGGGATTGGCCTGCGCCTGATAATCGGCCAGCGCCGTGCCCTGGATGGTATCGCCGTTATCGAACAGCAGATTGTTGGGGTACTGGCGGCGCGCCTCGGCGATCAGGGTGGCCGTGCGGTCCAGTCCCAGCGTGGGGTCCGGCGCCAGCTTGTAATAGTCGTAGCCGACCACGTTGGCATGCAGGTCGGATGTTTCGAGCAGCGCGAGGGTGGCGGTGGTGCCGGCGGCCACGGCCTGACTGGCTGCCGGGGGCGGAGCCGGAGACGGAGCCTGAGCCGGTGCAGCTGCGGCAGCTGCGGTGGGCGGGCCCTGAGGCGTCACCTGCGCGCCCGATTGCAGGGGCGCGCACAGCGCCAGAACGATGGCCGGAGCCAGCGCGGGAATACAAAGTTGAT
>CALRYE020000165.1:0-15018 GCA_943372275.1 Janthinobacterium lividum
TGGAGGCTTGTTCGATCTCACCAGAAGTCATTGGACGACTTTCCCCAACATTGGTTTGAACAGTCACTATCGAAGTCCCTACATCGACGGGATTTGTTTTGATCGACTCTAACTGAACCGTCATAATGTCAGCCTCAATATCCGCTGGACCACAGCAATAGTCATGGGAAGTAACTGCTTGTAATTTGGCCTCAACTATGGCTACCGGTTGCGCCGAGTTAATACGACGTGTCATACCATGATTATCTGTGATTCCTGAGGCTGAGGTGCCGTCGGCTAATTTTAGCTCATATTTGATATTTTGCAGGATCGCGCCGTTCGCATTTCTGAACTGAATTTGCTCATCAAATGGGTTTTTATTTCTGGGTAGCACATCTATCTCTATCGATTCAGCATCCGCGGCGCTAACTAGGTGAGTATTGCCCAATTCGTCAGTAATTCCATTCTCAAATGTTCCGTCAGCGCGTTTGATCCGGTAGGCTTGATATGCAAGGATTGCACCCGAACCAATATCCTTCAAGACGAATGCTTCATCAAAAAGTTTGAGTCGGGAGTCTGGCAATTTTGCGATTGCTGTTGCTCCGTTTTCGCCCGAATAAAAATTGTGCTGCCCACCCTTGACCGTAAAATTCCCCGGACAAGCAAACGTAATATCCCCGCCCTCCAGCGTCACGGAAGACTGCCCAGCCTGCAGCACAATCTTCTGTTTCGCCTTGATCTCGATACAGTCATTCACGGAAATCACAGTGATCTCCTTATCCGCCAAAATCTCCAGCTGATCCGTATGCGCCTGCAGCGACACCGGCCCGTTCGCCGCGATCGCCTGTATCCCGCCGCTGTGCGTGAACAACCCCACCCCATTGGCCGCCACCGCCGACACCGTGTGCGCGGCCGTCATGTGCAAATCACCCTGCGTCGTCCACTGCAGCTGCTTACCCGCAAACACCACGGTCGAGGCGGGCGTCGCCAGGTTCACACTGGCCGCGCCATCGATCAGCACAATCGGCGCTCCAAACTTTTCCACCGGCTGCGACGTATCCAGATCGCGCGCACCAGCCTTGGCCTTGACCGCCTGCTGACCATTGACGGAGCCCTCATGCTTGCCCTTGGCCTTCGGATCGATCAGCGCGATAAAATCCTCCTGCGCCTTGGCCGCATCCTTGCTCGACAACGCCTTCTGCTGCGTGGCCGAGTCACTCATGGTCTTGGCCAGCGACTGCGACGCCTTGAACGCCCCCAGCGCTTCGGACGCGTCGAACTGCGTCGACGTCACTCCAGCCCCCTGCACCGAGCGCATGCTGGTCGACAGCAGCACACCCTCGCCACCGCGCACCACACCCCACGCATCGGTGCGCAGCTCGAAGCCGCTGCCGCGATACGCGCCGCGCTGCGCGGACGCAGGCGCCTGCGCGATCAGATAACCGAGATTGAGCTGCGTGGCCGCGGTGCTGGTCGCCAGCCGCATGCGCAACTGCCCCGGCGTGTCATCCAGCTGCCACTGGTTGTAGCCGCTGCCATCGAAATTATGGCTATGAATCCCGGACAGCACGCCAGCATGATTGGCGCCCGAATCGACGCCGGCCGAAAACGGCGGCATGTCCGCGCCCGTGTACAGCTGCGCCACCACCACCGGGCGATCGATATCGCCCTCGATAAAGTCGACCAGCACCTCGGTACCGATGCGCGGCGTGAACGACGAACCCCAGTTCGGGCCCGCCAGGGCCTCGGCCACGCGCACCCAGGTGCCGGAGCGCTCGTTGCCTGGTGCGCTGCCCACATCATCGGTGTCATGCCCCATACCGCCCGAGTTGGCCGCCTGGCCGCGCTGCCAGGCGAACTGCACCCGTACCTGATGGTCGCGCACCGTGGTTGCCACCGAGTCGGCCAGGCCGACCACCATCGCGGTCTGCGCGCCAAGTGCGGTCTGCGCATGGGGCAGGGCGGTCGCGCGCGGAACGATGGCAACCGTATCGCGCACGCACACGAAGGAGTTGCGGTACGTGCCCGCTTCCAGTCCGGTCGCGGAGCGCGCCACCTGCGCCTGATAATTGTTGCGACCTTCGTGTTCCACCGCCAGCACAGCGAACGCATTGTCCCCTTCAGGATAGCGCCCATGCTGGATCAGCGAAAACGTGTGGCCGGCGGCCAGCCGGCGCACCGCACCGGCGCCTTCGAAGATTTTGTTATCCAGTTCCAGCGCCTGCAGCATCAGCGCACTGTGCGCATCGGCCGCGGCGCGCTCACTGGCGATACGCTCGCCGCTGCCGTCGTACACGGCCAGCTGCGGCAGCTCGCCCGCATCCAGATTCGATTGCTGCTCCGCTCCGGGCGCGAGCAATTGCGCCGGATCCCAGCTGCTGATGCTCACCGCGTTCGGCCGCACCTGGCGGCGTGCCGCGAAGTCGTCGATGGCGTCGTCGGTATCGGTGGCGCGCACGCCGTGAAAACGCAGCGTAGCGCCGCGGGGAAGCGCAGGCAGGCGCGCGCGGCTGTCGAAGATCACCAGCCGGTGCTTGGCCTGGCCGTCGCCGGCGTCGTCATCGTCGGCCTGGTCGTGTTCGAAGCGCCAGCTCAGGCCTTCCGACGCCAGCACCCGCAACAGAAAATCGTAATCGCTCTCGCGGTACTGGGTGCAGATGGCGCGTGACGCCAGTTCCTGGGTCACGTCGAATTCAAAGCGCACCGGCGCGTAATCGGACAGCAGTTCGGTGACGATGTCCCGCACCGTCCGGTCCTGGAAGATATAGCTGTCGCGCCGCTCGCGCGTCAAGGTCAGCGCCGGTTCGAGCCGCAGCCGGTAGCGTGCCACGCCGCCGTCCGCACCCACCCACGACGCGTCGGTGCACATGCCGTGCCAGGCGCGCCGGCTGCCATCGGGCTGCAGCAGGGTGATCGTCATCTCTTCGCCGATGAAGGCGCTGAGATCCAGATCGGTCGATACGCTGAGCGCATCGACATCGAACACAAACAGCTCATTGACCGCTTCGCGCCCGGTGAAGCTCTCCACCATCAGCGACTCCGGCAAACCGCGCGCCTGCGCGCTGGCCAGGGTGATCAAACGCGCGTGTTGACTCAAGCCGGCGCCGAACCGGCGCAGTGCATCGACGGCAGCAACAGCGTCCATCAGGGCAGCGTGATCGTCAGATTGGCCGAACGGGGAGCCATTTTTACGACGTCGTTGTACGCTTCCATGCGCGTTTCAGTGGTCTTCACGAGCGACATGCGCAGGCCGATGAACCCCAGCACGCAAATCAGTCCGAACACGGAGCACAAGACCCACAACGGCAAGTCGCTGCGCAGCTTGTGAATGATCTGGTCGGGACGCTCCGCGTGGGGCGCGAAGCCGCCGCGCTTGCCCTTCATGTTGGCGATCTCGTCGCCCAGGCGCGAGGTGAAGTAGCTCAGTTTTTCCGAGCCTTCCAGGATGTACTTGCCCTGAAAGCCCAGCAGCAAACACATATGAAACACTTCCAGCGCCTGCAGGTGGGCACTGCCACGGGTGCGCAGCGCCTCCAGCCGGTTGTAGAAGTTCTCGCCGGCCAGCTGGTCGCCGAACAGCACCAGTTGCAGCGGGCGTCGCGCCCAGTCGTCGCGGATGGTGAAGTTCGAGCGCAGGATGATCTCGTCGACTGCGGCGCAGAACGCGTACTTGGCCGCGTCGATATCGTCGGCGGAGGCGCCTTGCTTCTTGGCGCCTCGTCCAAATTCTTCCAGAAACTGCGTGGTCTTGGTCGCAAATTCGGCGTTGTTCTGAGGGCCGTTGCCGTTCTTGAGCATGAACAGGGCGTAAAACCCGTCGTACATCAGGTCCAGCAGGGTTTGCGGTGCATTGCCTGCGCTGGCCTGGGCCGGTGCGGCGCCGATCAGCGAGGGTGCGGTCATGGTATTCATCGAAGGAGATCCTTGGGTTTTACGAGGTAACGGCGACGAGTTCGAGTTTGAGCTCACTCATCCCGGCCGGCACATAGATCGAAATCGACTGCGCCTGCAGCATGCGATCATACATCTGACCCTTCGCTTCGATGGTGAAGTAGCAGGTATCGGGGCGTACCGGCACCGCGGCGGGCACCTGCGGCGCGTGCTGCAGGCGCACACCCGGCATGGCCGAAAGCACGAACTTCTCCACGTCGTCGGGCGCGCCGATCTTGAAGCGCAGCGGCACCACGTCGACCAGTTCGATGGCCGGCATGCTGGCCGACACGGACAGGTAGAACGCGGTCTTGTCGTCGATCTTGCCCGAGTCCAGCTTGCCCAGGTAGTACGAAGGCCGCACTTCGGCCAGCGCGATGGCGAAGTACTTCGACGAGATCACTGTGTCGAGCAGCTCGCGGATGATCAGGTGCAGTTTGGCGAAGGCCGGTCCCGGTTCGTTGTGCACGTACGGGGGCAGATCGGACAGCGTCCAGTTCTTCGAGAACGTCATCAAGGCGCCCGCCAGACCGAGCAGTTGCTCGTACAGGCGCTCGGGATGCATCGCAGGGTTGTGGAAGTAGTGCGTCAGCGAAGCGTACGCGGAGCTGGCCGTGTGCAGCAGCCAGAACGACGACATGTCGCCCGAGCGGTACTCGATCACGTTCTTGCTGGGCTCCCGATGGTGGCCGTACAAGGCCGACACCTTGGCCTGCAAGGCGTCGATCAGGCGGCGCAGCTGCAGGAACAGCACGGGCGCGCTACGCACCGACAGGCTGGGGGGCACGAAGGTCGGATCGAGTTCGAAGCCGCCAGTGGCCACGCGGCGCAGGCGCAGCAGCGGGAAGTGGGTGTACGAGTCGCGCGGATCGAACTCCGAGACGATGCGCACGCTTTTCTTCAGATACGCCAGCTGCGCCTGGGCGGCCTGGGTGTACAGGTCGGGCGTGTCCTGATTGTCCTGCACGAAGCGGGCGGCGATGCCGGTCTGGCCGGGCTGACCGAAGTTACCCCCAAACGGCTTGAACGCGGGCAGGGCGGCGTAGTACGTCACGCTCTGCTGCGACTGCAGCAGCCCTGACAGGTCGACCGGATCGGGCAGCGCGTCGGACCCGGGCGCATCGATGATCTCGCCGTCCTGAAAGCGCAGCGACAGTTCGAGCAGGCGCAGCGAATTGTTGGTCAGCGCGTCGCGGTCGACCTGCAACTGGTTGACCCCCCACGCGTACGGATGCAGCGCGCGCACAGCCTCGTGCAGGCGGTGCTCGTGGTACTGGTCTTGCTGCTGGAAATGCTGCGGGCGCAGGAACAGCCCCTCACCCCAAAGAACTTTGCTTGTCATGCCGGTTGCATCCTTTTTTGTTCTTACCGCTTGCCACAATTGGTTTCTTGGCTTAACAATAACATTTCTAGGGGATTTTAGCCCAAGAGTATTTCAACGGTGTTCCAACTGTCTGCTTGCTACTACAAGGTGAGAATGTGTGACATTCAATTGAAAACTGCTAACTTTAAATTTCTGTTATGGTTGCGCCGTTGAGAAATATTACCAATTCGTCATTGATTTATTGCCACGTTTTTGAGGACCGCATGACCACCATTACCAAACTGATCCGTTTCTGCTGCACCGCTGCTTGCGCCGTCGTACTGACCGCCTGCAGCACGGCGCCCACCGTTACCGCGCCCGTCAAGCTGCAAGACATGCTGGCCGAAGCGACCAAAGCGGCCAGCGCCGGCCAGAAGGAACAAGCCGTCAAGCTGTGGCGCCAAACGGCGGCCGCGTACCCGGCCGACAAAACCCCGTGGAGCAATATCGCCCAGTCCCGCTATGAGGCAGGGCAGTACGGCGACGCCATCCAGGCCGCGCAAGAAGTGCTGGTGCGCGACCCCAACGACAAGTTGGCCAACAGCATCATCGCCATCAGCGGCCTGCGCCTGTCGACCCGCGCGCTCGGTGACCTGAGTCGCCAGAACAACCTGTCCGGTTCCCTGCGCACCGAGTCGCAGGACCTGGCCAAGCTGCTGCGCGAGAGCCTCGGCGAACAGGTCCTGGTGCCGCCGACGCCAAGCACCCCGGCGGTCAAGCGTGTCGCCAAGAAGTCGACCGCCAAGAGCTCCAACAGCGCCAACAACAACGACGACGATTCCAGCGCCGATCCGTTCCGCACGCTGAAGTAATCGATCACGACTCCAAATCAACCAAAGGGAAAATCATGGCTAAGACTGATAGTGTCCAGAAGCGCCTGCAAAAAGTTCGTCCTCCACGCGTGCAGATGACTTACGACGTCGAGATCGGTGACTCCATCGAGAACAAGGAACTGCCCTTCGTGATGGGCGTCGTGGGCGACTTCGGTGGCAATTCGGAAGTCGAGCAGAAGCGTCTGAAGGAGCGCAAGTTCGTCAACGTCGACCGCGACAACTTCGACGAAGTGATCAAAGGGGTCGAGCCGCGCGCCGCCTTCAATGTGGAAAACACCCTGGCCGGCGACGACAGCCGCTTCGCCGTCGATCTGAAGTTCCGCTCGATGGACGACTTCCGTCCCGAGGCGGTCGTCGAACAGGTCGAGCCGCTGCGCAAGCTGCTCGAAGCGCGCACCAAGCTGGCCGACCTGCGCAACAAGCTGGCCGGGAACGACAAGCTGGAAGACATCCTCAACGACGTGTTGAACAGCACCGAGAAACTGGCCGAGCTGGGCCAGCAAGCCAACGCCAAGAAAGACTAAACATGTCCGCTCAACTGACTCCGTCGTCCGGCGCCGCCGCGACCCATGAAATGGCTTTGCTCGACCAGATCGTCGAACAGAGCAAAGTGGCCAAATCGAGCACCGAACATGCCCGCGCCAAGGATCTGATTTCGGAACTGGTCAGCCAGGTCATGGAAGGCACCGTGGTCGTCTCCGACAACCTCGCCGCCACCATCGACGCGCGCGTGGCCGAACTCGATCAGATGATCTCGGCCCAGCTCTCGGCCGTGATGCACGCACCCGAATTCCAGAAGCTGGAAAGCAGCTGGACCGGCCTGCATTACCTGGTCAAGAACAGCGCCACCGGCCCGAACCTGAAGGTCAAGATGCTCAACGCGACCAAGCGCGAGCTGGTCAAGGACTTCCAGAGCGCGCTGGAATTCGACCAGAGCACCATGTTCAAGAAGGTCTACGAAGAAGAATTCGGCACTTTCGGTGGCGCTCCGTTCGGCGCCCTGCTGGGCGACTTCGAAATCACCCGCCAGCCGGAAGACATGTACTTCATCGAGCAGATGTCGCACGTGGCCGCCGCCGCCCACGCGCCGTTCATCTCGGCCGCGTCGCCCGAGCTGTTTGGTCTGGAGACCTACAGCGACCTCGGTAAGCCGCGCGACCTGTCGAAGGTGTTCGACACGGTCGAATACGCCAAGTGGAAGTCGTTCCGCGAGTCGGAAGACGCGCGCTACGTGGGCCTGACCCTGCCGCGCTTCCTGGGCCGCCTGCCGTTCAACCCGGCCGATGGCGCCACTACCGAAGGCTTTAACTTCGTCGAGGACGTCGACGGCACCGACCACGGCAAATACCTGTGGTGTAACGCCGCCTACGCGTTCGGCACCAAGCTGACCGGCGCCTTCGAAGACTTCGGCTGGTGCGCGGCGATTCGCGGCGTCGAAGGCGGCGGCCTGGTGGAAGACCTGCCGACCCACACCTTCAAGACCGACGAAGGCGAAGTGGCGCTCAAGTGCCCGACCGAGATCGCCATCACCGACCGTCGTGAAAAAGAATTGAGCGACCTCGGGTTCATCTCCCTGGTTCACTGCAAGAATACCGACTACGCCGCGTTCTTCGGCGCCCAGTCGGCGCAGAAGGCCAAGAAGTACCAGTCGGACGCCGCCAACGCCAATGCGGTGCTGTCGGCCCAGCTGCAGTACATCTTCGCCGTCTCGCGCATTGCGCACTACATGAAGGCCATGATGCGCGACAAAATCGGCAGCTTTGCCGCCGCGTCGAACGTCGAGGACTTCCTCAATCGCTGGCTCACGCAGTACGTCCTGTTGGACGACAACGCGAGCCAGGAACAGAAGGCCCAGTTCCCGCTGCGCGAAGCATCGGTTCAGGTGTCGGAAGTGCCGGGCCGTCCGGGCGTGTACCGCGCCGTGTCGTTCCTGCGTCCGCACTTCCAGCTCGACGAACTGTCCGTTTCACTCCGACTGGTCGCGGAGTTGCCTGCCTCGACCAAATCGTAACGCTGCATCACTGTCGAAGGAACTGCATGGGAAGCGGCCCCGGGGCCGCTTTCAGGCACTCCCTTTGACGGCAAGCGGCGCTTTGCACTACCCCTGTACTACCCCTGTACTACCCCTGTTCTACCTTTGTACTACCGGTTCTACCCCTAAATCACTGAAAGGATCACAATGGCAATCGACGTCTACCTCCAAATCGACGGCATCAAAGGCGAGTCCGCCGATACCACCCACAAAGACTGGATCGAAGTCAAATCGGTCAACTGGGAAGTGCTGCAGCCTAAATCGGCTACCGCATCGACCGGTGGTGGTCACACCGCCGAGCGTACCGAGCACAAAGACATCACCATCACCAAGCTGGCTGACCTGTCGACCCCTCTGCTGCTGCAGAACTGCTCGTCCGGCAAGACCATCCCGAAGGCGAAGCTGGAATTCCTGCGCGCCGACGGCCAGGGCGAGCGCATCAAGTATTTCGAAATCGAACTCGAAAACGTCTTGATCAGCGGCGTGGCGCCAACCGTGAACGCTGGCGACATCCTGACCGAGCAAGTCTCGATCAAGTACTCGCAAGTCAAATGGAAGTACACCCAGCAGAAGATCGGTGGCGGCGCAGGTGGTAACACCTCCGGCGGCTGGAACCTGTCGACCAACAAGACTGCTTAAGCTGTACTTTCCGCTGTAACCCGATGAGGCGCCAATGAAGGGATTCATACCTGGATTATTCGACCGGCTGATGGACCCGCCGGTCCATGGCGCCTCTGGCGGCATGGTCGCCCGGCTGTCGATCGAGGATCTGAAGGACTCGGTGGTGCGCGATCTTGAGTCACTGCTCAACACGCGCACCGCCCTGACCGAACAGATGCTCAAGCGATTTCCGGAATGCGACCGTTCCATCGTCACCTATGGCCTGAACGACTTCGCCGGCCGCTCGCTCTCGAGCACCGACGACCGCGCCTTCATCTGCGCCTGCCTTGAAAATGCCATCGCGCGCCACGAGCCGCGCCTGCGCAATGTACAAGCCTCGCTGGAAGTGCGTGAGGATTCGATCAATAGCCTCAATTTCGCCATCACGGCGCTGCTGGTGGTCAGCCAGGCTTCCGAGCCGGTGAACTTCGACGCCATCCTGCAGCCGTCCAGCCTCCATTACACCATCAGCAAAGCGCGCCGTGCGGCCGCACCGGGAGCCTGAGCTTGGAACAGCTGTTACCGTACTACGAACGCGAACTGGGATTTTTGCGCCGCTATTCGCGCGAATTCTCCGAGCGCTACCCCAAGATTGCCGGCCGCCTGCTGATCGGCGGCGAGGTCTGCGAAGACCCCCACATCGAACGCATGATCGAGTCGTTCGCGCTGCTCAATTCGCGCATCGCCAAGCGGCTCGACGACGACTATCCCGAATTTACCGAAGCCCTGTTCGACGTGCTGTACCCGCATTACCTGCGCCCGTTTCCATCGTGCTCGATTGCCAGCATGGACTTCGGCGGCGCCGCCGCCCAGCTGACCACGGCCAGCGTGATCCCGCGCGGCACCCAGCTGACCACGCGTCCGGTGCGCGGCTCGTCGTGCACCTTCCGCACCGCCTATCCCGTCACGGTCGCGCCGCTTGCGCTGACGCAGGCGTCGTTTGCGGCCATCATCGATATCCCCGAAGCGCTGCGCCCGCCGCCGGGCGCCACCTCGAGCATCAGCCTGACGATTGCCAGCACGGCGGCGCAGGTGTCGGTGGCCCAGCTGGGCCTGGAAAAGCTGCGCGTGTTCATCGATGGCGAGCCATCGTTTTGCGCGGCCCTGCGCGACGCGCTGTTCATGCGCACCGTGGCCGCCTATGCCGAGGGCGACGACAGCGGCCGCTGGGTCCAGCTGCCGATCGTGCCCGTTACCGCGGCCGGGTTCGACGAAGAAGAATCGCTGATCGATTTTTCGGCCCGTTCGCACACGGCGTACCGCCTGCTGACCGAGTATTTCTGCTTTCCCGAAAAATTCAACTTCATCGACATCGACTTGAAGGCAATCGGCGCGGTGCTGCCAGCGGGCTGCCGCACCGTCACGCTGCACCTGGCCTTGTCCGGCATGCGCACCGATTCGAACACCGCGCGCATGCTCGGCACGCTCTCGCCCAACAACGTGCTGCTCGGGTGCACGCCGGTGGTCAACCTGTTCCGCCAGCGCGGCGAGCCGATCCGCCTGACCCACACCACCGCCAGTTATCCGGTGGTGGCCGATGCGCGTCGCGCCTTCGCCTTCGAGGTGCAGTCGATCGACAGCGTCAAGCTGGTGCGCCAGACGCCGCAGGGCGAATCGATCGTGAACTTCCGTCCGTTCTACTCGCTCAAGCATGGCCAGACCCCCGAAAAAAGCGGGCATTACTGGGTCATGCGGCGCGACGAAGCCATCGCCGAGAAAAGCCCGGGCTATGAAACCGAGATCTCGATCGTCGACATCGACTTCGATCCGGCCGAAGTGGAAACTGACACCTTGAGCCTGGAGCTGACCTGCACCAACCGCGATCTGCCCAGTGCCTTGGCTTACGGGCAGCGCGGCGGCGACCTGTTCCAGGAAGGCGGATCGACCGTGCGCGCGATCAGCTTCCTGCGCAAACCGACCGCCTCGCAGCGCTTCGAGAGCGGCCGCGGCGCGCACTGGCGCCTGATCTCGCACCTGTCGCTGAACCACCTGTCGCTTACCGACGGCGGCCTGGACGCCTTCCGCGAAATGCTCACTTTGTACGACCTGCCACGCTCGCCCTCGTCGCAACGCCAGATCGGCGGCATCGCCGCCGTGGCGCACAAGGCCGCCAACGCCTGGCTGCCTGGTAATCCGTTCGCCTGCCTGGTGCGCGGCATCGAGGTGCGCCTGACCATCGACGAAGAAGCCTTCGTCGGCAGCGGCATTCACGCATTTGCCCACATCATCGAACGCTTTCTGGGCCTGTATGTGCACGCCAACAGCTTCACACAGCTGGTGATCGTATCGAATAAAACTGGAGAAGAGTTATTGAAATGTTCGCCACGCAGCGGCGATTTAAGCCTGCTGTAATCGAGCGCCTGTTCGAGCAGCCTTACCGCTTCGAGTATTTTCAGGCGGTACGGATGCTCGAGCTATGGCTCAAGCGCCACGGTGACGTCAAGGACGGCGCCGTGGCTAACTTTTTGCGCTTTCAGAATTCGACCACGCTGTCGTTCCCGGCCAGCGAACTCGAATCGATCCAGACCGAGCCGCGCGACCTGCCGCGCGACGCCCAGTCGCTGGGCGAAGCGCTGCAATCGGCCACGCTCAAGTACATCCGCATCACGCCCGCCTTCATGGGACTGCTGGGCGGCAGCGGTGCGCTGCCGGCGCACTACACCGAGCGCATCGCCGCCCACGTCATGTACGACAAGGACGAAGGGCCGCGCGCGTTCCTGGATACGTTCTCGAACCGCTCGCTGGCGCTGTTCTACGAAGCGTGGCGCAAGTACCGGCTCGAACTGAAGTACCAGCTGGATGGCAAGGACACCTTCCTGCCGCTGCTGCTCTCGCTTGCAGGGCTGGGCAACGAATCGCTGCGGCGCCGCCTGACCGACCCGGACGGCGGCGGGGTGCTGGACGAATCGATGGGCTACTTCGCCGCGGCCATGCGCCACCGCCCGGCGTCGGCCGTGCAGATCGCCCGCGTGCTGTCCGAGTATTTCGACGAACCGATCAAAGCGGTGCAGTTCATCGGCTGCTGGTACGACGTGCCGGCCAGCCAGCAGACCATGCTGGGCGGGATCAACGCGTCGCTGGGCGCCGGCGCCATGGCCGGCTCGCGCGTGTGGCAGCGCGACCTGCGCCTGCGCCTGGTGGTGGGCCCGGTGGGCCGCGCCAGCTTCGAGGCGTTCCTGCCCGGCGGGCAGGCCGCGCGCGCGCTCAAAAGCATGCTGACCATGTTCACCGGCGTGGCGCTCGAATACGAAGTGCAGCTGATACTGCGCGGAGCCGATGTGCAGGGCGCCTCGCTGGCGGAGCCGCGCACCAGCGGCCGGCTCGGCTGGGATACCTTTTTGCTGACCGGCTCTCCGGGCGAAGACCGGGGCGACGTGCGCTACGACATACACGCACTATGAAGGAACGGCGTTACACCCTGACGTCGAAGATCAACCTCCACCACTATCGTTAATCAACCCCCCGAGGAAACCCTGCAATGAGCATCAACCTGAAAACGCTGATCGGCAAGCTGAACGAAACCAGCCGCACGGCCGCCACCCGCGCGGCCAGCATCTGCGTCTCGCTTGGCCAGTTCGAGGTCGACCTGGAGCACCTGTTCCTGGCGCTGCTGGAGCAGCCCAAGAGCGATTTCGCGCTCATCGCCCGTAACAGCGGTATCAGCGTGAGCATGCTCGAAGCCGACCTGCAGGCGGAAGTAGGGCGCCTGAAAGCGGGCAACTCGCGCACGCCCGTGTTTTCGGCGCGCCTGCCCAAGCTGTTCGAGAACGCCTGGCTGATCGCCTCGCTCGATATCCAGACCGGCCGTCCCGCCGAAATCCGCAGCGGCCACCTGCTGCAGGCGCTGCTGACCGATCCGGAACTGGCCCAGCTGGCCTATCGCGGCTCCAAGCTGTTCGACAAATTCGACATCGAGCAGATCAAGCACCACCTGGACAAGCTGACGGCCGGCTCGCAGGAAGTGGTGGAAGCGGTGCGTGCGCCGGAAGCTGGCGAAGGCGCCGATCCGGTGGGCGAGATGGAGTCCAGCGCGGCCGCCAAGACGCCGGCATTGGATCAGTTCACCACCAACCTGACCCAGCGCGCGCGCGACGGCAAGGTCGATCCCGTGATCGGGCGCGATACCGAAATCCGCCAGGCGATCGACATCCTGATGCGCCGGCGCCAGAACAATCCGATCCTGACCGGCGAAGCGGGCGTGGGCAAAACCGCCGTCGTCGAAGGCCTGGCGCTGCGCATCGCGCAGGACGACGTGCCGGACGTACTCAAGGGTGTGGAAATCCACACCCTGGACATGGGACTGCTGCAGGCCGGCGCATCGGTAAAGGGCGAATTCGAAAATCGCCTGAAAAACGTCATCGACGAAGTCAAGAAGAGCCCGCACGCGATCATCCTGTTCATCGATGAAGCGCACACCATGATCGGGGCCGGCGGCGCGGCCGGCCAGAACGACGCGGCCAACCTGCTGAAACCTGCGCTGGCGCGGGGCGAACTGCGCACCATCGCCGCCACCACCTGGGGCGAATACAAGAAGTATTTTGAAAAAGACGCGGCGTTGGCGCGCCGCTTCCAGGTCATCAAGGTGGAAGAGCCGAGCGAAGAACTGGCCTGCGCCATGCTGCGAGGGATGGCGCCGCTGATGGAAAAGCACTTCGGCGTGCGCGTCTACGACGAGGCGATCACCGAAGCGGTGCGCTTGTCGCACCGCTACATCATGGGCCGCCAGCTGCCGGACAAGGCCATCAGCGTGCTCGATACCGCCTGCGCCAAGGTGGCGCTGGGCCAGAACGCCACGCCGGCGCTGATCGAAAACCTGACGCGCAAGCTGGAACGCATCGACGCCGAAGCCGGCTCGCTCAAGCGCGAGCAGAGCAGCGGTGGCGACCACACGGCGCGCATCAAGGCGCTCGACGAGGAGCGCACCGCGATCGCGGCGCAGCACGTGACGCTGGCCGAGCGCTGGGAAAAGGAAAAGGCGTTGACCGAACAGATCATGACGTCGCGCCGCGCGCTGGAGGACGGCGGCGACAAAACCGGCGACGTCGGTCAGGCCAAGGACGTACAGGCCTTGATGACCGAGCTGCGCGCGCTGCAGGGCGAGGCGCCGATGGTGCCGGTGCAGGTCGATGGCCACGTGGTGGCCGAGATTGTCGCCGGCTGGACCGGTATCCCGCTGGGCAAAATGGTCAAGGATGAAATCAAGACGGTACTGAAGCTGAAGGACCTGCTGGAAGAGCGCGTGCTGGGTCAGCCGCATGCCATCGAAGCGGTGGCGCAGCGGGTACGCACCTCGCGCGCCAATCTGGACGATCCCAACAAGCCGAAGGGCGTGTTCCTGTTCGTCGGCCCATCCGGCATCGGCAAGACCGAAACGGCGCTGGCGCTGGCCGATGTGCTGTACGGCGGCGAACGCAAACTGATCACCATCAACATGAGCGAGTACCAGGAAGCGCACAGCGTGTCGGGCCTGAAAGGCTCGCCGCCCGGTTACGTCGGGTATGGCGAAGGCGGCGTGCTGACCGAGGCGGTGCGGCGCAATCCGTACAGCGTGGTGCTGCTCGACGAAGTCGAAAAAGCCCACCCGGATGTGATGGAGCTGTTCTTCCAGGTGTTCGACAAGGGCGTGATGGACGACGCCGAAGGGCGCGAGATCGACTTCAAGAATACCATCATCATCCTGACGTCGAACGTGGCCTCGAGCGCGATGATGCAGGCGTGCCTGAACAAGAGCGCCGAAGAGATGCCTACGCCCGAGGCGTTGGAAGAGCTGATCCGTCCGTCGCTGATGAAGCAGTTCAAGCCGGCATTCCTGGGCCGCCTGAAGGTGATTCCGTACTACCCGCTGGGCGACGAGGCACTGGTGAGCATCATCCACCTCAAGCTGCGCAAGATCCAGCAGCGTATCGCGGTCAATCACAAGGCGGAGTTCTCGTACGACGAGGCGCTGGTGGAAGCGGTGCTGGCGCGCTGCACCGAGGTCGATTCGGGCGCCCGCAACGTCGACAATATCCTCAACGGCACGCTGCTGCCGGAAGTGGCCGAATCGGTGCTGGCCAAGATGGCCGAAGGGCTGTCGATCGCCAAGATCAAGGTCGGCGCTAACAAGCAGGGGCAGTTCAAGTACACCATCCGCTAACGCCGGCACTTGGAAGAGGGGGGCTGAACGAGTGCCCTCTTTACCAGGGACTAAAAAAAACCGTCGTGCCGCCCACTGGGCGGCA
>CALRYE020000166.1:0-14776 GCA_943372275.1 Janthinobacterium lividum
GTCATCCCCGCGAAAGCGGGGACCCATGCTGAGCATGCAGCACTATGGAAGCCGGCTCAGCATGGGTTCCCGCATGCGCGGGAATGACGGTTTTGAAGTTGGTGGCCTAGAGTTACGGTACCTTTCGCGACACCCTCGAAGGCGAGGACGATGTCGATCAAGGTGTGGGATTGGTCGCTACGCCGGCGATTCCAGGCACGCCGTGACCATTCACTCCGGTTGATCCAGCCGCGCCAGCACGGCGGCCATCATGCGTTCGATATCCGAGCGGACCAGATTGGCGCCCAGCATGCTGGGCACATAAAAGCGCGGCGCCACTTTGCCGCTGTAGACGATGCGCGTGCCGCCCGTGTCGGGGTCGGCGATCAGCTCCCAGCGGCACTGGTACACCCGCATGTCGCCATCGACCAGGCTCACGTCGATGCGTCCCATGGGTTCCTCCTGCACCTGCACCACCAGCCGGATCTCGCGCTGGAAAAACAGAAACCGCGCCACGCCCACCTGTTCGACCACGGCCCGGTTGCCATGGCGCGACAGCACCTTGGCGCTGCGCAGATCGGGCACGAACTCGGGCATCTTCTCGTAGTTGGTCAGGATCTTCCACACCGCCGCCGGCGCCGCCTGCACCGCGCCGCTGGCGCTGATGTCGTACAGGTGGCGCCCCTCGACATCGGCGCGCTTGACGCTCACGTCGAGTTTGCCCGCCTGCCCGAACGCGGGCAGGGAGCACAGCAACAGCAAACCAAGAATCACAATCAGGCGGGAAGTCATGTGACTGAGCCTACGGCAAAGCTTCCGCGCTGACAAGCGAGGCCGTCTCAACGGTGCGGCGGCTGCGCCGGGGCCGCCGATTAGACCCATTCATCTACAAAAACAGGCTGTAATGGGGAAGGTTCGCGCTGCGCCGGCCCGCCGCGCGCCTTTGCACGCACATTTCCAGGATTTTCACCACGACTTTCGCTATGACTCTCGCCACCACGCCATGACCACTTCCAGCTACCCGCACCTGCTTGCCCCGCTCGACCTGGGCTTCACCACCCTGCGCAACCGCGTGATCATGGGCTCCATGCACACCGGCCTGGAAGACCGGTTCTACAATTACGGCAAGCTGGCCGCGTTCTACCGCGAGCGCGCCCGCGGCGGCGTCGGCCTGATCGTCACCGGCGGCATCTCGCCGAATCGCCAGGGCTGGCTGCTGCCCTTCGGCGGCACGCTCAACTTCGCCGGCGACGTGCTCAATCACCGCCGCGTCACCCGCGCCGTGCACGAGGAGGGCGGCAAGATCCTGATGCAGATCCTGCACGCGGGCCGCTATGGCTACCAGCCGCTGGTGGTGTCGGCGTCCAGCGTCAAGTCGCCCATCTCGCCGTTCAAGCCGCGCGCGTTAAGCGAGGCGGGCATCGAGACCACCATCGCCGACTACGCCCGCTGCGCCAGGCTGGCCCGCAAGGCCGGCTACGACGGCGTCGAAATCATGGGCAGCGAGGGCTATCTGATCAGCCAGTTCATGTGCGTGCGCGCCAACCGCCGCGAAGACCGCTGGGGCGGCAGCATCGAGAACCGCGCGCGCCTGGCCGTGGAGATCGTGCGGCGCGTGCGCCAGGCCGCCGGCGCCGACTTCATCATCATGTACCGCCATTCGCTGCTCGACCTGGTCGAAGGCGGCAACAGCTGGGACGACGTGGTCACGGTGGCGCGCGCGCTGGAGCAGGCCGGCGTGAATATCCTCAATAGTGGCTTCGGCTGGCACGAAGCGCGCGTGCCGACCATCGTCACGTCGGTGCCGCGCGCCGCGTTTGCCAGCGTCACGGGGCGCCTGCGCGCCTGTGTGTCGATTCCCGTGGTGGCGTCGAACCGCATCAACATGCCGTACGAGGCCAACGACATCATCGCGCGCGGCGACGCCGACATGGTCTCGATGGCGCGTCCGTTCCTGGCCGACGCCGATTTCGTCAACAAGGCTGCCAGCGGCCGCGCCGACGAAATCAACACCTGCATCGGCTGCAACCAGGCCTGCCTGGACCATACCTTTTCCAACAAGCGCGCCACCTGCCTGGTCAACCCGCGCGCCTGCCATGAAACCGAGCTGCTGTACACGCCCGCCGCCGCCGGCGCCCGGCGCAAGGTGGCTGTGGTCGGCGCCGGCCCGGCCGGACTGTCGGCGGCCACCGTGGCGGCGCAGCGCGGCCACGACGTGACCTTGTTCGACTCCAGCGACACGGTGGGCGGGCAGTTCAACATCGCCATGCAGATCCCGGGCAAGGAGGAATTTGCCGAGACGATCCGCTACTTCCGCCGCCAGATCGAGCTTACCGGCGTGGCCCTGCGCCTTGGCCAGCGCGTCACGTCCGCGCAGCTGGAAGCGGGCGGCTACGACGACGTCATCGTCGCCACCGGCATCAAGGTGCGGCGCCCGCCGATTGCCGGCATCGACCACCCGAAGGTGCTGTCGTACCTGGACGTGATCGCAGCCAAGGCGCCGGTGGGCAAGCGCGTGGCCATCATCGGCGCCGGCGGGATCGGCTTCGATGTGAGCGAATACCTGCTGCACGATCCGGCCCACGCGCTGCCGCTGTCGATCGCCACCTGGTGCGGCGAGTGGGGCGTGGATCTGAACGCCACCGTCAGCGGGGGCCTGGCGGGCGCGCAGCCGGCGCACCCGGAGCGGCAGATTTTTCTCATGCAGCGCAAGACCTCCAAGCTGGGGGCGGGGCTGGGCAAGACGTCGGGCTGGGTGCACCGCGCGGCGCTGACCAGAAATGGCGTGGTGATGATGGCCGGGGTGCAGTACGACCGCATCGACGACGCCGGCATTCATGTGACGGTGGGTGGCGAAGCGCGCCTGATCGCGGTCGACAACGTGATTGTCTGCGCCGGGCAGGACAGCCTGACGGAGCTGATGCCGGCCGAAGGCGCGGTCAGCCGCGCGCGCTTTCACAAAATCGGCGGCGCGGCGCTGGCCAGCGAGCTCGATGCCAAGCGGGCGATACGGGAAGGGGCGGAGCTGGCGGCGCGCTTGTAGTCAGCGTGCTTGTAGTCAGCGTGCTTGTAGTCAGCGTGTTTGTAGTCAGTGTGTGTGGTAGCCGGATTGCGCGAGCGCCAACGTTGGACTTCCACGCATCGTTACACTAAAAACCGTTGCCCTCGCGCAGGCGAGGGCCCATAGCACGTATGAGCAAACCTGCGATGGGTCCCCGCCTGCGCGGGGACGGCGGATCCTTGGTGTGGAGAAAAAAAACAGTGCACCTCCGCGCACTGACCTCAACCTTACTTCTTACGCACCACCACGCAGCCGATCGAATACCCCGCGCCGAACGAGCAGATCACGCCCACGCTGCCAGCGGGCAGGTCGTCCTGGTACTTATGGAAGGCGATGATCGAGCCGGCCGACGAGGTGTTGGCGTAGGTGTCGAGAATCACCGGCGCCTCTTGCGGCTCGGCGTCGCGCCCGAGCAGCATGCGGGTGATCAGCAGGTTCATGTTCAGGTTGGCCTGGTGCAGCCAGTAGCGCTTGACCTGTTCGACCTCCAGCCCGGCCGCCGTGACGGTGTCGCGTATCATCTCGGCGGCCATCGGGCACACTTCCTTGAACACCTTGCGGCCCTGCTGGCGGAACAGCTTGTCGCTCTTGCCCATGCCGCTCTCGTCGAAGCGGTTGAGAAAGCCGAAGTTGTTGCGGATGTTGTTGGAGAATTTGGTCTTGAGCTTGGAGTCGAGAATTTCGAACTGATGTTCGCTTACCGCCGTGTCGGCCGCCTCGATCACGATCGCCGTGCAGGCGTCGCCGAAAATGAAGTGGCTGTCGCGGTCGCGGAAATTCAGGTGGCCGCTGGTGATCTCGGGATTGAGCACCAGCACGGCGCGGGCCTGGCCGGTCTGCACCGCCGCCACCGCCGTCTGGATGCCGAACGTGGCCGACGAACAGGCCACGTTCATGTCGAAGCCGAAGCCCTCGATGCCCAGCGCTTCCTGCACCTCCACCGCCATGGCCGGATAGGCGCGCTGCAGGTTGCTGCAGGCGACCAGCACCATGTCGATGTCGGCCGCCGTGCGCCCGGCCCGCGCCAGCGCGTCGCGCGCGGCGGCCACGCAGATTTCGGCCTGCAGCGACAGTTCCTCGTCGCTGCGCTCGGCAATGCGCGCGGTCATGTGGGCCGGGTCCAGAATGCCGGATTTCTCCATCACATAGCGCGACTTGATGCCCGAGGCTTTCTCGATGAAGGCTGCGCTCGAGCCTTCGATGGCCGCCGCCTCGCCGGCCGCGATGGCGTCGGCGTGCTCGGCATTGTGCAGCTCGGCGTACGCGTTGAAGGCCACCACCAGCTCTTCGTTCGAAATCGAATGGGGAGGCGTGAACAATCCGGTGCCGCTGATGACAACTTGTTTCATATGCAAACTTTCTGATGGGATAGGTGCTGGACCCGCAGCCACGGAATGCGCGGCGCAACCGGCTGATTCTACACCGGTCGCTGGAGCCGGGCCAGCGACTCGGTTACCATAGCGTCGGTGTTTCAATCCTGACATTTAGGCCCGGAATGCCCCGTACATTGATCGCTGCCCCGGCCGTCCGACCCCGGCCCGGTGCGCCAGCCCTACTGAAAGACGCACCATGAACCGCATCCCGACCCTGGAATCCCTGCGTGGCGTGCTCGCCCTGTGGGTGGTGATGGGCCACACGGTCGGCCACGCCGGCTATTACGCCGCCGACCTGGGCCGCCTGCGCGTGCTGAGCAGCCCGGACCTGGCGGTCGACCTGTTCATCACCTTGAGCGGCTTCGTGATCTTCCTGATGCTCGACCAGCAGCGTCCTGGCTACGGGCGCTTCATCGTGTCGCGCTGGTTCCGCCTGGCCCCCGTGTACCTGGCGGTGCTGGCGCTGTCGGCGGCCACGCTGGCCTGGCAGCAGGACGTGATCGCCGCCTCGCCGTTCAGCGGCGGCACGGTGGCCAAGGACGCGGAACTGCACGCGCAGGCGCTGCGCCACCTGCCCCAGCACCTGGGCGCGCACCTGACCATGCTGCACGGGGCGATCAGCGACGCCGTTTTGCCGGGCACCCAATACGCCATCCTCGGTCCGGCCTGGAGCATCTCGGTGGAGTGGCAGTTCTATCTGGTGGCGCCGCTGCTGTTCCTGCTGGTGGCGCGCCAGCGCTGGTACGGCCTGTGCGTGGTACTGGGCCTGGTGTGCCTGGTCCGCGCCATCAACTATGGCGGCGCCGCCTTTGTGATCCAGCAGTCGGGCTACTTCATCGCCGGGATTCTGTCTTACTACGCCTACAAGCACGCTGTCACCTGGAGCGCCGCGCCGCGCCTGCTGGAGCTGATCGCCGTGGCCGTGTGCGCGCTGGCCTTCAATTTCATGAAGGAGCCCGGCTCGCTGATGGCGTGGATCGTGATCGCCAGCGTGGTCATTGCGGAGCGGCGCGGCCTGCAAGGCGCGCCGTCGCGCGCCGTGTCGGCGCTGATGCATGCCGCCCCGCTGCAGTGGCTGGGCAAGATCTCGTATTCGATCTACCTGCTGCACATGCTGGTGCTGTATGCGGCCAAGGATGTGCTGGCACGAGTGGCGCCTGAGCTGAGCCAGCCGGCCTATCTGGCCGCGTTGCTGACGATGGTGATGCCGGCCACGATCGCCATCTCGGCGCTGACCTACCGCTTCATCGAGCGCCCCGGCATTGCCCTGGGCCGGCGTCTGCTCCAGCCGGGCGGGCCGGCGGCGGGGCGTGGCGCTGAAACGGCCTAATGCGCGGCGCGCTGCGCCACCGCGGTTCTGGCCTTGGACAGCTGCAGCGGCTGGCCTTTCAGGTGGCGCAGGGCCTGCATCAGCTGGAAGTCGTCGGCGCTGCCGTATTCAAGCGGTTTGCGGCGGCGTTCGATGGCGACGGTGCGCATGTCTTCTTCGAGTTCGTCGCGGCTGGCGCTGGCCGACTCGGTATCGCGGTCGTTGGACAGGTGCTTTTCCAGATCGGCTTCGCGCATGCGCAGCGCGTTCAGGCCGTCGCCGTCGGCGTTTTCGTCGACCTGGAAGTCGGGCATGATGCCCTTGGCCTGGATCGAGCGCCCGGCCGGGGTGTAGTAGCGCGCCGTGGTCAGCTTGACGGCGGTGTCGCTGGTGAGCGGACGGATGGTCTGCACCGAGCCCTTGCCGAAGGTCTGGCTGCCGATGATCGCGGCGCGCTTGTAGTCCTGCAGCGCGCCGGCGACGATTTCGGACGCCGAGGCCGAGCCGGTATTGACCAGCACCGCCAGCGGCAGTTTCTTGAGCGCGGCCGGCAGGCCGGCCAGCGCATCGCTGTCGCCCCGGAAGGAGTAAAACTCGGCGCGCCCGTAGAAGCTTTGGCGCGAGTCGGGCAGCTGGCCGTTGGTCGAGACGATTTCGGCATCCTTGGGCAGGAACGCCGCCGCCACGCCGATGGCCCCTTGCAGGAGGCCACCCGGGTCGTTGCGCAGGTCCAGCACCAGCCCTTTGAGCTGCGGCTCCTGCTTGTACAGGGCCAGGATCTTGGCCGCCATGTCGTCCACGGTCGGCTCCTGGAACTGCGAGATGCGCAGCCACGCATAGCCCGGCTCGACGATCTTGCCCTTGACGCTTTTCTGAACGATCTCTTCGCGCGTGATGGTGATGGCCAGGGTGCGTGCCTCGGTCTTGCGCAGCACCGTCAGCGTCACCTTGGTGTGCGGCTCGCCGCGCATCTTCTTGACCGCATCGTCGATCGCCACGCCCTGCACGGGGGTGCCGTCGATGCGGGTGATCAGGTCGCCGGCCTTGATGCCGGCGCGCCAGGCCGGCGAATCTTCGATGGGCGCGACGATGCGGATGTAGCCTTCCTCGCTCTGGCCGATCTCGATGCCAAGACCGACGAACTTGCCCTGCGTGCCCTCCTGCAGGTCGCGGTAGGCTTTTTTATCGAGGTAGGCCGAATGCGGATCGAGCGAGGCGACCATGCCGGAGATGGCTTCGGTGAGCAGTTTTTTGTCTTCCACCGGTTCCACGTAGTCGCTCTTGATCAGGCCATACACGTCGGCCAGCTGGCGCAGTTCGGCCAGTGGCATGCCCGGTTCCACGGTTTTTTGGGCCAGTGCGGAAAACTGCATCGACACGGCCACGCCGGCGATGACGCCGATGCCGACCAGGCCGGAATGCTTAAGAGTGGAGCCCATGATTCACCTGATGCAAGGTAGATAAAACGACCAACGACGACGATCCGCCACGCGGCGCGGTTGCGTCGCTGCGGGGCGCCTGTTGCGTTCGATTCAGTATAAACCTTCAATCTCATTCGTGTGCACGGCGCCGCGAACTTCCGGCGCCCGCGTGGTCTTCCTGACTATTTTCTGCTGCTTTTCAGGCATGCGGCGCGCGCGGCGCAGCAGTTTATTTGCGCTCTTGTATCGTTGTGTATCGTTAAGTAAAAAACGGCGCAAGGAGATGGCGGCCCGGATGGCTGCGGCTAGAATGCATGCAACTTTGCAACTTTCGTCACATATGTCCAAACTCATCTCCCTTGCCTGCGCGTCCGCGCTGGCGTTACCCGCCATGGCGCAAGTGCGTCCCGTGCAGACCGACGCGGGCGCGCCGCCGGTGTCGAGCGCATCCACGCCCGCTGCGCCCGCCGCGCCGAGGGCGCCCGCCGCCACGCCCGCCGCCACCCTCATTGCGCCGGGCGCGCCCGCCGCCGTGGTGCCGTCGGTGACGGTGTCCGGCAGCCGCGCCAACGACACCGACACGCGCCGCCTGTCGACCGCCGCCAAGATGGTGTTCGGGCGCGAGGAGCTGGACCGCAACGGCGACTCCAGCGTGGGCGAGATCCTCAAGCGCCTGCCCGGCGTGACGATGGGCGGGCCGCCCGGACGGGGCGGCGGCGGCGGCGTGCGCATGCGCGGCCTGGGCAACGGCTACACGCAGATGCTGGTCAACGGCGAGCGCCCGCCGGCCGGCGTTTCGCTGGAGTCGCTGGCGCCCGAGCAGGTCGAACGCATCGAAGTGATGCGCGGGCCGGTGGCCGAGCACAGTACCCAGGCCATCGCCGGCACCATCAACATCGTGCTGCGCGAGGGCTACCAGCAAAAGGACATGCAGCTGAAACTGAACGACAGCATCGAGCAGGGACGGCACACGCCCAACGTGTCGCTAACGGCGCCGTTCAAGGCGGGCGCCTTGTCGGTGCTGCTCAACGGCTCGGTGTCGTCGGGCGCCCAGGCCGATACATCGGTAACCTTCAACGAAGACGTGCGCCTCGCCGACGCCAGCACCGTGCTGCGCCAGCGCATCGACGCGGCCAGCGAGCGCGATACGCGCAGCCTGCACGTTGCGCCGCGCCTGTCGTACCGCTTCGACAATGGCGACACGCTCAACTTCCAGCCGTTCATGGCGGTCAACCGCAGCGACGGCGCCAGCACCAGCACGCTGGCGCAAAGCATCGGTGCGCGCGCGCCCGAATATGCGCTGGCGCTGGGGCACTCCGAGAACGAGTCGACCTTTTTCCGCGGCTTCGGCAACTGGCTCAAAAAGCTCGATGACGGCGCCAAGCTGGATGTGAAGTTCGGCTTCGGCGGCGGCAAGAGCGACAACCAGTCGCGCCGCCTGCAGTACGACGCGGCCGGCAAGCTGATCGAGCGCTTCGACGACACCGACAAATCGAAGCAATATGGCGCATCCACCGGCGGCAAATATACCAGGTCGCTCGGGCAGGGCCATCTGCTGGCGGCCGGCTGGGACATCGAAGGGCAGCACCGCGAGCAGACCAGCATTGCACTGGTCGACGGCCAACCGCGCTTTCCGCTTGGGGACGGCAGCCCGGCGGGCGCGGCCCAGGGCGAAAATCTCACCGCCGATACGCGCCGCCTGGCCGCCTTCGTGCAGGACGAATGGGACATCAACCCGCAGTGGTCGGTGTACCTGGGCCTGCGCTGGGAAGGCATCCGCACCACCAGCGACGACGCCGAGCGCCTCGGCGGCCGGATCAAGAACACCACCAGCGTGTGGAGCCCCGTGCTGCACGGCGTGTGGCGCATTCCGGGCCGCGACAAGGACCAGATCCGCGCCAGCCTGACCCAAAGCTACAAGGCGCCGCAGCTGAACGACCTGATCGCCACGCCGTCGTATTCGCAGCTCAACAGCGCCACGCGCCCGGACCGCACCGGCAACCCGGACCTGAAACCGGAGCTGGCGCGCGGCATCGACCTGGCGTATGAACACTACGTGGGCAAGAGCGGCATCGTCTCGGCCAGCGGTTTTGTGCGCGACATCGACAACCTGATGCGGCGCGAGCTGAGTCTGCGCGACACGCCGAGCGGGCCGCGCTGGCTGTCCACGCCATCGAACGTGGGCCGCGCGCGCACCAGCGGCATCGAACTGGAAGCCAAGTTCCAGCTGGCCGAACTGGTGCCGGACGCGCCCAACATGGACCTGCGCGCCAACTACAGCCGCTTCTGGTCCAGCGTCGACGGCATTCCCGGGCCGGACAACCGTCTCGACCAGCAAGCCAAACAGACGGCCAACCTGGGCATCGATTACCGCCTCAAGGGCTTGCCGCTGACCCTGGGCGGCAGTTACAACTGGACCCCCGAAACGCCGGTGCAAACCAGCCTGACCGAGCGCGCCATCGCCGGCGTCAAGCGCCAGGCCGACGTATATGCGTTGTGGAAGTTCAGCGCGGCCACCCAGCTGCGCGTGGCCGCCAACAACCTGGCCGCCGACGACTATTACACCGGGCGCATGGTGACAACCAACGGGCTGGCGCAAAACGCCGATGCGTATGCCCGCACCTTTACCACCTGGAGCGTGCGCCTCGAAATGAAACTGTAGGAGACACTGCAGGACCTGCACCAGGCCGGCCACAAGCCGGCCAAAGCCGCATCGCTTTACTTAACTCCACTTGCCCCACAAGGACATGCCCGTGAAACGAACCTTACTTAGTCTTCTGATTGTCAACGCGATCGGCGCTGCCGGCGCCATGGCCACGATGGCCACGATGGCCCATGCGGCCGAACCGGCCACGCCCGCCGCTGCCAGCGCCGCTGCTCCTGCCGCTGGCGCGCCGATATCGGGCATCGAGCTGAAACACATCGATCCGGCCGTGCGCCCGCAGGACGATTTCGCCACCTACATGACCGGCAAGTGGATGAACAGCACCGAGATTCCCGCCGACCGCTCGCGCTGGGGCACCTTCGACCAGCTGCGCGAGGGCACCCAGCCGCAGCTGCGCGCGCTGATCGAGGCGGCGCAAAAAGAGTCGGCCAAGGCGGGCACGGAAGCCCAGAAGATCGGCGATCTGTACGCCAGCTTCATGAACGAGGCGCGCCTGGAGCAGCTGGGCTACAAGCCGCTGGCGGGCGAACTGGCGCGCATCCGCGTGCTGCGCGATAAGAAAGCCATTCCCGCCCTGATCGCCCACCTGGCCAAGATCGGCGTCGACACGCCCTACACCCTCAGCGTGGGCCAGGACAGCCGCGAGGCGACCCGCTACGCGGCGTATATCCGCCAGTCGGGCCTGGGCCTGCCGGACCGCGACTATTATCTGAAGAAGGACGACGCGCGCCTGTCGGCCGTGCGCGCCAGCTACCAGCAGCACGTGGCGCGCATGCTGGCCATGACGGGCACCGCCGCGGCGCAGGCCGACACGCATGCCGCCGCCATCGTGGCGCTGGAAACGGCGCTGGCCCAGGCCCAGTGGACCAAGGTCGAGAACCGCGACCCGGTCAAGCGCTACAACAAGCTGGAGCTGGCCAAGCTGGCGGCGCTGACCCCCGGCTACGACTGGAACGGCGCGCTGGCCGGCGCCGGCATCGCCAGCAAGGTCGACTACGTGATCGTGGCCCAGCCCAGCTACCTGGCCGGCTTCGACAAGATCCTGGCCGACACCGACCTGGCGACCTGGAAGGCGTATTTCGAGTGGCAGCTGGTGACCGCCTACGCTGACTATCTGTCAAAAGACTTCGTGGCGGCCGATTTCGCCTTTTACGGCACCACCGTCACGGGCGTGACGGAAAACCAGCTGCGCTGGAAGCGCGGCGTGGGCACGGTCGAAGCCATGCTGGGCGAAGCCATCGGCAAGCGCTACGTGGCGGCGCACTTCCCGGCCGAACGGCGCGCGCGCATGGAGACGCTGGTGCGCAACGTGACGGCGGCCTACCAGGGCAGCATCGACACGCTGGACTGGATGGGCCCTGAAACCAAACAGCAGGCGCAGGCCAAGCTGGCCAAGTTCCGTCCCAAGATCGGCTACCCCGACCAGTGGCGCGATTATTCGTCGCTGACCATCAAGCGCGACGACCTGGTGGGCAACGTGATGCGCGGGCGTACCTATGCGTACAACCGCAACATCAACAAGCTGGGCAAACCGATCGACCGCAACGAATGGGGCATGACGCCGCAGACCGTCAACGCCTACTACAGTTCGACCATGAACGAGATCGTGTTTCCGGCCGCCGTGCTGCAGCCGCCGTTCTTCGACATGCGCGCCGACGACGCCGTCAATTACGGCGCCATCGGCGCGGTGATCGGTCACGAGATCGGCCACGGCTTCGACGACTCGGGCAGCCAGTCCGACGGCGACGGCAACCTGCGCAACTGGTGGACCCCGGAAGACCGCGCGCGCTTCCAGGCCAAGGCCGACATGCTGGTCAAGCAGTTCAATGGCTACACGGCGCTGCCCGGCTACCAGGTCAACGGCGCGCTGACCCTGGGCGAAAACATCGGCGACAATTCGGGGCTGGCGATCGCCTACAAGGCGTACAAGCTGTCATTGGGCGGCAAGGCGGCGCCGGTGATCGACGGGCTGACGGGCGACCAGCGCTTCTTCATGGGCTTTGCCCAGATCTGGCGCGGCAAGGTGCGCGAGCAGCAGCAGATCGTGCAGATCAAGACCGATCCCCATTCGCCCGGCCAGTTCCGCACCAATGGCAGCGTGCGCAATCACGACGCGTTCTATGAGGCGTTCGGGGTCAAGCCGGGCGACAAGCTGTATCTGGCGCCGGCGGAGCGGGTCAGGATCTGGTAGCACCTGCGCCGGACCTTGGCCCGGGCCTGAGCGGAATCTGAACCCTACACCGCGGCCGCTTTGAGGGCGCGGCTGCGGCGTCCGAAGTGCCAGCGCCCGCCGTGCTGGAACGGCCACTCGGCCACCAGGTAAAAGCCATAGCACAGCACCGTGGTGGTGGCGATGGTCAGCGCCGGCGCCAGCCAGCTGTGGCCCGGCACCAGCTGGCGCACGAACATGGCCGGCAGCTGAAACAGCTTGCCATGCAGCAGATACAGCGAATAGCTGCACTGGCCCACCCAGGTCAGCGGCAGCAGGGCGTACCACGCCAGGCGCCACGCGCCGGGCTGCTGGTGCAGGCGGCCGGCGCCATGTTCGATGCCCCCCAACAGCCATAGCAGCATCACCGACAGTACCGCGGCGAAGCTGAACACCCACGGCGCCAGCACGCTGCCGTCGAGCCGCAGCGGCGGCTCGGGCTGCAGCATGCCCGCCAGCAGCACCATGACCAGCATCAGCGCGGCCGTCAGCGACAGCCCCATTTCACGCTTGCCGAACAGGCGCGCCGGCGTCAGGCCGCGCACGTGCGCCACGCGCAGCAGCATGCCCAGCGCGAACGCCGGCCAGTATTCCAGGAACAGGGCGGGGCTGGCGAAGTGCAGCAACAGGCTGGCCAGGCTCAGGGCCACCACGGCCACGACGACGCGCTTCCACTGCGCCTTGAAGGCGAGGGCGGCCGCCATCACGAGATAGAACTGCAACTCGATCGCCAGCGTCCAGTAGACCGCGTTAATTGCCGTGAAGGCGGCCTGGCCGGGCAACTCCGGATGGAACAGGCCGCGCGTGAGCGTGGCGACCTGCAGCCAGTCGAACGCGTTGAACTGCATCCAGGCGCTTTGCGGCCAGTCGTAGCGGCCCGATTTCGCCAGGCTGATCAGAGCGATCACAAAGGGCACCGCCATCACCGCCAGGATCGACAGCCAGAACGGCGGCATGACCCGCACCAGGCGGCGTTTCAGGAAACCGGCCGGGGTGCCGCCCTTGGCGATGGTCGATTCGGCCGACGCATACATGCAGTAGCCTGAGATGGCGAAGAACAGCGGCACGCCATAGTGGCCGTACGAGGCCAGCTGCAGCCAGGCGGCCGACACCGGCGCGATCATGTCGGAGATGTGGAACATGAACACCCACAGCGCGGCCAGACCGCGGCAGCATTGCAGCACCGTGTCGATGGCGTAGGTACGGGGCGCAGCGCACATGGCCGGGGCCTTGAATTGAACAGTCATGTTGTTGTGTGGTTAGTTGGATACACCTGGCGCGCAGCCAATGCAGTCGCTCACGCGGTGCGACGCAAGCGCGCCATCACGCTGCCGCCCAGTTGATGGATCTCGCCACGCAGTCCGTGCCGGGTCAGTCGCAGCGCGGCGTACCAGACGCAGGCCAGCGGCAAAGCCATGATCAGCAATCGGGTCAGCGCTGGCAATGACGCGGGCAGCGACAGATCCATCAGATACGCGACCAGCGCCGTGATGGCTGCCACCAATGCGCTAGGGGCGAGGGTGCGCATATTTTCAGCAACGCTCAGGCCGAAATAGCGATACTGCTGAAACGCCGTAATCGGCGAGGCCACGATGGTGGCGAACAGCATCGACCATGCGAAGGTCGCCAGCGTCGAATCGAACATGGTGTAGCCGAACACGATGCGGCTGCAGATCGTCACCGTCACTGGCACCGCGCTCAGGTAGGGACGGCCTATGGCCATCAGCGCGGCCGGGGTATAGTGAAACAGCATGATGATGGCGGCCGCGCAGGTGAGCGGCAGGATGGCAGGCACACTGTCGAGCCACTTGGCGCCGTACAGGGCCAGCACAATGTCGCGCCCCAGCACGGCGGTCAGCGCCAGCGCCGACCAGCCCACGCCGGTGAGCAAGGCGGTCGCGCGGGTGATGGTGGGAACCAGCGATTCGCCCTTGTGGTAGGTCTTGGACAGGTAGGAGACCGCGCCGTAACTGACGGTCGAGCCCGCAATGTGGGTGAAGATGGTCACCGTGGAGTTGGCGCGGCTGAACAAACCAACCATGCCCGCGTTGCCCAATTTCCCCAGTAACACGTCCGGGATGGCTTGCTCGATGGCGCCGGCGCAGTTGGAAATGATACTGCCGAGACCGAAGCTGACCACACTGCGCCAGTGGCGCAGTCCTGGCAGCCACGGCATGTCTTTCGGGCGCAGCGGGATGTAGGCCAGGGCGCAGACCAGGATGTTGATGACATTGGCCCAGGCCAGACTGAGGCTGCCGAAGCCCAGCCACGCCAGGATCAGGCAGCTGGCGCAGTAACTGCTGGTGCCCGCCACCGTCACCCAGGCTTGCACATCGGCCCGAAACTCGCGCGCCATCAGGGCGGCGGTAATGGAACTGAACGGTATAAGCACAAATCCCAGCGCCAGCACCCGCATGACCGGGATCATCTGTGGCTCGGCGAACCAGCGCGCAATGAAGCCGCTGGCGCAGAACAGGATCAAGGCGATCAGCCAGGAGGATGCGAACGCGACCGTCATGGCGGAGCGCAGTTTGTCATGGGTCAGTTCTTTTTCACGCTGCAGATAACTGTGCACGCCGAAGTCGCGGAAGATCTGGGCAATATTGACAAACACTACCGTGATCGAAAAGACCCCGATGTCGCTGGGCGAGAGAATGCGGGCAATGATGACACTGACCGCGAACTTCAGAAGAGTCGCGCCGGATGACGAAAAGAAATTGATGATCAGCGAGCGTCGAATGTTCATTGCAGGGGGGCTA
>CALRYE020000167.1:0-14769 GCA_943372275.1 Janthinobacterium lividum
CTGCCGTTCGACTTGCATGTGTAAGGCATGCCGCCAGCGTTCAATCTGAGCCAGGATCAAACTCTTCAGTTTAATCTCTGTTTAATAGACACTTTCGTGTCTCAGTCATTGCTGACTGGTCGCTCACTCAAAATACTGACAGGCCACTATTTTCATAGCGCCTATATTTCTTCTTTGTGAACATTTGATAATTTAAGTATTCAAAGACCGAAGTCTTTGGCACCTTCATCAAACGCCCACACTTATCGACTGTTAATTTTTAAAGAACTTATTCGGTGGTGCATCTTGCTGTAAGTAACGAAGCGTTGTGTTCGTTGCAGCAGAGAGGTGAGATTATGCAGCGTTTCGCAATTTTCGTCAAACTCTTTTTTACTACGTTGCCGCTTTCGCGACACCCTGATTTGCCCGCCAACCACTTGATTTCGTTAACGTTTTCTTCGGGGAGGCGAACTATAGCAAGACGCTCGCACCTTGGCAAGAGGCGACCTGTAAAATATCGTTTTCGCCCACACCGCATTGCCTACTGCTTTGCCCTATTTATGACCATCCTGCTCTCGACCCTGAACGCCCGCTATGCCCACGCTTCGCTGGGACTGCGCTACCTGCTGGCGAACATGGGGCCGCTGCAGGAGCAGACGGCGCTGCACGAATTCGTGATCGGCACCAAAACCACGGAAATCGTCGAACGCCTGCTGGCCCATGCGCCGCGCATCGTCGGCTTCGGCGTGTATATATGGAATGTGGAAGAAACGACCAAGGTGGTGGCCATGCTCAAGCGCGTGGCGCCGCAGGTGGTCGTGATATTGGGCGGCCCGGAAGTGTCGTACGAACCGGGCGAGCAGCAGATCGTCCAGCTGGCCGATTATCTGGTCACCGGCTGGGGCGACGTCACGTTCCCCAAACTGTGCGGCGAGATTCTCAACGGCCCCAAGCCGCTGATGAAGATCCATGCGGGCGTGCAGCCGCCCATGGCCGACATCGCCATGCCCTATGCGTTATACAGCGACGACGATATCGCCAACCGCACCCTGTATGTGGAAGCGTCGCGCGGCTGCCCGTTCAAATGCGAGTTCTGCCTGTCGGCCCTCGACAAAACCGCCTGGCCGTTCGGGCTCGACACCTTCCTGGGCGAGCTGGAGTCCTTGCATGCGCGCGGCGCCCGCCTGTTCAAGTTTGTCGACCGCACCTTCAATCTGAATATCAAGACCAGCCTGAAGATCATGCAGTTTTTCCTCGATAAGATCGCCGCCAATCCCGACGATCCGGTCTACGCCCACTTCGAACTGGTGCCCGATCACCTGCCCGACGCGCTGAAAGAAGGCATCAGTAAATTCCCTGCGGGCGCGCTGCAGTTTGAAATCGGCATCCAGAGCTTCAATCCCGAAGTGCAGGCGCTGGTCAGCCGCAAGCAAGACAATGCCAAGGCCGCCGAGAATATCCGCTGGCTGACCGAACACTCGAATGCGCACTTGCACGTCGACCTGATCGCCGGCCTGCCCGGCGAAGATATCGCCAGCTTCGCGCGCGGCTTCGACAAGCTATGGGCGCTCAATCCCCACGAAATCCAGTTCGGCATCTTGAAGCGCCTGCGCGGCACGCCCATCATTCGCCACACCGAACAATTCGGCATGGTCTACGACGCTTATCCGCCCTACACTATCCTGGCGACCAATCTGATCGGCTTCGCCGATATGCAGCGGCTGGTGCGTTTTGCCCGTTACTGGGACCTGGTGGCCAATTCGGGCCGCTTCGCCCATACCCTGACAGTGTTATTGGGCGATGCGCCGTTCGATCGCTTCATGGCGTTTTCGGACTGGATTTACGGTAAGACCGACGCCACCCACCGCATCGCGCTGGAGCGGCTGGCCAAACTGGTGAGCCAGTATCTGCAGACGCAAGGCATGCCGATGGCGGACGCCAATGCGCTGGTCGGGCGCGATTATGCCGGCAAGGTCGATGCGCCCGTCGAGAAAGCCGCCGCGGTCAATACGCCGGCACGCCAGGCCCGCCATCTGGCCGCGTAAACGGTTTAATCGGTAGCCTGATGGAGCCAGCAGCGGCGCCAAAGCCGGGGGCGCACACGAACTTCGATAGCACTCTCGACGATTCTCTTTTACACTGGCGCAATGCCGATTGAAAATGCGCCAACATTAACCATCAACAACGCCGATTCTGGCGCTGGGCAATCTGTCGTGGCTACGGGTATCTGGCAAGTCCATGCCCTGGCGCGACGCGATGCCATCAAGATCATCACTGCCTCCCTCAAAACGCTCAAGGGCAAGACCGACCTGAATTGGGATCTATCCCAGATCGTCAGTCTCGACCACATCGGCGCCCAGATGCTGTGGAATACCTGGGGCAAGAAGCGCCCGGACCAGCTGACCCTGGCACCGCGCCAGGAAGAACTGTTTATACGCATCGAGGAAGCCGGCAAGCTGCACCTGCCGCGCACCCGCAAAAGCCGCCTGAACGGGGTCATGGTGCTGGGCTTCGGCCTGCTATCGTTTTTCGAGCATCTGTACGGCTTCATCCGCCTGATCGGGCAGGTGGTGCAGGATATTGGCCGCTTCATCCGCCATCCGCTGACCGGTCCGTGGCGCGAAGTGTCCGCCAACATCTTCCATTCCGGGTTCCAGGCGCTGGGCATTACCGCGCTGGTGGGATTTCTGATCGGGGTGGTGCTGTCTTACCTGTCGGCGCAGCAGCTGCGCATGTTCGGCGGCGACATGTATCTGGTCAATATCCTGGGCATGAGCGTGATCCGCGAACTGGGTCCCTTGCTCGCGGCCATCCTGGTGGCCGGGCGCTCCGGCTCGTCCATCACGGCCCAGCTGGGCGTGATGCGGGTGACCGAGGAACTGGACGCCATGCTGGTCATGGGCATTTCCCACGGCTACCGCCTGATCATGCCGAAGGTGGTGGCGCTGGCCATTTCCATGCCGCTCCTGGTGGTGTGGACCGATGCCATGGCCCTGATCGGCGGCATGGTTTCGGCCAAGGTGGAACTGAATCTGTCGGCGCGCTACTTCCTGCAGAAACTGCCGGACGCGGTGCCGCTGGCGAACTACGTCATCGGTCTGCTCAAGGGCACCGTGTTCGGTGTGCTCATCGCGCTGGTATCGTGCCACTTCGGCCTGCGCATCAAGCCGAATACGGAAAGCCTGGGGCGCGGCACCACCACCTCGGTCGTCACCGCCATCACCGTGGTGATTCTTGCCGACGCGGTGTTCGCGATCATTTTCAGCGGGGTGGGTTTCTGATGACCGGGCCAATGAACGGAATCAATAGCGCAACCAACAGCGCAACCGATACCGCATCGGGCAACGCTGCCGCGCCAGTGGCCGCGCAGGAGCCGGCGCGCAAGCAGCCCATGCTGAACATGAAGCCGGACGAAGATGTCGGCCCGCCGGTGGTCAAAATCACCGGCCTGTGGACCAAGTTCGGCCGCACGGTGGTGCACCAGGACTTGAATCTGGAAATTTACGCGGGTGAAATCCTGACCATCGTGGGCGGCTCGGGCACCGGTAAAACCGTGCTGCTGCGCCAGATGCTGGGCCTGGAAACCCCGTCCAAGGGCTGCGTGCGGGTGTTCGGCGAAGACATCAGTGAAGCGGACGCGGAACAATTGCAACGCATGCGCAATCACTGGGGCATGCTGTTCCAGCAAGGCGCGCTGTACTCGGCCTTGACCGTGTTCGACAACATCGCTCAGCCTTTGCGCGAACTGCGCGCGCTGCCGGAAGACGTCATCGCCGACGCCGTGCTGCTGAAAATGAACATGGTCGGCCTGGGCGCGGAACACGCCAACAAGATGCCGTCCGACCTGTCGGGCGGCATGATCAAACGGGCCTCGCTGGCGCGCGCGCTGGCCCTCGAGCCGCAACTGCTGTTCCTGGACGAACCGACCGCCGGGTTGGATCCCGACCTGTCGGATGCCTTCGTGGCGCTGATCCAGACCTTGCACCGCGAGCTGGGCTTGACCGTGGTGATGGTCACGCACGACCTGGACACGCTGTTCGCGCTGTCCACCCGGATCGCCGTGCTGGCCGAAAAACACGTGATCGCACTGGGCCCCACGCGCGACGTGCTGGCCGTCGATCACCCCTTCATCAAACAATTTTTCCTCGGTGCGCGCGGTCAGCGTGCGCTGGAAGTGCTCGACGAGCAGGATCAGCAGGAACAACAGGAGGGGGCGCCGGCGTTCGATCACCACGCAGCGCCGCCCGGACCTGCCAAGGAACTGGAGAACTAAGTATGGAAAACAGATCACACGCCTTAATGACGGGCTTTTTCACCATCGCGCTCTTGATCGCGGCGGTATTGGCCGGCATCTGGTTCAACCGCGACCGGGTCGAACGGGTGCCGTACCAGATCGCCACCAGCCAGTCGATTCCCGGTCTGAATCCGCAGGCGGCGGTGCGCTACCGCGGCCTGGAAGTGGGCAAGGTCGACGACATCAGCTTCGACGCCAAGATTCCCGGACAAATTCTGGTGCGCCTGTCGGTGGACCCGGAAGCGCCCATCACCCGCACCACGTTCGCCACGCTGGGTTACCAGGGCGTGACGGGAATCGCCTTCATCCAGCTTGACGACGAAAAGACCGGCTCGACCCTGATGCCCAGCAGCGAACAGCAGCTGGCGCGCATTCCCCTGCGCCCCGGCCTGTTGGACCAGCTGGAAAAACGCGGCCTGGTGATACTCGACCGGGTCGAGGAAGTCACGGCCCGCGTGGACGAACTGGTCAGCCCGGCGAACCAGAAAGTATTGCTCGGTGCGTTTGCGGACGTCAGCAAGACCATGAACGAATTCGGCAAGATTCCCGAGCAGCTGGGCCCGACCCTGGAGCGGATTCCCGCGCTGGCCGACAAGGCCGAAAAAAGCCTGGCCTCGTTCGACGAACTGGCCGGCAGCGCCACCAAGATGACGCGCAGCTACGACAAGCTGGCCACCGACCTGCAGGCGCCGGACGGCACCCTGGCGCGCCTGAACGCCACCGTGGAGCGGGTCGGCGGCTCGCTGGAAGCGGTCACCAGCGACCTGGAACTGCAGACCCTGCCGCACGTGGTCGCCATGACGGATGAAGCGCGCACCTCGCTGCGCGCCGTCAAGCGCACCGCCACCACCCTGGGCGAGCGTCCGCAAAGCCTGCTGTTCGGCGCCGCCAGCGCCACGCCGGGCCCGGGCGAACCCGGCTTCGTCGCCCCGACCAAATGAGGACCACCGTGACCCACACCACTTCCCGCCTGCTGGGCGCCCTGTTCATCGCCAGCGCCGCGCTGCTGACCGGCTGCGCCAGCGACAAGCCACCCGGCAATACGATCTTTGACTTCGGCAATGCCAGCTTGCCCGCCAATGCCGCCATGCCGGTGGCCAGCCGGCCCACCCTGGGCGCGCTGGTGGTCACCGACGTGACCGGATCGGCGGCGCTGGACAACGAGCGCATGTATTACCGCCTCAATTACGCCGATGCCTTGCAGGCGCGCACCTATGCCAACAGTCGCTGGAGCGCCACGCCCTTGCAATTGATCACCCAGCGCCTGCGCACCCGCATCGCCCAGTCCGGCAGCAAGGTGCTGGCGCCCACCGACGCCTCCAACGGCATTCCCATTTTGCGCGTGGAAGTGGACGAATTCACCCACGGCTTCGACAGCGTCAGCCAGAGCCAGGGCCAGCTGGTGCTGCGCGCCTCGCTGTTCCAGGGCCATCAGCTGGTCGACCAGAAGACCTTCAGCCGCCAGACCAGCGCCAACAGCGCCGATGCGGCCGGCGGCGCGCGCGCCCTGGCCGCCTCCACCGAGGCGGCGGCCGCCGACATCATCGCCTGGCTGGCCAGCCTGCCGTTGCCGCCCGCCGCGGCCACCAAGTTCGAGGCCAAGCTGGCGCCGGCCAGGCCGGCACCCGAGCGGCTGGCCCCGCGCTAAGGCGCACGGTGACCGCCGATGCGCGCCCGATGAACGCCCGATGAGCGCCCGATGAACGCCAACGACGTTGCGCTAGCCCGGTCGCGCGGCTCGCCCGTGGCGCGCGCCGCGCTGCTGGCCTACCTGCTGCTGATCATCTACGCCAGCTGGTTCCCGTTCGCGGGCTGGCGCGCCAGCGGCCTGTCGCCGCTCAGCTTTTTGGTGCTGGCCATGCCGCGCTACTGGACCGGCTTCGACGTGATGGTCAACGTGGTCGGCTACATTCCGCTGGGAACGCTGTTCGTGCTGTCGCTGTACCCGCGCGTGCGCGGGATCTGGGCCGTGCTGCTGGCCGCCTTGCTGGCCGCGCTGGTGTCGGGCGGCATGGAAGCGGTGCAAACCTATCTGCCCAGCCGGGTGCCCTCCAGCCTGGACCTGGCCACCAACGCCGCCGGCGGGCTGATCGGCACCATCATCGGCGCCCTGGGCGCGCGCTCGTTTCTCAATCAAAGCAAGCTGTATCTGGTGCGCCAGCGCTGGTTCGCACCCCACGCCAGCCAGGGGCTGGTGCTGCTGGCGCTGTGGCCGCTGGCCCAGATCTATCCGCTGGGCTACATGTTCGGCCACGGCCAGCTGCTGCCGATCTTTTCCGACTGGCTGTCCAGCTGGACCGGCAACGATGTCGATCTGCTGACCTTGCTGCGTCCAGGCGCCGCCATGAGCGTGGAGCAATACTGGCTGTCGGAAACCATCATCACGGCCTGCGGCATGACGGGCGCCGCCCTCACCATGCTGTGCCTGCTGCGCGCGGGCGCGCCGCGCCTGTTGCTGACCCTGGCCATGCTGGGCGCCGCGCTGCTGTTCAAGACACTGGCCAGCTCGCTGCTGTTCACGCCCGACAACGCGCTGGTGTGGGTCACGCCCGGCGCCCAGGGCGGCTTTCTGATCGGCCTGATCATGCTGGCGGGACTGGCCTTCGCGCCCCAGATCGCCCAGCGCCGGCTGGCCATCGTGACTTTGCTGTTGAGCTTGCTGGTCGTCAACAGTATTCCCGTCAATCCGTATTTCGTGGCGACCCTGCAGGGCTGGGTGCAGGGCAAGTTCCTCAACTTTAACGGCGCGGCCCAGTTCCTGTCGCTGCTCTGGCCGTTTTTCGCCATCTGGTTCCTGCTGCTGCCATCCCATAAGCTGAACCGCCGCGAACGGCGTATCATTGCGCCCTCGCCTCCGCAAAGCTGAGGCGACTTTACGCCACTGCGCGCAACCCGCAACCTCTGGAACAGCCTGCCATGAGCGATACCCCCTATTTCGACAAGCACGTCTTTTTCTGCATGAACACCCGCGAGGATGGCCGCGAATGCTGCGGCGGCCAGGGTGCGCTGATTGCGCAAAAGCACGCCAAGAAGCGCATCAAGGAACTGGGCCTGAGCGGCCACGAAAAGATCCGCATCAACCAGGCCGGCTGCCTGGACCGCTGCGAGGAAGGCCCGGTGCTGGTGGTCTATCCCGAAGGCACCTGGTACACCTACGTGGACACCAGCGACATCGACGACATCATCGACTCCCACCTGGTGGGCGGCAAGGTCGTCGAACGCCTGAAAATCTGAGGCCTGGCATCCGATTCATGTGTTTACTCCACCGCACACTTCACCGCACTCAATGAATACCGTCCTGAACAAACACTCCGAGAAATTCAGCCTCACCGGCCACGCCGGCCACATGGAATGCCTGCTCGATGCGCCCGCCGAGGCGCTGCGCGGCATCGCGCTGGTGGCCCATCCCCATCCCTTGTACGGCGGCACCATGGACAACAAGGTGGCCCAGACCCTGGCACGCACTTTCGTGGCGCTGGGCTATGTGGCGGCGCGCTTCAATTTCCGCGGCGTGGGCGCCTCGGCCGGCGTGCACGACGATGGCAAGGGCGAAGTCGACGACATGCTGATCATGCTCGAGCACATGCAGGGGCTCTACCCGGGCTTGCCGATTGCGCTGTCGGGCTTCTCGTTCGGCACCTTTGTGCAAGCCCAGCTGCAGCAGCGCCTGATCGCCGAAGGCCGTCCGGCCGAGCGCCTGGTGCTGGTCGGCACCGCCGCCGGCAAGTGGCCCATGCCGGTGGTGCCTGCCGACACCATCCTGATCCACGGCGAAGTCGACGACACCATCACCCTGCTGCAGGTGCTGGACTGGGCCCGCCCGCAGGACATTCCGGTGATCGTGATCCCGGGCGCCGACCACTTCTTCCACCGCCGCCTGAATCACATCAAGAACCTGGTGGTGCAGCTGTGGCGCCGCGACGGTGACACCGAACGCTAGCGCGCCAGTGGCGCGGGCTATAATTGCCCGCTCCGCAGGTAGGCCTTACCCTTCTCATTTAGATACAGCGTTAATTCCCATGAAAAAATTGTTTGCGGCACTGGCTGCCAGTGTCATGTTCCTATCCGCCGCCTTCGCGCAGACGGTGCCGCCCCCTACCCTGGCCGCCAAGTCCTGGCTGCTGCTCGACGCCACCAGCGGCCAGATCATCGCCGCGCAGGATCCCAATGCGCGCATCGAACCGGCCTCGCTGGTCAAGATCATGACGGCCTACCTGACCTTCGCCGCCCTGCGCGAAAAGAAGCTGGACCTGAAACAGATGATCAACGTGTCGGTGAAGGCGTGGAAAGTCGACGCCAGCAGCTCGAAGATGTTCATCGACCCGGCCGTGCCGGTGTCCGTGGACGACCTGCTGCACGGCCTGATGGTGCAGTCGGGTAATGACGCCGCCGTCGCCCTGGCCGAGGCGGTGGCCGGCGACGAAGCCGCCTTCGTGTTCCTGATGAACCGCGAAGCGCAGCGCATGGGCATGAAGTCGACCCGCTTTGCCAATCCGCACGGTCTGCCCAGCCCGGACAATTTCTCCACCGCCCACGACCTGTCGGTGCTGGCCGCGCGCGTGATCGCCGACTATCCCGAGTTCTACAAGATCGATTCGGTCAAGAGCTTCACCTACAACAAGATCACCCAGCCGAACCGCAACCGCCTGCTGTGGCTGGACCCCACCGTGGACGGCATGAAGACCGGCCACACGGAAGCGGCCGGCTACTGCATGATCGCCTCGGCGCGCCGTCCCAACGGCACCAGCGAGCGCCGCCTGATTTCCGTGGTGCTGGGCACCAGCTCGGACCAGGCGCGCACCCAGGAAAGCCAGAAGCTGCTCAACTGGGGCTTCCAGAACTTCGACACGGTCAAGCTGTACAGCAAAGGCCAGGCCATCCAGACCCCGGAAGTGTGGAAGGGCTCGGCCAACAACGTCAAGATCGGCTTCGCCAACGACGTGCTGGTGACGGTGCCCAAGGGCGTGGCCGCCAAGATGAAGCCTGTGCTGGAACGCAAGGACCCGCTGGTCGCCCCGCTGGTCAGGAATGGCCGCGTGGGAACATTGAAAATGATGGTCGACGGCAAGCCCCTGCTGGAACTGCCGGTGGTCGCGCTGGAAGAAGTGGCGGCGGCCTCGTTTTTCGGGCGCAGCTGGGACTCGATGCGCTTGTGGATGAAGTAGTCGCTGTTATCGGCCGTAAGCGGTTGGCAGGAAGCGGTTGACCGGAAGCGGTTAGCCGAAGCACCAAGAAGCAGCAGCAGTGGACGTGTAGCGGTAAAGGATGGGCGGCTATGTTTATAATCCGAGGTAGATACTTCCTCTGAGAAAGAACGCAATGAACGTAGCCTTGCCCACCGACCTGTCCTGCCCCCGCCGGGCCCTTTCCAGCGGCGGTCCCGAGCTGTCGCGCATCGTCGCCGGCATGTGGCGCATGGCCGAATGGAACATGACCGTCGAACAACGGGTCGGCTTCATCGAGCAGTGCCTGGAACTGGGCGTGACCAGCTTCGACCATGCCGACATCTACGGCGACTACGGGGTCGAAGCCCTGTTCGGCGAAGCCCTGCAGCGCCAGCCTTCCTTGCGCGGCCGCATGGAGCTGGTCAGCAAGTGCGGCATCAAGCTGCTGTCGCCCCAGCGCCCCCACCATTCGATCCAGCATTACGACACCAGCCGCGCGCACATCGTCGCCTCGGCCGAGGAATCGCTGCGCCAGCTGCGTACCGACTACCTGGACCTGTTGCTGATACACCGCCCCGATCCCCTGATGCAGTTCGACGAGATCGCGGCCGCCTTCGAGCAGCTGCGCCAGGCCGGCAAGGTGCGCCACTTCGGCGTGTCGAATTTTTCGCGCCACCAGTTCGAGGCGCTGAACCGCCGTATCAAGCTGGTCACCAATCAGGTGGAATTTTCCCCGCTGCATACCGCGCCCCTGTTCGACGAGACCTTCGACGGCTTGCAAGACCTGGGGGTGGCGCCGATGGTGTGGTCGCCGCTGGCGGGCGGGCGCCTGTTCAGCGGCACCGACCACCGCGCCGACAACCTGCGCCTGGTGATCAAGGGCATCGCCGACCAGCTGGGCAAACCATTCACCAGCGTGGTGTTCGCCTGGATCATGCAGTTGCCGTGCCGCCCCGTCCCGCTGACCGGCAGCGGACGCATCGAGGCAATCGGCGTGGCCGTGGCCGGCGCCCAGTTTGAACTCAGCCGTACGGACTGGTTCGCCATCCTGCGCGCCGCACGCGGCCACGAAGTGGCCTAGCCGGCGGCTTGCATTTTCCAGCGGGTCACATTGAAGGAAGCCGCCATGGCCGACAGCAGCACCAGGATCGTCGAAGGCAGCGCCCTGACCGGGGCGCAGAAGAAAGATTTGCTCAACCGGCTGGCGCGCATCGAGGGCCAGTTGCGCGGTGTGCAGAAACTGATCGTGCTGGCCGACAAGCCGGCCGATTGCGACGCCGTGGCCCAGCAGATGGCGGCGGCGCGCAAGGCGCTGGACCGCTCCTTCGTCCAGCTGCTCACCGGCAGCATGCTGACCCAGAGCGGCAACGCCGCCACGCTGGACGAGGCGCAGGCCTCGGCCGCGCGGCTGGCGGCCATGCTGGATAAATTCGCCTGAGCCGGCCCGGCCGGCGCGCTGGCGCGCACTATGCCTAGTCTTCGTAGACCTCGGGCTGGGCGACTCCGCGCCAGCCCAGTTGCCAGGCGATATTGAGCAGCAAGGTGACGCTGATATACATCACGAAAAACAGCACGAAGAAGCGGCTCTGCAGCCAGGCCAGCAGCGCCAGCGAAATGAGCACCAGCACGGCCAGGACCTTGCCTTTGGGATGCTTGGAGCTGGGAAAGCGCACGGTCGACACCATCAGCGTACCCACCCCGATCATCAAGGCCATGACCCCGTAGGCCTGCAGGAACGTGGTCACCGGCGTCGGCCAGGCCACCACCACGGCGGCCACGCACGCCGCGCCCGCCGTGATCGGCATACCGACAAAATAGCGCGGATCGGTGCGGCCCACGTTGACGTTGAAACGCGCCAGCCGCAATGCGCCGCAGGCGACGAACACGAAACAGGCCAGCCCGCCCGCCCGCACCAGGGTCGGATGGTCGGCGCCGAATCCGACGAACCCGTAGCAGTACAGCAGCATGGCCGGCGCGCAGCCGAAGTTCATCACGTCGGCGATCGAGTCGAGCTGCATGCCGAACTCGGACTGGGTATTGGTCAGGCGCGCCACGAAGCCGTCGAGCGCGTCGAACACCCCGGCCACCACCAGCAAAATGGCGGCCATGCGGTAGGCCGCCGGGTCGCCCACGTGGGCATTGTCGATCGAGATGACGATGCTGCCGAAGCCGCAGGCAATCGACAGCAGCGTCACGAAGCTCGGCAACGCAAACTTGGCACGCGCGAGGCGCTGCTGGCGGGTAGGTTTCAAGGGGGATCGCAATCGTTGGCAAATGATGAAGGTATTCTACCGCGACACTCTGGATGAGCCCGTTTAAAGCGTGCTAATCAAATTTCGCCCCCCGGAAATTTAGCCTAGAATCGACGTTTACGGAATTGACGCAGGAGAGTGGTATGAGCAAATTAGCAGGTTTGCCCTTGAAGACAGGCGCGCTCGGGTTCGCCTGCATGCTGGCCCTGGCCGCATGCGGCGGTGGCAGCGGTGGCAACGACAGTGGCGACAGCGGCGTGGTCGCCAACACGCCGGCCACGCCGGCGGCGCTGCCGCAGGAACCGGGCGCCCCGACCTTGACCAACAACATCCCGGCCGACGGCCTGGCATGGATCAACTATCGGCGCGCGCAAATCGGCATTCCCACCCTGCTGCGCAACAGCATCATCGACCGCGCCGCGCAAGGGCATTCGGACTATCAGAAGACCAACAACCTGGTGTCGCACGAGCAAAGCGCCGGTAAACCGGGATTCACTGGCGTGAGCGTCAAGGAGCGTTTGCTGGGCGCCGGCTATGTGTTCGGCAACAGCGGCTACGCGGGCGAGGTCATCTCGGCCACCAGCAGCCCGTCCGGGTTCTACATGGCCGAAGAGCTGATCACCGCCATTTATCACCGCTTCGCCATCTTCGAACCCAAGTTCAAGGAAATCGGCACGGGCGCGGCCACCGATGCCAAGAACTACACCTATTTCACCACCGATTTCACCACTGCCAATGGGACCGGCGGCCTGGGCCGGGGCGCACTGGTGACCTGGCCGGCCAGCAATCAGAAACTGGTGCCGGTGAACTTTTTGAGCGATAACGAAACGCCGGATCCCGTGGCCAACCTCAACGAAGTGGGTTATCCGATCAGCCTGCATGCCGACATCGGCTCGACCATCCGGGTGACCAGCTTCACCGTGCGCGCGCGCGGCGCCAGCGCCGACCTGACCGTCAAGCTGCTCAGTCCGGGCGGCGACGCCCATACGTCCAGCTCGGTAGCGGCCATCATTCCCTTGTCGCCCCTGAAGGCGGGCACGGTCTACGACGTCACCTTCAATGGCACGGTCGACAGCATGGCGGCGGGCCGCTCATGGGCGTTCACCACGCGCTGAAGACGGTGCCGCGCCGGCGGCGGGTGGCGCCGGCAAGCCCGTTTAACTCAGCCGTTTAACTCAGCAGGACGGCCGCCGTTCTGTTATCGTTGACGCATTCCAGCGAAGCGTACGACATGCCTCCAGATCAACCCGAATCGCAACCCGTCCCGTCCGCTTCCGCGGCGCAGCAACTGATCGATGTGGCCGACGGCCTGGAACGGGTCATGGACGATCGCCCGCTGTATGCGCGCATGCTGGGACGTTTCCGGCGCGACTACGCCGAGGGCGCCGCGCCCATGCTGCGTGCCCTGCAGCAAGGCAACCGGGCGCTGGCGCATCGCCAGGCCCATACCCTGAAGGGGGCGGCCGGCATGATCGGTGCCCACAGCCTGCATGACCACGCCAGCGCGGCCGAAGTGGCGCTGCGCACCGGCTCGGGCAACGAACACACGGCCCTGATCGAGCTGGACGCCCATCTGCAGCAGGTGCTGGTGGCGCTGGACGCCTTGCTGGCCGACGCCGTCGTCGCCGCGACCCCCACCGCCTGCGCGCTGCTGCCCCCGCCCGACATGCTGGCCCGGCTGGCGTTGCTGCTACACAATGGGGATGGTGGCGCGGTCGAGCTGGTGGAAGAATGCGGCCCGGCGCTGGCGACCATCCTGGGCGAGCCGGCCTGCAAGCGCTTGACCGCGCTGGTCAACGATTTCAATTTCGCCGCGGCATTGCGCTTGCTCAAAGCCCATGCGCAGCAGACGGCTAGCGGGTAAATTCGGCCTCTTCGTCGAATCCATCCGCACATTCCTTACCGCAAAACCGGCGCACGCTGTCCAGCGGTTTTTCGCAATACCAGCACGAACCCTTGGGCGGCAAGCTGTGCCGCGGTCGCACCGGCGCCGGCGCCCCGCTCAAGGCCGGCTCGGCGACGACGTCCTTCGCCGGCAAAGTTTCCTGTATCGTTCCCACAATTCACCCCCGCAGATAACAGCAAGTTGAAGACTGAAAGCAAGATTACTGTATGGAATGTTGCGGAGCATGAGAAATCGCAAGTCCGGCAGCAAGTCGGGCCGCCCATGGCGACAAACCACAAGTTTGCGCCCATTGACGATGCGCCGCAATCCTGTAAATCTCGACAGTCGTCGCGCCTGAGCAACCAATATCACGCCAGAGTTCGCCTTAAACGGGCCGGTCTTATTTGACCGGTTCGAGCGTGACGACCAGCGCCCGGGAGGTGGTGGTGATGTGGGTGGGCACGAACTGCACGCCGGCGTACTTCAAATCTTCCATGCGGAACTGGTACACGGGCAAGTCACTGGCAACCTTGCCTACCAGTACATTGGCGACCTTGAGCAGCTGTTGCTGCTGCGTTTCGCTGATGCCATCGATGGCGAAGCGCTGCACCTGCGGTTCGGCCATCATCACGGCATTCCGGGCCGCATCGATGTACAGGCGGCCCGACAAGCCGACGCTGCCGCGCCACGACTGGCGGATGAACGGCGGCGCCACCAGGGCATCGAGGCCGAGCGCCACGCGGCCGTCATCGGTCAGACTCAGCTGCGGGCGCGTCAGTTCGATCTCGAACAGCTCCAGCATCTTGTGCTTGAGGGGAAAGCGGCGCTCGACGCCCGCCTGCAGTTTATTGAGCGGCAACTCCACCTGGCGCGGCCCGGCCAGCCCGGCGCAACCGGTCAGGATGGCCGCCATGACGGCGAAGAGTGCGCAGCGCTGGAGGAGTTTTTTCATGACGAAAGCCTAACATAGTTCGCCAGCGCTCGTTGTCGGCGGGGCAAGCGGACGCTCACATGCCGACGCCGTCATCCTGACGCCGCCCTCCTTAGGCCGCCCTCCTTAGGCCGCCCTCCTTTGGCCGCCCTCCTTACGCCGACATGCCGACGCCGCAGGCCCGGGCGCGCGCCTGCAGCAGTGCCTGCTCGCGGGTATTGGCCGTCATCGACGCCGCGCGGGCGAACTCGGCGCCCGCCTCG
>CALRYE020000168.1:0-14324 GCA_943372275.1 Janthinobacterium lividum
GTTCAAAATAAAGGAGAACTAGGATGATGGAAGGTCATTGCCTGTGCGGCGCCGTGCGCTATGTGGTCGACGGCGCGCCCGTGCAGCGGACGAATTGCCACTGCACCATGTGCCGGCGCGCCAGTGGTGCGCCGTTTGTGGCGTGGTTCAGCGTGGCGCGTGAGCAGTTGCGTTACGTAACAGGGCAACCCGCGCGGTATCGCTCGTCCAGTCACGGCACCCGTACGCTGTGCGCCGCCTGCGGCACGCCGCTCACGTTCGAGTCGAGCCGCGAACCGGACTACGTGGACGTGACGGTCTGCTCGCTGAGCGATCCGGAGGCGGTCGCGCCCGAGCAGCACATCTTCACCAGCACACAATTGTCGTGGGTGAAGCTGGCCGACGGCCTGCCACGCTACCCGCACTCGAGCAGCGCGGCGCCGGACGGCGGGACTGGCGCGGCCCGCGCGGACGGCGCCGAGGGCATGAGCTCAGTGGACGCGGAGAACTAGCGCGCGCCCGGGTGGTTGATGTTGAACGAAATCGCGATGCGCTCTTCATCCGTCAGGTTCGGGCCGACGTGGTGTTCGCACCAGCTCGGAAAGATGATCAGCTTGCCCACTTCCGGCACCACGGACGCCACTTCGGCCTGCACGTTGCGGTAAAAACTGCGCGTGAACGTGCGCGCCAGGATCGGATCGCGAAAGCTGAGCGAGCCAGCGCGCTCGATCGCCGCCGGCACCTGCGGGTAGTACACGCCGCTGAGCCAGCCGCCCGGGTGATTGTGGGTGGCGTTGGCATGCCCCTTGCCGTTGATGACGCCCCACATCGCGCCGAACTGGGCTTCCGTCACCTCCGGCTCGGCGAACCAGTTGCCCTTGACCAGACGCTCGTTGAGCATGGCTAGAATCAGGCGCTTGAGCGGCCCAATCCCCTGGCGCTGCAACAGGTCGTAGCTGCGGAAGCCGCCGTTGTTGGACAGGCCGGTCTTGTCCGCGATGCCCTTGGCGAGTTCCTCGTCGCGGATGGCGTAGATCAGGCGCGCCAGCGCCTGGTTGTCCATGCCTTGGGTTTGCACGATGAAGACGGGAGTGGGAAACAACTCCATTACCTGCAATGATGTTTTTACGTTGCTCATGCGCTGCCTGGTTGCGCCCTCGCCTGCGGACCGGGGGGCTGGGGTGATGGTGGCGCAAATTATTGCATGGAATTTTGGCGACTGTCACCGTTAAGTGGGGACCGGCGCCGGCGTGGGGCGATCGATTGCACAGCATCCAGAGGCGTTACACGCTGGCATTTAAAGCGTGCAACCGTTTTCAATCCATGCCATAGTGCAATTATGAATAACAGACATTCACCAAACGACGAAAAATCGCTGCTGAGTGATTGAACGATCAATAAAGTGTGAGCAGAACGCAACAGTGTTGGTGAAAAAGTCAAAATATCAGCGCAACACGGCAAACTCGGGCCTATAATCGCAACACGATGTGAAAACGATTTCACGGTGTATTCAGGACGCATCAGTGTTAGCGCTAACCACCACTCTGTCCCGGCTTTGTCCCTATGAAGATCAGGGCGCTGCTCGGTGCGGCGTGCAAGGTATGTTAAAACAACATTTGACGAAATTGTTTCATATTTATTTAGTTTCATGAGTTGACCGGCTTGCCTGAATGTGAAAGGCTTGCGAGAGACTCACCCGCTACTTGATGAGGAGAAACATCCAGTAGCGACCCCGGCGGCGCTGTGACCAGTTGTACAGCAGCGTCGAACATTAAAATAGGAAGAGGAAGAGACAATGTCGCATCCCCAGAAATCGATGTCCCCGAACACCAAACAACGCCTGATCAGCCTGGCAGTCGCCAGCGCCTGCGCAGCATTCGCACCAGCCTTCGCGCAAGAAGCCGCCGCGCCAGTCGGTGAAGTCCAGGCCGTCGTCGTGACCGGTCTGCGCGCGTCGATGCAATCGACCCTGAACCTGAAGAAAAATTCCGACGGCGTCGTTGACGGTATCGTCGCAGCCGACATCGGTAAGTTCCCAGACACCAACCTGGCTGAGTCCCTGCAGCGTATTTCGGGTGTGTCGATCGACCGTCAAAACGGCGAAGGCCAGAAGATCACCGTGCGCGGCATGGGTCCCGACTTCAACCTGGTGCTGCTCAACGGCCGTCAAATGCCGGTGTCCGATCTGGGCGACCGTAACGGCCGTTCGTTCTCCTTCGACAATCTGGCGTCGGAATCGATCTCCCAGCTGCAGGTCTACAAGACCAGCCGCGCCGACAATCCATCGGGCGGTATCGGTGCCACCGTCAACGTGATGACCGCGCGTCCGTTCGACAGCAAGGACACCCAGGCCAGTATCGGCGTCAAGGCCGTGGTCGATACCTCGAGCCAGAACCTGCCGGGTTCGCTCAAGGGCGACCGCGCTACCCCGGAAGTCTCGGGTATCTTCAGCACCACCAGCAAGGATGGCATGTGGGGTGTTGGCGCCTCGGCCAGTTACCAGAAGCGTGATTCGGGCGCCAACCGTGCCCAGGTCACCAACGGCTACGTCGGTCCTTACCGTGGTTCGCAAGTAGTGGAAGGCTCGACCCTGCCACTGCCTGGCGCGGCCATCGGCAGCGTCACCAACCGCCCGACCGGCAACGAACTGTATTCGATTCCACAGAACTTCGGTTACCAGGTGCGTGGCGTCGAGCGCGAGCGCGTCAACGGCCAGGTGGTCCTGCAGTTCCGTCCGTTCAAGGAACTGACCACCACCCTGGACTACACCTACTCGCAAAACAAGGCGCACACCCGCCGCTCCGAAATGAGCGTCTGGTTCGGCCAGACCCCGACCTCGACCAGTAGCTTCCCGGGCGGCGCCGTACAGGCTCCGCTGACCTACTCGGAAGTCTACACCCGTCCTCAGGATATCTCCGTCATCGCCAACGATTTCGCCACCGTCAGCACCAACAACTCGGTCGGCTTCAACGCCGTCTGGCGTGCGTCGTCGGACCTGAAATTCACCGCCGACCTGCACAGCTCGACCGCCGAATCGAAAGCGGACAGCCCATGGGGCAGCAACAACCAGCTGAGCAACGCCAGCTTCAGCCGCGGCACCACCTCGATCGACTTCCGCAACGAACTGCCGATCCTGAGCATGCCGAACGCCGACCTGGCCGCTCAGCCGATTCAGGCAACCGGTTCGACGTTTGAAAACGGCTATGTCAAGTCGAAAGTCGACCAGATCCAGCTGAACGGCGAAATGAAGCTGCTCGAAGCGTCCACCCTGACCTTCGGTGTCGGCGTCATCGATGCCCGCAACCGCTCGACGTTCTCGAACATGCAGAACAACGGCTGGTCCGGTCTGACCAGGGCCAGCGACTATCCTGCCAGCCTGTTCACCAAGAGCGATACGGCCGACTACTTCGACTCGATCGGCGGCAATGGCGCGTCGGGCATGTACCGCGAGTTCTTCACGGCCGACTTCGGCCAGCTGCGCGACATCACTGCCGCCGCTGCCACCGCTCCCGGCGTGACCACGTCGGACGGTGTCAAGACCCAGGCCAACTTCCTGCCGAACTTCGCCACCACCGACAGCGATCAGCGTCTGCAGGAAAAATCGAGCTCGGCATTCGTGTCGTTCGGTACCGACTGGGATACGGCCATGCCGATCCACACCTCGGTTGGCGTACGCTTTGAAAAAACCAAGGTTACTTCGGTAGCCCAGGTGTTGCCAGCCACTGCCGTGACCTGGACCGCCCAGAATGAGTTGCCACTGACGTTCGGCGGCCGTGCTTACTCGACCAGCAAATCGTCGTACAACAACGTGCTGCCAAGCGTGAACGCCGACATCGACGTCACGCCGGAATTCAAGATCCGTGGCGGCGCCGGCACCACCATCACCCGCGCCCGTTTCAACGAGCTGCAAGGCGGTCTGGTGATCGACACCGGTTCGGATTACTTCCAGGGCGGCACCGCTTCCCAGGGCAATCCAGCCCTGAAGCCGGTCAAGTCCAAGAACCTGGACCTGTCGTTCGAGTGGTACTTCGGTCGTCAGAGCGTGGCATCGCTGGGTCTGTTCCACAAGAAACTGTCCGACTACACGGCGCAGAACCAGACGCTGGCTAACCAGTACGGCATCCGTACCCCGATCGGCGGCGCGTACTACATCGCGGCAACGACCGGTCCTGGCGGTTGCGCTGTCGCCAACACCGATTGCATCCGTAACTACATTCTGAACACCTACAACGGCCAGCCTGGCGTGACCAAGACCGGTGTGAACAATGTGGGCAATTCGACCGGTACCATCGGCGCCACCAGCAGCGATCCGCTGATGCAGTTCCGCACCTCGAGCTTCGTCAACGCGAACCCGACCAGCCTGAAGGGCGCCGAACTGAACGTGCAGCATATGTTCGGTGAAAGCGGTTTCGGCGTGCAGGCCAACTACACCTACGTGACCTCGCCGTTGAAGTACAAGAACGAGCAGATCACCGATCAGTTCGCTATTCTGGGTCTGAGCAATTCGGCCAACCTGGTGGGTATCTACGAAGCGAACGGCTGGACCGTACGTGCTGCGTACAACTGGCGCGATGCGTTCCTGGCGTCGAAGATCGACGGCGGCGGCCACCTGGCGCCGGTGTACACCGACAAGTACGGTCAGCTTGACCTGTCCATCGGTTACGAGTTCGACAAGAACCTGAGCCTGCAATTCGAAGCGATCAACCTGACCGATTCGACCCAGAGCCAGTACGGCCGCACCAAAGGTTCGTTCCTGAACATCGTTCAGAGCGGCCCGCGTTACATGGTAGGCGCACGTTACAAGTTCTAATGGTTGCAGCTAGCCATACGTAACTGAGTAATATCGAAGCAGGCCGTGGTGCGAACCACGGCCTGCTTTTTATTTGTGCACCGTCGTCCGGCGCCCCGGGTTTGTCGCGCCTGGATGAGCATTCAGGCAGGCAGAGGCGTTGCTTCCCAAGCGCCTGCTTGCTACACTGAGCGGCGCCACAGACCGTCCAGCGGCTGCGCGACATATATATAAAACGAAAAAGGCAAGAGACACCCATGACCAACCCAGTTTTGTTGCAGAACGTCGCACACAAAGATGTAAAGATTATTCACGGCCGCGGCACCCGCTTCGGTGATGGCGAAGTGATGTGCCCGACCTTCCCTGCCGAATTCCGCAATGTGCTGGCCCACTATCCGATCGTGTTTCGCGACACCGGCGACGCCCAGCGCTATGAGCCGGTGGCCCTGTTCGGCTTCGAGACGGGCGAAAACCTGTTCGCCAGCGTCGACGGCTGGGACGCGCTGTACGTGCCGATGGCCGTCACGCGCCAGCCTTTCCTGATGGGCCTGGATGGCGACAACCTGATGGTGCATGTCGACCTGGACCACCCGAAAGTGAGCACCACCACGGGCGAGCCGCTGTTCCTGGAGTTCGGCGGCAACAGCGATTACCTGGAGCAGGTGATCGGTACGCTGGTGGCGCTGCATCACGGCCTGCAGAGCAATGTCGGGTTCGTCGGCGCCCTGGTCGAACTGGACCTGATCGAGCCATTCACGCTGAACATCGAGCTGAACGATGGCTCGATGAACGAACTGGTCGGTTTTTCGGCCATCAACGAAGAAAAACTGGCCACGCTCAGCGCCGCGGCGCTGGAGCGCCTGCACCAGAGCGGCTACCTGATGGCAGCCTATATGGTGGTCGCCTCGCTGACCAAGCTGCGCGAACTGATCGAACGGAAAAATAAGGCCGCCGCCGTCCATGGCTAAACCCGTGCGCGAGCTCGGCGGGGTGGCCGGCATGGCCGACCTGACCGACGCCGTCCTGACCGCGACCGAGCCGCTGGTGCTGCGCGGCCTGGCCGCCGCCTGGCCGATGGTGCAGGCCAGCCTGCGCTCGCCGCGCGAGGGCATCGACTACCTGCGCCGCTTTTACCAGGGCGAAGTGGTCGGCGCCATGATCGGCGCGCCCGCCATCGAAGGGCGCTACTTTTACAACGACACGCTCGATGGCTTCAATTTCGACCGCGCCAACACCCGTCTCGACGTGGTGCTCGACCAGCTGGCCGCGCACCTGGATGACCCGCATCCGCCCAGCTTCTATGTCGGCTCGACCACGGTGGACACCTGCCTGCCCGGTTTTCGCGCGGAAAACGACCTGGATCTGGGCCCGCGCGACCCGCTGGTCAGCGTGTGGACCGGCAACCGCTCGCGCATCCCCGCCCATCACGACTTGCCCGACAACATAGCCTGCGTGGCCGCCGGGCGGCGCCGCTTCACCCTGTTCCCGCCTGAACAGCTGAGCAACCTGTACATCGGCCCGCTCGACTTCACACCGGCCAATCAGGCCATCAGCCTGGTGGACTTTCATCGGCCCGATATGGAAACGTTCCCCCGCTTCGCCGACGCCTTGGCGCAGGCGCAAGTGGCCGAGCTGCTGCCGGGCGACGCCATCTTTATTCCCAGCATGTGGTGGCATCACATCGAGGCGCTCGACAGTTTTAATGTCCTCATCAATTACTGGTGGCGCCAGTCGCCCGGCTATATGGACGCCCCGGTCAACACGCTGATGCACGCCCTGTTGACGCTGCGCGATCTGCCGCCGGCCCAGCGGCTGGCCTGGCAGGAGATGTTCCGCCATTACATCTTCGAGGCGGACGGCAACGAAACGGCGCACATCCCGCCCGCGGCGCGCGGCGTGCTGGGCCAGCTCGACAGCGACAAGGCGCGCCTGCTGCGCGCCACCATCATTCAAAAACTGAAACGGTAACAGGAGAGAGCACGTGGAACAGCAAAATCAAGGCACGACCGGTCAGTCCGGCGATCAGGCGCGCGCCAGCAGGAAACCGGTGCGCCGCGTCGTCATCGCCGGCGGCGGCACGGCCGGCTGGATGGCCGCCGCCGTCATCTCCAAGATACTCGGCAAGACGCTCGACATCACGCTGGTCGAATCCGACGAGATCGGCACCGTGGGCGTGGGCGAAGCGACCATCCCGACCCTGATGATGTTTCACAACGTGCTGGAACTGAGCGAAGCCGAAGTAATGAAGGCGACCCAGGCCACCTTCAAGCTGGGCATCAGTTTCGAAAACTGGCGCAACGTGGGCGAACACTATATCCACTCGTTCGGCACTACCGGCACCGACCACTGGACCGCGGGCTTCCAGCATTTCTGGCTCAAGGGCAAGAAGCGCGGCCTGGCGCGCGACTTCGGCGACTATTGCCTGGAGTTGACGGCGGCCCAGTATGGCCGCTTCGCCCACCTGCCCGACAATGGTCTGAACTACGCCTACCACCTGGACGCCACCCTGTACGCGCGCTTCCTGCGCAAGTTCAGCGAAGGCTTCGGCGCCAAGCGCGTCGAAGGCAAGATCGCCAAGGTAGTGCAGGACCCGGCCACCGGCCACGTCAGCGCGCTGCAGCTGGAAAACGGCGCCGTGCTCGAAGGCGACCTGTTCATCGACTGCACGGGTTTTCGCTCGCTGCTGCTGGCCGAGACCATGGGCGTGGAATACGAGGACTGGTCGCACTGGCTGTTCAACGACAGCGCCATCGCGGTGCAGACCGTGTCGGTGGGCGAACCGGTGCCGTTCACCCGTTCGATCGCCCATGGCGCCGGCTGGCAATGGCGCATTCCGCTGCAGCACCGGGTCGGCAACGGCCACGTGTTTTCGAGCAAGCACATGGATGGCGAAGAAGCCAAACAGATCCTCGTCAACAACATCGAAGGCGAGACGCTGACCCAGCCGCGCGTGATCAAGTTCAAGCCGGGCCAGCGCAAGCAATCGTGGAAAGGCAACGTCATCGCCATCGGGCTGTCCAGCGGCTTCCTGGAGCCGATCGAGTCGACCAGCATCCACCTGATCCAGCGCAACCTGGTGCGCCTGATGCAGATGTTCCCGGCCGACGGCATCTGCCAGTCCGACGTCGACGAGTACAACACCCAGGTGCAGACCGAGATCAAGCACATCCGCGACTTCATCATCCTGCACTACAAGGTCACCAACCGGGTCGACACGCCCTACTGGAAAGCGGCCAAGGAGATGGAAGTGCCGGCCTCGCTGCAGCACCGCATCGACCTGTTCCGCGAAACGGGCCGGGTGTTCCGCACCGAAGGCGAACTGTTCGCCGAATCGTCGTGGCTGCAGGTCATGTTTGGTCAGGGCATGATGCCCGAGCAGCATCACCAGACCGCCGACCTGATGGGCGACGCCGAGCTGACCCATTTCCTCGGCACGATCCGCAACGGCATCGAGCACACGGTCAAGCAGCTGCCCACGCACCAGGCGTACCTGCAGCAGTTCTGCCGCGCGCAGCCACCGGTGCGCTAGAGGCCAACGGCATGTTCAACCCCAACTGCTCGATCCGCACCATGGCGCTGGGCGAAGGCCGCCGCTGCATCGTCGTCGACGATATCCTGCTCGAACCGGAGCTGTTTATCGAGTATGCCGTCGCCCAGCTGCCCAATTTTTCGCCGGAAGACGCGAACTATTATCCGGGGCCGGAACTGCTGCTCGATCAGGGGGCGCACCGCCGCTTCGAGGCGTTTTTCTCCCAGCATGTGCGCGGCCTGCTGGGCGCGCGCCGCACCCGCAGCACCACCTGCCGGATGTCGATGATCACCCGCAAACCGCAGGACCTGGTGCCGTTCCAGCGCATTCCCCATGTCGACGGCGGACCGTTCCCGCCGGGCGACGCCAATTTCGCCATGGTGCTGTATCTGTTCAAGGATGCGCGCCTGGGCGGCACCAGCTTTTTCAAGCCGCGCCTGACGCTCGATGCGATCTGGGACATGATGGCGCGCGGGCGCGACATGGACAGCGCCGCGTTTTCGGCCCTGATCGACAGCGCCCCGGCGTATCCGACCCGCTCCAACGCGTATTTCGACAAGCTGGCGACCGTCGAGCCGGCCTTCAACCGGGCCGTGTTCTACGATGGCGCGATCCACCACAGCGGCGACATCGACCGCCCCGACCTGCTCAGTGCCGATCCGCAGCACGGCCGGCTGACCGTCAACGCCTTCTTCAGCGTGCGTCTGAATGCCGCCTGATCTGTACTATGCAGTGCGAACTTGTATTAGCAACCAGGGAACTTTTTGATGACCAATCATGCGCTCAAACACATCGTCGTCGTGGGAGGCGGCTCGGCCGGCTGGCTGACCGCCGCTGTGATCGCCGCCGAGCACCACGCGCGCCTGGACAGCGGCGTGCGCGTCACCCTGCTCGAGTCGCCCGACGTGGCGCCCCTGGGCGTGGGCGAAGGCACCTGGCCCACCATGCGCGATACGCTGTCGCGCATCGGCGTCTCCGAAACGGCGTTCTTCCGCGAATGCGACGCCGCGTTCAAGCAAGGCTCGCGCTTTAACGGCTGGGTCGACGGCAGCGCCGACGACCATTATTTCCATCCGTTCGTGCTGCCGCAAGGCTACGGTGAATGCAACCTGCCCGCCCAGTGGCAGCTGCGCCAGCAGGGCCACGACGGCCAGAGCGGGCGCCGCGCGGGCGCCACCTTTGCCGACATGGTCAGCTTCCAGCCTCACCTGTGCGTGCACGGCAAGGCGCCAAAGCAATACACCACGCCGGAATTCGCCGCCGTGGCCAACTACGGCTACCACCTCGATGCCGGCAAGTTCGGCGTATTCCTGCAACAGCACTGCACCGGCAAGCTGGGCGTGCGCCATGTGCTCGATCACATGACGGCGGTCAATTCGCACGAGAACGGCGACATCGCCTCGCTGCAGACCAAGGACCACGGCGCCATCGACGCCGACCTGTTCATCGACTGCACCGGCTCGCGTTCTCTGCTGCTGGGCCAGCATTACGGCGTGGCCTTCCTGCCGCAGGACCATATTCTGTTCAACAATACCGCGCTGGCCGTGCAGGTGCCCTACCCCGACGACACCACGCCGATCGCCTCGCAGACGCTGTCCACGGCGCAGCACAGCGGCTGGATCTGGGATATCGGCCTGCCGACCCGGCGCGGCACGGGCCACGTGTATTCCAGCGCCCACACCAGCGACGAGGCGGCCGAACAGGCGCTGCGCGACTACATCGTGCAGACCGGCGGCCCGCGCGATATTCCCACGCCGCGCAAGCTGTCGTTCCAGCCCGGCTACCGCGAGCGCTTCTGGCACCGCAACTGCGTGGCCATCGGCCAGTCGGCCGGCTTCATCGAGCCGCTCGAAGCGTCGGCGCTGGCCATGGTGGAACTGTCGGCCGCCATGCTGGCCGACGGCCTGCCTGCCACCCGCGCCAGCATGGATGCGGCGGCGCGCCGCTTTAACGAAACGTTCAGCTACCGCTGGGCGCGCGTGATCGATTTTCTCAAGCTGCACTACGTGCTCACGCGCCGCACCGGCTCGGCCTACTGGCGCGACAACTGCCAGGCCGAGACCATTCCCGAGCGCCTGCGCGAGTCGCTGTCCTTGTGGCGCGAACTGCCGCCGTCGCGCTACGACCTGCACCGCATCGAGGAAGTGTTCCCGTCGGCCAGCTACCAGTACGTGTTGTACGGCATGGGCTTCGAGACCGCGTACGGCACCCGCAGCAATGCGCACAACGATGCCGCGCGCGCCGACGGCTATTTCCGCGAGAGCGCCGCGCTGACGGGTAAGATGCTGAACGGCTTGCCCAGCAACCGCGACATGATCGAGCATATCCGGCGCCATGGCATGCACCGGGTGTGACGAGCACAGCGAACGGTAACGAGTACAAGCGACAAACACACTGACACATGCCTGCGCACCCCGGTCCACCCTGCCGGCAGGTGCCGCAGGCAATCCCCTGAGACCCGAAAGGTACGGTAATTCCATGTTCAATCCTGTCATTCTGCGCAACGTCGAACACAATCATCTGCGCGTCATCGACACGCGCGGCGCCGCCTATGGCGACGCCATGATGTACTCGACGACTTTCCCGACAGAGTACCGCGACCTGCATGCCTGTTACCCGATCGTGTTCCGCAAGACCGACGACGGCGTCACGTTCGAATCGGTGGCGCTGTTCGGTTTCGAGGAAGGCGAAAACCTGTTCCTGCAGGGCGACCGCTGGCAGGCCGCCTGCCTGCCGCTGTCGGTGCAGCGCCACCCGTTCCTGATCGGCCAGAGCAAGGGCGAACTGAACGTGTCGATCGACCTGTCCAGCCCGCGCGTGAGCAGCAACCAGGGCCACCCACTGTTCCTGGCCGATGGCGCCAGCACCGAGTACCTGGAGCGCGCCAACTCGGTCTTGCTGGCAATCCACAAGAGCATGGAAGCGAGCGCGCCGTTTTTCATGGCGCTGGCCAGGTACGACTTGCTGGAGTCGTTCGTGCTCGACGTGGAGCTCGACAGCGGCGCCAAGGGGCGCATGGTCGGCTTTTACACCATCAACGAAGACAAGCTCGGTGCGCTGTCGGGCGAGGTGCTCGAGCAGCTCAACCGCAACGGCTACCTGCAGGCGATCTACATGGCGATCGCCTCGCTGTCGAACCTGCGCGCGCTGATCGAACGAAAGAACCGTGCCGATGCTGCCGCAGCCTGAGGCCATGCGCGAGATCGCCGGCCTGTCGCCGCGCGACCTGAGCGATGAGCTGCTGACCTCGGTCGAGCCGGTGGTGCTGCGCGGCCTGGCCGCCAGCTGGCCCGCGGTGCAGGCGGCCAAGCAGTCGGCGCACGCGTCGGCCGCCTACCTGAAGCGCTTCTACCGTAACGAGCCGGTGGTGGCGATGCTGGGCGCGCCGGAGATCCAGGGCCGCTTTTTCTACAACGAGGATCTGACGGGCTTTAATTTCCGCCCCATGCGCGTCAAGCTCGACAACGTGCTCGACGAGCTGCATGACCATGTCAATGATGTCAGGCCGCCCGCGCTGTACGTGGGCTCGACCTCGGTCGACGATATCCTGCCCGGCTTTCGCGCGGAAAACGATTTCGATTTTAACGGGCGCGACCCGTTGATGAGCATCTGGATCGGCAACCAGACCCGCATCGCCGCCCATTACGACTTGCCGGACAATATCGCCTGCGTGGCCGCCGGGCGCCGCCGCTTCACGCTGTTCCCGCCGGCGCAGCTGCACAACCTGTACATCGGCCCGCTGGACTTCACCCCGGCCGGGCAAGCCATCAGCCTGGTCGACTTCGCCAAGCCCGATCTGGACAGGTTCCCCAGATTCGCCGAAGCCATGCGCCACGCCGTGTCGGCCGAACTGGGGCCGGGCGACGCCATCTTCATTCCCAGCATGTGGTGGCACCACATCGAAGCGCTGGAGCCGTACAACATTCTGGTCAATTACTGGTGGCGCCAGTCGCCGCCGCACATGGACACGCCCACCAATGCGCTGATGCTGGCGATCATGACGGTGCGCGACCTGCCGCCCGAGCAGCGCTCCGCGTGGAAGGAGCTGTTTCGCCAGTACGTGTTCGACAGTGACGGCAGCGAATCTGCCCATATCGCGCCCGCCGCGCGGCGGCTGCTGGCCACGCCGCTGGACGCCGACGCCGCGCGCGCCTTGCGGGGGCAGTTGCTGAGCAAAATGAACCGGTAAACCCTAATTGCGTTGGACGGTGCTCGTGCGCCCTGAACGAACACGTTCACCAATGCCCCGTCAACCTTCTGGCGGTTAACGCTCGGAGGGGGGCGCACTATCTGATGGCGGTATCTTCGGCGTGTCCGTCGCTGGCGGCGTCGTGCCGAGACCAACTTTATTTTCGGCGCTTAGCTGCAGCCGTCCGGTAATTTGATAACCGAACGCCAACACGCCGATTACGAAGATGGTGACCAAATTCACCAGCAGATTTCCGCTGATATCACGAGCCCATCCCCAGAACGTGCGCTTCGCCTGCAGCGATCGGTCAATACTGAGTAATTGGGCGCGCAACTCAGAGTTGACTGATTCAACGCGTTTGTACACAACATCGTCGCGCGTTTCTTTCTCAGTCCGCTCAACAAGGTCATCCAATCCAGCGTTCAGGAAGTTTTGTGCCATCGCCTCACCTTGAGCGCGATAGGCCGCGATCGAAGTGTCGAGGGATGCTATTTCATGGAATCTGTTCAGGTCCTCCGCCGTCGGCGGAACGGATCCAAACGATTTACAATAATCGACTTTTTGCCGCTTATAGATTATGTAAGCAAAAGCTCCAACGGGGTCGTCGGGGTTCCCCCGTGAGCTTCTCGTAGATCGTGTTATAGCTCAAGCCGGCTACCTGCTATTTAGCTGCCAAGCTTCTTTTTGCGAACGCGTAGGCTTGCTGCATTTTTTCGCGAGAGACACCCACATCGCGGATGACCTTCGCCGCAACGGGCGACGTGGGGACATTCATCACAACCCGGTCGGTTGCAGCACTGTTCGAGTGCGCTGTCATCTTCATGGCTATTGCGGCCACATCACTGCGGGAAAATGCTTTCTTTGATGACATCGCAGAAATCCTCTAATGTTGGGCACGACCAAAGTCAACGTCGTAATGTCGATTTTACCTCGTTGGTCAGCCCGATTCTTGCGCCTGCGCGCTATCGCAGCCTGTGACCTCGCTATGCCGCTACATAGCTTCGCTGTGCAGTTCCGGCGGTAGCGAGCTTCAATTTAACCAATAACATGCATTACGGGAAGCGCGTTCTCGAGCGTCACGCGTGTTGCCTGACATGCCAAAAATAGTGCATAGTCAATCATACAACTCACTAAGGCGACACCATGACCTCCAACACCACCCCGCACACCGAAGATCTGAGCGACCAGATCGAACACGCCATCGAATCGGTGCTTGAACTGGCCAACCCGCCGCACGAGCAGGACAGCCAGACCGGTGAGCCGTTCGAACCTGAATCGCCGCCGCTCGACGGCGTGCCGGTCGTCTCCGACGCGGAACTCGAGCAGCAGGCGCTGGCCCATCCTGGCAGCGACGGCGACCCGTCGACACCCGAGTAAGCCGAACCCTTTGCGCACATGCTGCGCGACAGCCGCCTTCTGCGCGCCGCTGTAAAACGGCATCGATACCGGCCCGCCCAGCGCCGCTCGCACCACCCTGCCCGATTCGCCACGTTCTGTGGTGCCGAAAGCACAGCCTGCCACATTTGAGTAGTGGCCGGCCTGCAGGCGCGTTATGATGTGTATTGCTAAAAAGTAATACCACATCTTTCAAGCGACGCCTCCATGTCCAGCCTGCCATTGGCGAGAAAACACCGCCCGGTCGCGTCCCTGTTGAACGCGCTGGTACTTGCCTGCCTGCTGCCGGGCCTGATCGGCATCGCCATCTTCGTGTTCGCCGAGTACCGCGACGAACGCCAGCGCCTGACCATCGACAATATCGACAGCGCGCGTACTCTCGGACAAGCGATCGACGGCCATATCCTGCGCACCCAGGCGCTGGCGCAATCCCTGGCCGGCGC
>CALRYE020000169.1:0-14323 GCA_943372275.1 Janthinobacterium lividum
GCGGCCGCCGCCACGCACGTGGTGGACATGCTGGCACTGGTGGCCAGCCTGAATCTGCCGGTGCAGGCCGCGCCCGCCGCGCCCGTGGCCACCAGCGCAGCAGCAGCGGCAGCAGCGACGGCCACGGCGCTGGCCGCCAACCAGCGGCCGGGCGCCGATGTGGCGGCCCAGCCTGCGGCCGATGGCGGCGACAGCGCCGCCTTCCAGCTGCCGGTCACGGCGGCGCTGGCCGACGCCGCGCCGGCGCCTGCCGCGCCGACCCTGCAGCAGGCCACCAGCGGCGCCTTCGATCGCCTGGCCACGCAGGGGGCGCCGGTGGCGCTGCCGCCCGGCCTGACCCCGACCCAGCGCACGGCGCTGGACCAGGCCCCCGCAACGGTCGACGGCAAACGGGTCGAGCCGGACATGACGATCATGGGCATCGCCACCAGCCGCGCCGACACGGCCGATCAGGGCGGCTCCGGCGCCGCGCAGAACGCGCCCGCCGCGGCCCTGGCCGGCGCCGACAAGGCAGCACCGGCCAAGGCCGCGCCCGAATTCACCATGGTCAAGGATGTGCCGCCGGCGGGCGCCCCCGCCAGCGCCCCGCTGCAGCAAGCGGCGCTGAATGTCGCCCAGACCATCAACGGCGCCAGCGACAAGATCGCCGCGCGCGTGGGCACGCCGGGCTGGGACAACCAGGTCGGCCAGAAGATTGTCTGGATGGTGGCCGGCAAGGAGCAAAGCGCTTCGCTGACGCTCAATCCGCCCGACATGGGACCGATGCAGGTGGTGCTCAACGTGACCAACGACCACGCCACCGTCACCTTCACCGCGGCCCAGCCGGAAGTACGCCAGGCACTGGAAGACGCCATGCCGCGCTTGCGTGAAATGATGAGCGAGAGCGGTATCGAACTGGGTAACGCCAACGTCAATGCCGGCACGCCCGACCAGCGCCAGGCCGATAGTCAGCCGGGCGGTGGACGGTTTGCCAACAACGGTGGCAATGGTGGCAATGGCGGCAACGACGCTAACGGCGGCACCGGACCGGCCAACGACAACGGCAGCGCCAGCGCGGCGGCGGCCCGCAATGCCGAGCGCGGCGCACGCGCCGGCTTGCCGCGGGCGGCGGTGGATACCTTCGCCTGATGACAGAATGGAATCAAAGATGTTGATACGCGCCGGACTGACGATCCGGTGTGGGCGACAAGCCACGAGTTAAGCCCGCTTAAGCGCTCTTTTCGGCGCATGCTACCGCTCAGTAATTCGCGATAATGACATAATGCTTGAATGAAGCAACGCACTTGAATGAAGCAACGCGGCCCGCACCACCCCATCACAGCAGTACTGAAGCAACTTGAAAGCGAATGCAAACATGAAAGCTGACCCAAAGGCAGACGCGGCACCGGCAAACGGCAAGAAGAAGCTCATGATGATCATCATCATCGCCGTGGTCTTGCTCGCCGCGGGCGGCGGCGGTGCATGGTTCTTCACCCGCGGCGAGCCGGACGGCAAAGAGCACAAGGTGGCCAAAAAGGCCGAGAAGCCGGAATTCGTGGCCATCGATCCGTTCACCGTCAACCTGCAGCCGGAGAACGGCGAGCAGTACCTGCAGGTCCAGTTCACCCTGCAGGTGAGCGATCCCATCCAGGTCGAGCTGATCAAGACCAACATGGCGCGCGTGCGCAGCCGCGTGCTGCTGCTGCTGTCGGCCAAGAAGGCGTCCGAGCTGACCACGGTCGAAGGCAAGAAAAAACTGTCCGACGAGATCATCGCCGCCGTCAAGCAGCCGTTCGCCGAGAAAGGCGATCCGCAAGAGGTGACCGACGTGCTGTTCACCTCCTTTATCATTCAGTAACATCATGGCCGATAATTTCCTCTCCCAGGAAGAAGTCGATGCCCTGCTCAAGGGCGTCAACGGCGACCAGGACGATGCCGTCACGCCCGAAGAGGCCACAGGGGTCCGGACCTACAACCTGGCCACCCAGGAACGCATCGTCCGCGGACGCATGCCGACCCTGGAGATCATCAACGAGCGCTTCGCGCGCTTGCTGCGGGTCGGCCTGTTCAATTTCCTGCGGCGCAGCGCCGAAGTGTCGGTCGGCTCGGTGCGGGTGTCCAAGTACAGCGAATTCATCCGCAACCTGGTGGTGCCCACCAACCTGAACCTGGTGCACATGAAGCCGCTGCGCGGCACCGCCCTGATGGTGTTCGATCCGGGCCTGGTATTCCTGCTGGTGGACAACCTGTTCGGCGGCGACGGGCGCTTCCACACCCGCGTCGAAGGGCGCGATTTTACCCAGACCGAGCAGCGCATCATCCTGCGCATTCTCGATATCGTGTTCGAGGCCTACACCAAGTCGTGGGAGCCGGTCTTCCCGGTCGAGTTCGAATACATCCGGTCCGAGATGAACACCCAGTTCGCCAACATCGCCACGCCCAACGAGGTGGTGGTGTCGTCCACGTTTACGGTCGAGCTGGGGTCGGTCAGCGGCCAGATCCACTTCTGCATGCCGTACTCGATGATCGAGCCGATCCGCGACGCCCTGACCTCCAGCCTGCAGGGCGAGGCGCTGGAAGTGGACAAGCGCTGGATCCGCCTGATGACGCAGCAGATCCAGATCGCCGAAGTCGAGCTGGTGGCCACGCTCGGCCACGGGCGCGCCTCGTTCGACGACATCCTGAACATGAAGGTGGGCGACATCATTCCGCTGGTGGTGCCGGAACAGATCCAGGCCACCGTCGACGGCGTGCCGGTGATGGACTGCACCTACGGCATTCTTAACGGTCAATATGCGCTGAAGGTCGAGAAGCTGCTCGCCAATTCAGACAACACCAAATAAACAGGAGTGCAACATGTCCGATAATCAAGACGACCAAGACAACATGGACGACGACTGGGGCGCGGCCATTGCCGAGCAGGCCAAGGCGGAAGCCGACGCGCTGCAAAACCAGGCCGCCAGCGCCGCCGTGTTCAAGGACTTTTCGAACAAGGGCACCAAGACCGAGACCCCCAACGATATCGACTTCATCCTGGATATTCCCGTCCAGCTGACGGTGGAACTGGGCCGCACCAAGATCGCCATCAAGAACCTGCTGCAGCTGGCCCAGGGTTCCGTGGTCGAGCTCGACGGTCTGGCCGGCGAGCCGATGGATGTGCTGGTCAACGGCTGCCTGATCGCCCAGGGCGAGGTGGTGGTGGTGAACGACAAGTTCGGTATCCGCCTGACCGACATCATCACGCCGTCCGAACGCATTCGAAAGCTCAATAAATGACGCTGCGTCGTCCCCTGCGCCGGGCGCTCCCCGCCCTGGCGTGTCCCGGATTCGTGCTGCTGTCGGCGCTGGTGCTGATCATGCTGTTTGGTATCGCCGGCCAGGCCCTCGCGGCCGAGCCTGCGGTGGCTGCCCTGCCCGCGGCCGACGCGCCCGCCGCCCCTGTGGTTGCACCTGTGCTTGCGCCCGCAGCCGTCCCCGCCACCGTGCCTGCCGCTGCGCCGGCGACCGCGATCGCCACCCTGCCCGCCAAGCCGCCCGCCCCCATGGCCACCGCCAATCCATCGGCCGGCAACCTGCTGCAAACCATCTTCGCCCTGTGCGTGGTGCTGGGCCTGCTCGGCATCCTGACCTGGGTGCTCAAGCGCTACGGCCCCAAGCAGACCAGCGGATCGGCCAACCTGCGCCTGGTCGGCGCGCTCAATCTGGGTGGACGCGAGCGCATCATGGTGGTGGAAGTGGGCGACCAGTGGATCGTGGTGGGCGCCTCGCCCGGCCGCGTCAACGCGCTGGCCACCATGCCCAAGCAGAATGCGCCGTCCACGATTGCGCTCGAGTCCTACCAGCCGTCGGCATCCAGCTTTGCCGAGTGGCTTAAACAAACGATCGAAAAGCGCAAATAACCGATGAAGTTGTCGATGCCGAAGTTGTCGATGCCGATGCCGTCGATGCCGATACGCCAGTCCGCCCGTGCGCGCCGGTCGTTCGGCGCGGGCCGCCTGTTGAGCCTGGGTCTGCTGGCCCTGCCCGTGGTCGCCATGGCGGCGCCCGGCATCCCCGCCTTCAACAGCGCGCCGGCGCCCGGCGGCGGCACCGCCTATTCCCTGCCGGTGCAGACGCTACTGCTGATGACGGCGCTGTCGTTCCTGCCGGCGGCGCTGCTGATGATGACCAGTTTCACCCGCATCATCATTGTGCTGTCGCTGCTGCGCCAGGCGCTGGGCACGCAGTCGGCGCCGCCCAACCAGGTGATGATCGGCCTGGCGCTGTTCCTGACCCTGTTCGTCATGGGTCCCGTGTTCGACCGGATTTATACCGAGGCGTACCAGCCTTTGCAGGAAAACAAGATCCAGATGGCCGAGGCGATGGACAAGGGCATTGCACCCCTGAAGGAATTCATGATCAAGCAGACCCGCCAGTCCGATCTGGCGCTGTTCGTCAAGCTCTCGCGCACCCCCGCCCTGCAGGGGCCTGAAGACATTCCCGTGCGCGTGCTGATCCCCTCGTTCGTCACCAGTGAACTGAAGACGGCATTCCAGATCGGCTTTGCGATTTTCATTCCCTTCCTGATCATCGACATGGTGGTGGCCAGCGTGCTGATGTCGATGGGTATGATGATGATGTCGCCGGCCGTGATCTCGCTGCCCTTCAAGCTGATGCTGTTCGTGCTGGTGGACGGCTGGCAGCTGCTGCTCGGCTCCCTGTCGCAAAGCTTTTACTAGGCCCCGCCATGACCCCCGAAAGCGTGATGACGATGGGCCGCACGGCCATGGAAGTGACCCTGATGGTGGCCGCGCCCATGCTGCTGGTGGCGCTGATTATCGGCCTGATCGTCAGTATCTTCCAGGCCGCCACCCAGATCAACGAAGCGACGCTGTCGTTCATCCCCAAGCTGGTCGGCATTTTTGTCGCTCTGATCGTGGCCGGCCCGTGGATGCTGGCCGTGATGCTCGACTACATGCGCCAGGTGTTCACCGGGATTCCCGGGCTGGTCGGTTAAGCCGCGTGGCCATCGCCGCACCGCCCCCGTTCCCGCGAAGGCGGGAACCCATAGCACGTGTGCGCATCGGCAGCATGGGGGCTCGCCTGCGCGAGCACACGGGGGGCGCGCCGGATGGCAGTGTGTCGGTGTGCCACGAGATGGCGCCGCGCCGTACGCAGCAGCGCCGCACTGCGAACAAACGCACGATGGGCGCCGCATGATCCAGTTCACCACCGGCGAAATGCATACCTGGATCGCGGCACTGCTGTGGCCGCTGACCCGCATTCTCGGCCTGATCGCCGCCTCGCCCGTGCTGGGCAACAACAGTATCCCGGTGTCCGTCAAGGTGTCGCTGGGCGTGCTGCTGACCATGATCATGGCCCCCGCCATTCCCGCCCTGCCCGCGGTCGACCCGATGTCGATGGCGGGCCTGCTGATCGTGTTCCAGGAATTGCTGATCGGCCTGGCCATGGGGTTCTCCATGCGCATCGTGTTCGCCGCCATCGAAATGGCGGGCGAAGTCAGCAGTCTGACCATGGGCCTGGGATTTGCCAGCCTGTTCGATCCGATGAGCCGTGGCCGTTCCTCGGCCGTCAGCCAGTTTCTGGCCTTAATTGCAACCATGGCATTTTTGGCCGTCAATGCCCACCTGGTGCTGCTCTCGGCGCTGGCCGAAAGCTTCGTCGTGCTGCCCATCGCCGCCACGCCCGTGTCCACCAACCTGTCGTACAACCTGGTCAGCTGGGCCGGCACGATCTTCGCCTCCGGCCTGCATCTGTCGCTGCCAATCGTCGCCGCGTTGTTAATCACCAACGTCGCGCTGGGCATCCTGACCCGCGCCGCGCCCCAGCTGAACATCTTCGGCATCGGTTTCCCGGTGTCGCTGGGCGTCGGCCTGCTGCTCATCAGCGCAGTACTGCCCTACCTGAACATGCCCATGCAGAACCTGTTTAATCAGGGCATCGAATCAACCCGCCGCCTGGTGCGGGGTGGCGCGGAACGCACACCGGTCCCTGTGCCGGCTCAATTGCCGCAAACAAACTGATTTCCATGCAGCAATTTGTGCGCTATGATTCAAGGTAGCCCCTTGGAGAGTCCCGCATGCCTTCGTCCGTCGCCCATTTAAGCACCACGCATCTTGCGGCACTGACAATGGCGCAGATGGCCACGCTCACCACGGAGGACTTCGCCGCCCTCACGACGACCCAGGTCGCCGTCTTCAGCGTGGCCCAGTTCGGCGCCATCGCCCCCGGCGCCATCCGCGGGCTGACCACCGAGCAGCTCGACGTGCTGCGCACCACCCACATCGCCGCGCTCAACAGCGCCCAGCTGCAAGCGCTCACCACCGAGCAGCTGCAAATCCTGAACACCGTCGACATGCGCGCCCTGGGCACCGCCCAGCTGGCCGCTCTGCTGCCCGGCCAGCTCGGCGCCATCAGCACCGACAACCTGGCGGCGCTGCGCACCACCCAGATCGCCGCGCTGCGCAGCAGCCAGATCGCCGGCTTCACCACCGAGCAGATCGCGACCCTGAGCAGCAGCCAGGTGCGCGCCTTGTCGCGCCTGGCGATCGCCGCGCTGGGGGCCGAACAGCTGCTGGCCATGGACACGGTGATCGTGGCCGCGCTCACCACCAGCCAGAGCAACGCGCTCAATGCCGACCAGTTAGGCGCGCTGTCGACCGGGCAGGTCGCCGCCCTGACCAGCGCCCAGGTCGCCTCGCTGACCACCGCCGCGCTGGCCGGCCTGACCACGGAGCAGATCGCCGCCGTCGAAACGCGCGACCTGAACGCGCTCACCGCTGCCCAGGTCGCGGCGTTGTCGCTGGAACTGGTGCTGGCCCTGACCACCGCCCAGACGGGCGGCCTGAACAGCCGCATCATCGCCGCACTGACGCCGGCGCAGGTGTCGGTGCTCAGCAGCGAGCAGCTGGCGGGCCTGTCGACCATCACGCCGTTCACCACCGACCAGATGGCCGCGCTGACCATGGAACAGATGGCCACGCTGGAAACGGGCGATCTGGCCTCGCTCAACAGCAGCCAGCTGGCCGCGCTGATCTGGGAACAGGTGTCGGTGCTCTCCAGTACCCAGATCGCCGCCATGAGCACGCGCCAGTTCGCGCAGCTGGCCACGACGGTGCTGAGCCACCTGTCCACGGCGCAGATTGCCGCCATCGAAACGCGCGACCTGGCCCAGCTCTCCAGCAGCCAGCTGGCCGCGCTGGCCGACTGGCAGATTGCCGCCCTCGACACGGCCCAGGCACGGGCCCTGACCAGCAGCGCGCTGGCGGGCTTGTCGGCGCTGCAGATCGCTGTGCTGACCAGCCAGCAGATTGCCGCCCTGACGACGCTGGCAATGTTCAGCACCGCGCAGATCGCCGCCCTCAGCACCGACCAGGTGGCGACGCTGGAAACGGGCGACGTGGCCGCGCTCGACACGGTGCAGCTGGGCGCCCTGTCCGCCGAGCAGGTGCTCGCGCTCACCAGCGAGCAGATCGCCGCGCTGGGCACGCGCCAGGTGGCCGCCTTGAACAGCAAGGTGCTGCCGCTGTTTTCCACCGAACAGATCGGCGCCTTCGAAACGCGCGACGTTGCCGTGCTTAACTCAAGCCAGCTGGCCGCGCTGACCTTGGAACAGACCGCCGCGCTGTCGAGCGCCCAGATGCTGGCGCTGAGCAGCAGCGCCATCGCCGGGCTGACCAACGACCAGATCGCCACCCTGGGCGACGCCCAGATCGACGCCCTGCGCACGCTGGCCGTGCTCGGCACGCGCCAGGTGGCCGCCCTGACCAGCACCCAGGTCGGCGCCATCAACACGGCCGACCTGGCCACGCTGACCACGCGCCAGCTCGCCATGTTCAGCGCCGAGCAGCTGCTGGCCATGAACAGCGCCCAGCTGGCGGCCTTGAACACGGCGCAGGTGCGCGCGCTGGCCCCGGCCGCGCTGGCCGCGCTCAGCACCGACCAGTTCAACGCCATCGAACTGGTCGACCTGGCCGCGATGAACACGCGCCAGATCGCCGCGCTGGCGCTGGAACAGGTCGCCGCGCTGGGTTCGAGCCAGCTGGGCGCGCTCACCAGCGTGCAGTTGGGTTCCTTCACCAGCGACCAGATCGCCGCACTGACGACCGAGCAGATCGCCTCGCTGGTCACCCTCGACGGCCTGACCACGCGCCAGATCGCCAGCCTGGCCACGCTGCAGATGTCGTCGCTGGGCACCGACGACATCAGCGCCCTGCTGGTCAAGCAGGTGGCGGCCATCACCGCGGCGCAGGCGCAAGCCCTGTCCACGGCCCAGATCGAGGTGTTCAACACGGCGCAGATCCGCGCGCTGACCAGCACCGCGCTGGCGGCCATGTCGACCGAGCAGATCGCCGCCATCGGCACGGCCAACATCGCCGCCCTGAACACGCGCCAGATCGGCGCGCTGGGTACCGAGCAGCTGGCAGCGCTGTCGGACGCCCAGTGGGGCGCGCTGACCAGCGCCGAACTGGCCGCGCTGCGCACCGCCCAGCTGATCACCCTCAATTCGGCCCAGCTGGCCGCGCTCACCTCGCTCGACGGCCTGACCACGCGCCAGATCGCCGCCCTCACCACCGACCAGATGGCTACCCTGGGCACCGACGACATGGCCGCGCTGTTCACGCGCCAGGTGGCCGCGCTCACCAGCCGCCAGGTGGCCGTGCTCTCGAGCGAGCAGTTGAATGCCCTGAACACCCTGCAGATCCGCGCCCTGGCCACCGCCAGCGTGCGCGCCATCTCGACCGACAACATCGCCGCGCTGGAACTGGACGACGTGGCCGCGCTGCGCACCACCCAGCTGGCCGCCATGACCACGGCCCAGGTGGCCGCCATGACCACGGCGCAGATCGCCGCGCTCCTGAGCACCCAGATGGGCGGGCTGACCACCGTCACGCTGCGCGTGCTGGCCAGCGAGCAGCTGGCTGCGCTGGTGTCGCTGGCCGGCCTGACCACGCGCCAGATCGCCGCGCTGACCAGCGAGCAGATCGCAGCCATCGAAACGGCGCCGCTGGCCACGCTGACGACGCGCCAGGTTGCCGCGCTGGTGAGCCGCCAGGTGGCGGCGCTGTCGAGCGCGCAGATCGCCGCGCTCACCAGCGCCCAGGTCGGCGCGCTGGCCAGCAACACGATCGCCGTCATGACGACCGAGCAGATCGCCGCCATCGAGGCGCCCGACCTGGCCGCCATGCGCACCGCGCAGCTCGCGGCCATGAACAGCAGCCAGATCGACGCACTCTCGACGTTCCAGCTGGCGGGCCTGACGACCCGCCAGATCGCCGCGCTGACCACCAGCCAGCTGCGCGTGTTCGACAGCAGCCGCTTTGCCGCGCTGGCCACGATGGCCGCGCTCACCACGCGCCAGGTGATCGGCCTGACGTCCGACCAGATGGCCAACCTGGCGCTGGCCGAGCTGGCCGAGCTGCGCACCATCCAGATCGCCGCGCTGCGCAGCACCCAGCTAACGGGCATGACCACGGAGCAGATCGCCGCGCTCACCACGGCGCAGGCACGGGCCTTGTCGTCGGCCGCGATTGCCGGCTTGAGCCTGGAACAGCTGGCGGCCATGGAAACGGAAGATCTGGCGCGCCTGACCACGCGCCAGGCTGCGGCCCTGACCACCGCTCAGGTGGCGGCGCTGACGCTGGCGCAGATCGCCGCGCTGACCAGCGCCCAGATCGGCGCGCTGACGTCGGTGCAAAAGCAGGCGCTGAGCACCGAACAATTCGCCGCGCTGTCGTCGCTGGCGCCGTTCACCACCACCCAGATCGCCGCGTTGACCACCGAGCAGGTCGCCAATATGTCGACCACCGTCATGGCCGGCCTGCGCACCACCCAGGTCGCCGCGTTCAACACGGCGCAGATCCAGGCGCTGAGTACCGCGCAGATCGCCGCGCTGCAGTCGGCGCAGTGGCGCGCCGTCAGCCTGGCCGGCATGGCCGTACTGAACACCGACCAGATCGCCGCATTGGAGACGGCCGACTTTGCCGCCCTGCGCACCGCGCAGCTGGTCATGCTCAACACCGAGCAGGTGGCCGCGCTCAGCGACGCCCAGATGGGCGTGATGAACAACGCCGCGATCGCCGCGTTGCGCACCAGCCAGGTCAGCGTCTTGAACAGCACCCAGCTGGCCGCGCTCACGTCGCTGGTGGCGCTGACGTCCGTGCAGATCGGCGCGCTCACATCCGACCAGCTGGCCACGCTGGAGATGGCCGACCTGATGGCGCTGCGCACCACCCAACTGGGCGGGCTGAAATCGAACCAGGTGATCGGCTTGTCGACCGAGCAGCTGGCCAGCCTGTCGACCACGCAGCTGCGCGCGCTGTCGAGCAGCGTGGTGCGCGGCTTGAGCACCGAGCAGGTGGTGTCGCTGTCGGTCCAGGCCATCGCCGCGCTGCGCACGACGCAGATCGCCGCGTTCAACACCGAGCAGATGAGCGCCATGCTGACCACCCAGCTGCACGCCTTCAGCACCAGCGCGATCGCCGCGCTGACCGCGCCCCAGATTGCCGCCCTGTCCGACGAACAGCTGCTGCAGCTCGGCTCGGTGGTCAACTACAGTCCCGTGCAGATGGCCGGGCTGACCGACCAGCGCGTGGCGCGCATCACCCTGGACGACCTGGCCCAATTGAGCGTGGCGCAGCTGGGCGCGCTCACCAGCAACCAGGCGCCGGCCCTGACCACCGAGCAGATCGCCGCCCTGTCGACCACCCAGATCGGCGCGCTCAACACGCGCGCCATGGGGGCGCTGACGACCGAACAAATCGCCGCCATCGAGCTGATCGACTTTATGGCCCTGCGCACCACCCAGGTGGCGGCCATGAACAGCGAGCAGATCGCGGCGGTGAGCATCGGCCAGCTGGAAGTGCTGACCACGCGCCAGAGCGGCGCCCTGACGGCGGCGCAGGCGCGCGCCCTCAGCGCCGAGCAGCTGGTGGCCATGACCAGCGCGCAGATCCGGTCGCTGACCACGACGGCCTTCGCCGCGCTCGACGCCGTTCAGCTGGTGCAGCTGGAACTGGACGACATCGCTGGCCTGCGCACGGCGCAGGTGGCGGCGCTGACCACCACCCAGCTCGAAGCGATGACCACCAGCCAGCTGGGCGCGCTGAGCGCAGCCGGCGTGGCGGCCCTGTCGAGCCGCCAGATCGACGCGCTGTCGAGCGACCAGTTCCTGGCCATCTCCTCGCTCGCTTCGCTGAGCACCCGGCAGATTTCCACGCTGTCGAGCACCCAGATCCAGTCGCTCGGGCTGGAACACCTGGCCATGCTGGGTACCGCCCAGATGGCCGCGCTGACCACGCGCCAGGTGGCGGCCATGCTGACCACCCAGATCGCCGCCCTGAGCGCCGCGCAAATGCGCGCGCTCAGCACCAGCGCCATGCGCTCGCTGAGCACCGAGCAGATCGCCGTCATCACGCTGGAAGACATGGCCGCGCTGCGCAGCACCCAGCTGGCGGCGCTGACCACCTTGCAAGTGACCGCACTGAGCGTGGAACAGGCCAGCGTGCTGCTGGCGCGCGAAGTGCGGGGCTTTACGCCCGGCCAGGTGGCGGTGCTGTCGACCAGCCAGCTCGCCGCACTGGCCGTCTCGGCCTTCACCACCATTCAGGTCGGCGCGCTGACCACGGTGCAGATCGGCGCCATCGGTCTGGAGCAGCTCGCCACGTTGGCCAGCAGCCAGCTCGCCGCGCTGAGCACGCGCCAGGGCGTGGCGCTGTCGACCGAACAGATCGCCGCGCTGTCGGCGGCGCAGGTGCGCGGCCTATCCACGGCCGTGCTGCGCGCGCTCACGTCCGAGCAGCTCGTTGCCATCGAACCGGAAGACATCGCCGGGCTCACCACGACCCAGCTGGTGGCCTTTAACACCAGCCAGATCGCCGGGCTCACGCTGGACCAGTCGTCCGCATTGACCACCCGCGAACTGCGCGCCCTCACCGCCGCGCAGCTGTCGGTGTTCAGCAGCGCACAGCTGGCCATGCTGACATTAAGCGCTTTCTCGAGCGTGCAGGTAGCCAGCCTGACGACCGCCCAGATCAGCAGCCTGGATCTGGAGCGCCTGGCGGCCTTTACCAGCACGCAGTTGAGCGGCGTGACCAGCACCCAGTTGCGGGCCCTGACCAGCAGCCAGCTGACCAGCTTTACGGCAGCGCAGTTCCGCGCGTTCAGCACGACCGCCGTCGGGTCGCTGTCGACCGAGCAGATTGCCTTGCTGACGGCCGACGAACTGGCCGGTCTGTCGACGCGCCAGATCGCGGCGCTGTCGACCAATCAGCTGGCCAGTCTGGACACCATGCAGATCGGCGCATTGACCGTCGCCACCCTGGGCGGCTTGTCGCTGAACCAGCTACGCAGCCTGTCGAACGAACAGCTGGCGGGCTTGCAGTCGCTGGCGGGCTTCAACACGGCGCAAATGGTGGCGTTCACGACCACTCAACTGACGTCGCTCGACGAAGCCCATCTCGTCACGCTGCGCACGATCCAGATCGCCGCGCTGACAACGCGCCAGACCCAGGCGCTGTCCACCGCCCAGCTGGTGGCGCTGACGACGGCGCAGGTGCGCGCCCTGACCACGGTGGCGGTAGCCAGCCTCACCACCGAGCAGATCGCCGCCATCGCGCTGGACGACATCGCCGCCATGTCCACCCACCAGTTGGCCGCGCTACGCACTGCGCAGGTGGCCAGCCTGACCACGGAGCAGATCGGCGCGCTGAGCATGAATTCAGTGCGCGGCCTGACCACCAGCCAGGTGCGCTCGCTGACCAGCGAACAGCTGATCGCCATCGCCGACATCGGCTTTCTGCGCACGGCGCAGGTGGCAGGCCTGTCGACGGAGCAGCTGACCAGCATGAGCGTGGGGCTGCTCATGTCGATGTCGACGTTGCAGCTGTCGGCGTTGGTGCCGGGCCAGGTGACGGGTCTGAGCGCCGAACTGATGACCGCGCTGGAAGGCACGCAGGTACGGGCGTTGTCCACCAGCGTCTTCAAGGTATTGAGTGCGGAGCAGCTGGCCGCCATCGATGCGGCGGATGTGACGATGCTGCGCACGGCGCAAGTGGCGATTCTGACCAACGCGCAGATCGCCGCGCTGTCGGTCGAACAGATCATCGCCATGACCACGGCGCAGATCCGTGCGCTGCGCCTGTCCCAGCTTGCAGCGCTGACGCCCGAACAGGTGTGCGCGCTGAGCGTCGTCCAGCATGCCGCCTTGACGGCGCAGCAGAAGGCCGCGCTGCCGCTGGGTAGCCCGCTGATTCTGGACCTGGACGGCAATGGCGTGCGCACCGTGTCGGTGGCCGCTGGCGTGCAGTTCGATCTGTACGCCGATGGCGCCGCGGTGCACACCGGCTGGGTCGACGCCGGCGACGGCCTGCTGGCACTGGACCGCAATGGCAACGGCCGCATCGACAGCGGCGCCGAACTGTTCGGCACCGCGACCAGCACCCTCGATGGCACACGTGCCGGCGACGGCTTTGCCGCGCTGGCCGAGCTGGATGTGAACGGCGACGGCAAGGTCGATGCGCGCGACGCGACCTATGCCGATCTGCGTGTGTGGGTCGATGCGAATGCGGATGGGCTTAGCCAGAGCGACGAGCTGCGCGCGCTTGCCACCCTCGGCGTGGCCAGCATCGATGTGCAGGGCGAGGCCGCCAATCAGAAGGACCAGGGTAACTGGATCGGGCTGACGGGCAGCTTTACCTGGGCCGATGGCAGCAGCGGCGCGATGGCCGATGTGTGGTTTGTGGCCGAACGCGATGAGGCTGCGGCGCTGCAGGATAAGGTCAGCGCGTTGGCGGGGGCGATTGCCAGCTTCGGTGTTCCTGCGACGGATGCGGCTGCGGGGGCGCTATCGCTCACCGATCCGGCGGCCGCTGGTGCGCTGTCCGGCAGCGTGGCGGTACTGACGCGGGAGCTGGCGCAGTTTGGGTTCACGGAGGGTGTGGGGCAGTTGACTGCGCCGGAGTTGAACGATAAGCGGCAGCAATTCGGGCAAACGTCGCCGGGGTTGTTGGCGGTACGCCCCATTTGAACCATCTGGGTGGCATCGATGACGCGGCCGCCCAATAGGGCTTCACAAGGCGACGCGATCTAACACGCACGCGCATCCGAGCGATTCATTCGACCGCCTTGGCGGCAGGCTCCTGCGCGCATTGGTGGTCATTCATTGCGCGCTTGGTGGCGCCGGGAGCTGCGATTTCGCGGATACACAAGCCGCGAATCTCTTCCCGTGCGAGCCCACCGAGGGCCGTGTCACGGAAGCGTTCGGCATCACGCTCGCGCCCCGTTCCTTTCAGGACGGCGATCTTCAAGAGCACGTCGGTCATGAAGTTTGATAGTTCCCCCCACA
>CALRYE020000170.1:0-14279 GCA_943372275.1 Janthinobacterium lividum
AACCGTCATTCCCGCGCATGCGGGAACCCATGCTGAGCCGGCTTCCATAGTGCTGCATGCTCAGCATGGGTCCCCGCTTTCGCGGGGATGACGGAGCAAATGGCAGTGGTTTTGAAATAAATGCGTGTTCTGCGACACCCTCGAAGGCGGGGACCCATGGCACGCTCGCGTAGATTTTCGGCCCCATCTTGCCTGCGGCTTCGGTAAGAGATTTACTGCATTCACGTGCTATGGGTTCTCGCCTTCGCGAGGACGGTGTCCAACACAGTGGCGATTGCATTGACGTCGGCACCTCATTGACGTCGGCACCTCATCGACGTCGGCACCTCATCGACGTTGGCACCATTGTCGCCCAGCCTTGTCACTGCACCGTCACGCTGCTGGTGCCGCCCCCCGACGGCTGCACCAGGATGCGCGTGGCGATGCGCTCCGTCATTTCCTGCACGTGCGAGATCACGCCCACTTTCCTGCCCATCGACTGCAGCCCGTCCAGCGCATCCATGGCCACCCTCAGGGTGTCGCTATCCAGGCTGCCGAAGCCTTCGTCGATGAACAGCGACTCGACCCGCACCCGGTTCGACGACAGCGACGCCAGTCCCAGCGCCAGCGCCAGCGACACCAGAAACGATTCGCCGCCGGAGAGCGAATTGACCGAGCGGATTTCGCCGCCCATGTCCTGGTCGCGCACCATCAGCGCCAGCGACGGGCCGGCCGCGCTGACCACCCGCTCCAGCCGGTAGCGGCGCGCCAGGTGGCCCAGATGGTTGTTGGCGTAGCCGAGCAGCACGTCGAGCGTGAACTGCTGCGCGTAATTGCGGAACTTCTTGCCATCGGCCGATCCGATCAGCTCGTTCATCCGGCCCCAGCGCTGTTCGATCTGCTGCTGCCGCTCGATCAGGGCCAGCACCGATTGCGCGCGCTGGCGCCGCTCGTCGTCCTGGGCCAGCTGCAGACGCAGCGCGGCGGCGGCGCCATCGAGCTGACGCCGTTCGGCCAGCACCGCCTCCAGCGCCGCGCCGACCTGCTCGGCCGGCGCCTGCCCGGGCAGCGCGCCTTGCAGGTGCAGCGCGTGCTGGCTGCGCCGTTCGTCGATCACCGCGCCCGCATGCGCCACGGCGGCATCGATGGCGCGCAGCGCATCGCGCTCCTGCGCCAGCCAGGCCGGATCGGTGGCCAGCAGCTGCGCCAGCGCCGCCGCATCGGCCGGCGTGCCCAGCTCCGGATGGCGCTGGGAGTGCTCGTACAGCCAGGTGGCCACCTGTTCGGCCGCCGCCGCGCCGGCGCTGTCGATGGCGGCCAGGCGCGCTTCGGCCTGGGCCAGCGCTTCGCGCGCGCGCGTGGCCGCATGCGCCGCCAGGGCTGCCGCATGTTGTTCCTGCTCGATGGCCGCGCGCGCGCCGGCCAGCGCCGCCGCCAGCGCCGCTTCCACCTCGGCCACGCTGCGGCCGTGCCACAAGGCCGCGCGCTGGCGCCGCCGTTCGGCCATTTCGGCGTCCAGATGGTCGAACTGCGCCTGCGCCGCCGCGCACGACTGCTGCACCCGTTCGTGCGCCGCGCCGGCGGCAACCGCTTGCGCTTCCAGCGTGGCCAGGCTGGCCGCGCGCGCCGCATGCTGGCTGGATTGATCGCGCCACTGGCGCGCTTCGCCGCCACGCGCGCTGCGAAACGCCCCGGGATCGTCGTACCATTGCTGCTTCCAGTCCGGCCATGCGGCGCCAAACGGCACGCTCAGCTGGGCCAGCAGCGCGTCCAGGCCGGACTTGGCCAGCGCGTTGCGGTCGGCCAGCGCATCGCGTTCGGCGCGCGCCTCGGCCAGCAGGCTGCGCGCGCTGGCGGCGGCCTGCTGCAGGCCCGCCTGGTCGGCTCCCAGCTGGTCGCACGCGTGCTGCGCGGCGTCGCGCGCCACGCTGGCCTGCCGGGCCGCGCGTTCCTGTTCGTCCATCGCCAGCCAGGCCGCCTTGACGGCGTCCAGTTCCGCCGTCAGCCATGCGCTGCGCAGATCTTCCGCCGGCGCCGACGCCGCCAGCGGGCTGGCCAGCCATGCTGCCTGCGCCTGGCCATGGCCGGCGGCCAGCGTCTCGCGTTCGCGCTGGCAATCGCCCAGCTGGCGCGCGCTGGATGCGGCGATGGCGCTTTGGGTCGCCTGCAGCGCCAGATTCTCGCGCAGCTGCTGGCGGCAGCGCGCCACCTCGGCGCGCAAGCCGGCCAGCATGTCGTGCAGCGCGTCGCCGCGGTGCTGATAAGGATGATCGGCGCTGCCGCAGACCGGGCAGGCCTCATCGTCGCGCAGGTTCGCGCGCAGCGACACCACGCTGTCGGCGCAGGCCAGTTCGGCCACGCCCAGCGAACGTTCGGCCTGGGTTTGCGCGGCAGCGAGGGCCGCTTCGCCCGCCTGCGCATCGCTGAGCAACTTGTTCGCCGCCTGGTGCGCCGTTTGCAGCTGCGCGGCCTGCACGCCCAGCTGCGCCAGCCGGCTGGCGCTGGCGGACAGCGCGTGCCACAGCTTGTCGGCTGCGGCCAGCGTCTCGCGCCGCTCCGACAGCTGCGCGCGCTGGGCGCGCATGGCTTCGATGTCGAAACCGGCCAGCGCCGCGATGGCCTGGCGCCGCGCCGCTTCCAGCGTCGCCATGCGCGCGCCCGCCTCGTCGAGCGCCTTGGCGCTCCTGGCATCCTCGCTGGTGGCCGCCAGCGTACGCTGGCGCGCCTTCTCCAGCGCGGCCGCGCTGTGTTCGACATGCTGCGCCGCCTGTTCGGACTGGCCGAACAGGGCGTCCCAGCGCGGCCACTGCGCACACAGCTCTTCCCAGTCGGCGTGGCGCGCCAGCCAGGCGGCGCCATCGGCATGGGCGCTGCGGGCAGTGCTCAAGGCGCTGTGCCCGGCGTCGCGCGCGCTGGCGGCCTTGGCCAGTTCTTCGACAGCGGCCCGGCGCGCGGCGCCCGCCTTGGCATGCGGGTTGGCCAAAGCGGCGATGCTGGCGTCGAGGGCCTTGGCCTGATCCAGCTGTGGCGCGGCGTCGCGGCGCGCCTGCTCGGCCTCGTGCGCGCGGCTGGCGGCGCCGTGGACGGCGTCGGCGGCCGCTTGCTGGGCGGCCAGCGCCACGCGCAGCTGTTCGGCGCCTGCGGCAATGGCCGTGCTGGCCTGCGCATGCTCGCGCGCCAGCCGGCGGCTGTCGTCGAGCAGGGCGCGCGCGTCTTGCAGCGAATCGAGCATGGCCAGCTGGCGCCGCCGCGGTGCGCTCGCTTCCAGCGCCGCATGGGCATCGGTGAGCGCCTGCTGCGCCAGCAGCACGCCGGCGGCCAGGCGCTCGGACTGCTGGTGCCAGCGCAATTGCTGCTCCAGCGCGCCGCGGCGCAGGTCGACATCGGCCAGCGCGGCGTCGGCCACCAGGCTGTCCGCCTCGGCCTGGGCGCGCGCCTCGGCGGCCAGCGGGGTCTGGTCGGCCAGCTTGTCGGTCAGCTTGGCCAGTGCGTCCTGCTCCAGCCGGAAGCGGGCGAATGCGCGCCGTGAGATGGCGCCGTACACGGTGCTGCCGGTGAGCGTTTCAAGCAGCTCGCCCCGTTCGTTTTCCTCGGTCTTGAGGAAGGCGGAAAATTCGTTTTGCGCCAGCAGCACGGCGCGCGTGAACTGCTCGAACGACAGGCCGATGCGCTGGGCGATTTCGCCGGCCACTTCGGTCTTGGTGCCGCCCAGGGCGATCATGTCGGACAGGCGGTGCAGGCTCATGGTGGACGCCTGCATGGCACCGCCGGCCTTGCCGCGCGAACGCCGCACGCCCCAGCGCGCGCGGTAGCGCAGGCCGTCGCCGCCGACGAAATCGACTTCGGCATGGGCTTCGCCGGCGCCGCGGCGCAGCAGCGTGCGCGGGTCCTGGGCCGAGACCACGCCGCTGCCCACGTCGGGCAGGTAATTGCCGCCGCGGCTGGACTTGAGCAGGCGCGGGGTGGCGTCGTACAGCGCCAGGCACAGGGCGTCGAGCAGGGTGCTTTTGCCGGCGCCGGTCGGTCCGCTGATGGCGAACAGCCCGGCCGAGGCCAGCGGCTCGCTCTCGAAGTCGACGCAGAATTCGGCCGCCAGCGAGGCCAGGTTCCTGCCGCTGATTTTCAGGATCCTCATGCGCCGCCCTCGCCGCCGACCATCAGTTCGCCGAACGCCGCAAGCTGGTCGTCGGGCGGCGCGTCGCCATAGCGCTGCTGGTACAGGCGGCGGAAGATATCGTCCGGCTGCAGCTGGGCCAGCTGGTCGAGCGACATGGCCGCTTCCTCGGGCGCGGCGCCGTTCACCTTGCGGGTCGGCTCGATCTTGGCCAGCCGCACGGGTTTGCCGGCCAGCGCCGCTTCGATCTGGCCGCGCAGGCCCGGTTCGGGCGCGTCCAGCAGCACCCGCACTTCCAGGTAGGGCTGCCGGTGCGGCGGCAGATCGGGCAGCTCGAGCGCGGCCAGTGCCGCCAGTGCCTCGGCCAGCGGCGCCGGCTTGGCCGGCACCCGCAGCAGCAGCACGGCACGCGGCACGGGCAGGGCCACCACCTCGGTGGCCACGGCGCCGGTCAGGTCGACCCGCAGCACCTGGTGCTGGTAGGCCGTTTCGGCGAACGACAGGGGCAGGGGACTGCCGCAGTAGCGCAGATGGTCTTTTCCGCCCACGCGCTGGGCCAGGTGCAGGTGGCCCAGTGCGGCGTAGGCGATGCTGGCGTCGAAGATGGCGGCCGGCAGCGCTTCGGTGCCGCCGATGACGATGCGCCGTTCCGAGTCCAGCGAGGCCTGGCCGTCGACCATGTGGCAGTGGCCCATGGCCAGGATGGCCTGGCCCGGTTGACGGCGGCTGGCGGCCAGCGCGTGGGCCTGGCGGTACAGCATGGCGATGCCGGCCAGGTAGGGATCGGCCGGGTTGGGGCGGTCGGCGGCCGCGGCATCGGCGTCCGCTTCGATAGCGGTCACGCCATCCGTGTTCGGCAGGTCGGCCTGCGCCGCGTTGTCTGCCGCGTCGTCGATGCGCGGCACGTCGCCCGGACGCAGGAACGGCACCGCCAGGCACCAGGCGGCGACGTTGCCGCTGCGGTCGCGCAGGGGCACGATCATGCGTTCAAGGTCGATTTCGCCGGCCTCGTTGCGCACGATGTGGCCGATCACGCTGGTGCCGTGGGCTTCGAGCAGGGGGCCGGGCGCTTCGATGCGGCCCGGCGAATCGTGGTTGCCGGCGATGACGACGATGTCCAGCTGGGGCGCGGCCGCGCGCGCCTGCTGCAGGAAGCGGTACAGCTGCTTTTGCGCCGCCGCCGACGGATTGGCGGTGTCGAACACGTCGCCGGCGATGAGCAGCGCATCGACCTGTTCGGCCACGATGGTCTGCACCAGCCAGTCGAGAAAGCACTGGTGTTCGTAGCTGCGTTCGTAATTGTGCAGCGTCTGGCCGAGGTGCCAGTCGGAAGTGTGCAGCAGCCGCATAGGGAGTGATCGAGCCGTCGAAAGCCGGAAAAAAGACAGGCCGTACTATACACCGGCGCGGCGCCCGCCACCGGCCGGGACCGCCGGCGTGCGCGCCGGCGACCGGGCTGTATTGATGCGCCTCAGGCGGCGGCGCGATAGGTGTCGCGCCCACCCTGCTTGGCCTGGTACAGCAGCATGTCGGCCTGCTTGAGCAGCGCCGCCGCGTCGGGCGTGCCGCCCTGGTGGCACACCAGCCCCACGCTGGCCGACACCGACACCGACAGGCCGTCGAAGACGAACGGGGCGCGCATGGTCGCGACGATTTTTGCGGCCGCCGCATTGGCGTCCTCGGGCCGGCCCAGGCCCTCCATAATGACGGTGAATTCGTCGCCGCCTAGGCGCGCCACCGTGTCGGAGGCGCGCAGCGCATGCGTCAGGCGGCTGGCAAAGGCTTTGAGCAGCTTGTCGCCCACGTCGTGGCCGTGGGTGTCGTTGACCGGCTTGAAGTGATCGATGTCCAGATAGATCAGCGCGAGCAGCTGGTTTTCCGAGACGCTGGTCTGCAGCGCGCTATCGAGCTTGTCGAGAAAGCCGGCCCGGTTCATCAATCCCGTCAGCGGGTCGAGCAGGGCCAGGCGCAGCAGGCGGCGCTTTTCGCGCTCCTTGGCGGTGATGTCGTGGCGCATGATGTGAAAGCCCACCACGTTGTCGTGGTGTTCGCCGAACTGGGGAATGTACGTCACTTCCTCGGTGTACTCGCCGTTGCCGCGGTCGGCCTCCTCCTCGAACACCAGGGTTTCGCCGCGCAGGGCGCGCTCGATGTAAGGCTGCAGGAAGCCGTAGCGTGCTTCGCCCACCACCGCGCGTATGGTGCGCCCGGGGACGTCGATGCCGTCGCGGGCGAACTCGCGGTTGTAGGGCAGATTGTGGAAGCGGTACACCTGGCGCGCATCGACGTAGGCTACACCGGCGGGAATGGTGTCGGCGATGGTGCGCAGGCGCGCTTCGCTTTCGCGCAGGGCCTTTTCGGCCGCATGGCGCTCCATCTCGACCTGCTTGCGCGCGGTGATGTTGCGCGAAGTGACCGCCAGGCCGTCCTTGATCGGCACGATCTGGTGGTGGATCCAGCGCGGCGCGTCGCCGGCCAGGCGCAGTTCGATTTCCTCTTCGCGCGGCTGGCCGCTGGCGAGCACTTCGGCGTAGCGCTCGAAAAAGCCGGTCTCGCGCATGCGCGGAACCAGCGCGAACGCTCTCTGGCCGAGCAGCTCGGCGCGCGGGCGCATCATCATGGCCGCGCCGCGCTCGTTGATGTCGGCGATGATGAAGTCGTCCAGCTGGCCGTCGGCGTCGTAGCAGGCCCGGTAGATCAGCAACGCGTCGAGGCTGCCGTCGGAAGCGGCGCGCAGCAGCGCCTGCGCCTCGTGCGCCTTGTCGATGCTGGCGCGCAGCTGCGCGCTCTGCTTCATCAGCAGCGTCACCACCAGCAGGATCAGCACGCTGGCCAGCAGCGCCACCGACAGGTAGCTGAACTGATGGCGCGTGAAGGCCGCCAGCGCGGCCTGGTCAGTCACGCCCACCACGGCCACCAGGCCGAAGCGGGGCAGCTCGCGAAAGCCATACACCCGCGCGGTCTGGTCGAAGGCGGGACGCTCCATCATGTCGCCGCGGGCGCGCAGCAGCGCATTGGTGGTGAACAGGCGCTCGCCCACGCGGCCCGTGGCCAGGCTGGCGCCGGGGCTGATCAGGGCCAGCGCGTCGTGTTCGCCCAGGTCCAGGCGGTCGTGGTCGTCGACAAAGTAGAGCGGGTCGATCTGGATCACGATGGCGCCGGCGAACTGGCCGCTGGCGTCGACCAGGCGGCGCGCCACCTGAATCTGCCAGCGATGGGCCGGCGCTGCGGGCGCCTGCGGGGCCAGCGCGCCGCTTGCGCCGCCGCTGCGCTGGCTGCTGTACACGGCCTTGTCGCTGGTGCTGCTGGCCAGCGTTCTGAACCAGGGCTGGGTGGCCACGTCGGCGGGCGCGCGACCATGCAGCTGGTCGAGCGCGGCGCCATGGCGGTCGTACAGGGCCAGCGGCAGCTGCAGGCGCGCCGGCAGCACGCTGTCGAGCAGGCCGTGGCGGCGGGCGAATTCGGGCAGGCGCAGGCGCGCGCCGCTTTCCTCGAACTTCAGCTTGAACAGTTGGGTGGCGTGGTCGCCCTGATGCAGGATATGGCTGACGTGCTCGCCGAAAATGCGCGCCAGCGCCTGGCTGGCCACGGCGGCCTGCGCGCGCGCGCCTTGCCGCTCGACGTTCAGCTGCACCCCCACGGCCAGCCACATGGCGGCCAGCAGGGTGAGCGCGAAGCCCGGCAGCAGCGCCCAGCGCAGCCAGCGCCGGGCCGAGTCGCGCAACGACTGGGTAGCGGTCTTCAAGATCGTTCGGTTCCTAAAAAATTCCGACAGTGTTCTGCCTGTGCTCCATGGTAACAATCGATGCACGTCAAGAATGGGATTCTGTGCGTAAATGGGAAAAATTTACTTCGGTAAGCCAAATAAACCACTAAAGATTGTGCTAATGTCAGTTTTAGCGCGGGCAAGAGGCTGTTGTTTGTACACATCGTCGTAGTTGCGGCGGCGCAAGCCCCGGTGGAATTCCCCGTACGATTGCCTCAGGCTTGCGCTAGATCAAACCCGGGGTGTCGGCGATCTTTACACTTGTTCCCTCGGGTTGCAGAAAACGTTCCGGATCTGGCGTACCGCTCGGGCGTACCGCTGTTGGGTAGTGCCATGAGTACCGCTCTTGAACACCGCCACACCCGTTCCACACTACATATGACTCCATCCAAAGCCAAGGACATCCGATGTCGTCCCAGGGTTTGCGCATGCGGGCACACTGAGGAGAACGAATGTTAACGGCGACATATACTTTGGTAGCGCTGTCTGTCGAGCAGGCGAGTGTTCGTAACGCCTTGCAGTCGCTACAGGATCTTCTCCACGCCAGCCTGGTGCATCAAACGGCGCTCACCAGCGGGCAAATCAGTTACGCCGCCGAGGCCGTCAAGCGCTTGTACGACAGCTCCCACTGGCGCAAGATCGACCTGTTCCTGGTGCCCGCCATCCGCAGCGCAACCGATCAGGCCAATGCGCTGCTGCACGAGCTCGACGAGCTGGCGCACACGGCCGCCGAGGCGGTCGGCACCACGGCCGCCCGGCTGGGCTCGGCGGCGCTGGACAGCCCGGCCGCCGTGGGCCAGTTCTGCCACGCCATCGATACCTTCTGCAGCGCCAGCCTGCGCCGGCTCGAGCGCGAAGAGCACGCTTTATTCCCCATGGCGCGCGCGGTCATCTCGGGCGAGGTATGGTTTTCGATCGCCAACAAGATGATGGCCCACGACGCCTACCTGCAAGACCGTAAGTACAGCCGCGACGCCAGGGCGCCGGCGCGCCTGTCCGGCAATCCCACCGACACGCCAGGGCCGGGCGACACGCGCGGCGCGGCGCATATCGTCGCGCATGCGGCCAGGCCCAGGGCCGCCCACACCGTCAACAATCCGCCCGCCAATGCCGCCGGTTATGGGGCGTTCGAGGAGCCTGCGGGCGCATTCTTCAGCGCCGCTGGCAGCGTGGCCTCCAGCCCGACTTCCGGCAGCGCTGCCCGGGCGCCCGCCGGCGCGGCCGCCGGTTCGTCCGCCGGCCCTTCTGCCGGCCCGTCCGCCGGCCCATCAGCCGGCCCCTCCATCACCGCGGCGAGCGCACCCGTTCCGGCTGCGGCCCATGCCGCGGCAACCCGGCTGGCCCCGGTGGCGCCGCCGTGGCTGGCAGCTGCCGCGACGGGGCGCGTGGCCGCTGTTCCCATCGGCCGGACGGCGGAAGACCCCCAGCTGGAGCAGCAGGTGCTCGACCACGTCACCCACTGAGCGCAGCGTCGGTGCCCGGCGAATACAGTGCACCAGCACTGCGTTCGCGCAGGGCGTGACGATTGCGCCGCCATCAGCCGTTCTTGCTATGATGACGGTTTTGATTGGTTGATCTCTCGTCATGTTCGAATTCCTTTTCAAGCGGCCGGGCGACAAGCCCGGCGAGGCCCCCGCAGGTCAGGCTGCCGACCACCATGCGGCAGCCGCACCGCTTGCAGCGCAAGCGTCGGCGGAACGCGCCCGCCAGGCGGAAAAGGTAGCCGGACTGGCCGGCGACGAAGTGGCTGCGGCCGACTTCATCCTCCAGTGCGACTTTTCCGAACTGCGCTTGGCCGCGGCCGAGTTCATCCACTCTCCCCAGCAACTGGCGCGCGTGCACGCGGCCATCCGCAACACCGACCGGCGTGTGGCCAAGCTGCTGCAGGGCCGGCTCGATGCCTTGCGCCATCACGACGCCGAACTGGAGCGGGGCAAAGTATTGCTGGCCCAGGCCGAGGCGCTGGTGAGCGAGGAAAAACTCAGCCCCAATCAGGTTGCCGAGCTTGATCGCAAGTGGGCCGTGATCAAGGCGCCCGAACTGGCCGCGCCGTTCGCGGCCGTGCGCGCGCGCCTGGCCCAGCGCCTCGAAGCGCAAGTGCAGCTGCAGCGCAGCATGATCGACAGCCTGTCCGCGCTGCGCCAGCTGGAACACGCCGGCTTGCCGGCCGCCGAACTGGCCGCGCGTCTGGCGCAGATGGGGCAGGAACACGCCGCCGCGCTGAGCGCGCCCGAGCACGCAACTTTGCCGCGCAGCCTGACCAACGAATTTGCCACCGAACACGCGCGCCTGAGCGCGTCCGTCGCCGCGCTGGAGCAGGGCCAGAGCGCCATTGCCGCGCGCGAAGCGGCGCTGGCCGAGTGGCAGGGCGCCGACGTGGCCACGCTCAATCCCGAACAGCTCAAACGCAACTGGTCGCAGCTGGCCGCCGCCCCGGCGCTGGCGGCCCTGTCGCTGCAGCAGCAGTTCGAAGCGCTGCTGGCCACTGTGCCCCAGCCGCCGCCGCGCGCGCCGCGTGAAGCGCGCAAGAAAGCGCCCGGCAGTGCCAGCGAGCCGGATCAGCAGTTTCTCGATACGCTGGCCGCCATGGAAGCGGCCTTGCAGCACGGTTCGCTGGGCAGTGCCGCCGACCTGGACCGCACGCTCAAGGACACCAAGGGCGTGCGCCTCACGCCGGCGCTGGCGGACCGGCTGGCCCATGCCCGCGCCGAACTGAAGCGCCTGTCGGACTGGGCCCGCTGGGGCGGCAACGTGTCGCGCGAGGAGCTGATCAAGGCCGCGGCCCAGCTGTCCACCCAAAAAATGCCCATGGCCGAACTGGCCAAGAAGGTCGGCAGCATGCGCGACCGCTGGAAGGCGCTCGACACGCTCTCGGGCGCGGCGCCCAAGACCTTGTGGGAACGCTTCGATGCGGCCTGCACGGCGGCCTATGCACCGGCCGCGGCGCACTTCAAGCACCTGGCCGACGAACGCCACACCAATGCGGCCCGGGCCGAGGCGCTGATCGCCGAGGCCAATGCCGAAACGGCGCGCCTGGCCAGTGGCGAGCAGATCGACTGGAAACACATGGCGGCCGCCGTGCAGCGCATGCGGCTGGCCTGGAGCCACCTGGGCGCGATCGACCGCAAGGAAAAAAAGCGCCTGGACCAGGCCTTCGCCGATGCCTTGAACACCTTGCAAGCGCCGCTGGAACAGCAGCGCAAGGGCGAAGTATCGGTGCGCGAGCAATTGATTGCCCAGGTCATCGCGCTCGATCCGCACGACCGGCGCACGCTCGACACCCTGCGCACCATTCAGGAACACTGGCAGGAGCACGCGCGCGCCTTGCCGCTGGAACGCAAGGCCGAACAAGCCCTGTGGCAACGCTTCCGTGCCGCCTGCGACGCCGTATTTGCGGCGCGCAAGGAAACCGCGCACGCGGCCGATATCGAACGGCGCGCCCACTTGCACGTCAAGGAAGCCATCTGCGCGCGCCTGGAAGTGGCCGCCACCGATGCCGATCCGGCGCTGACGGCCCGGCTGCTGCGCGAGGCCGGTGCCGAGTGGCAAGCGATCGGTCCCGTGCCGCGCGCCGCCGAAGCCAAACTGGAGCAGCGCTATCACGCCGCCCAGGCCGCCTTGCAGCGGCACATCGAGGCGGCCAAGCGGGACGCCAACAAGGCTCAGGCCAGCGCCTTGCGCGACAAGTTGCGCCTGTGCCAGCAGTTGGAAACGGAAGTGGCCCTGGCCGGCGCGCCGGAATCGACAGTGGACTGGGCGGCGCGCTGGGCGGCACTGCCGGCCTTGCAGGCCGACTATGAAAAAGCCTTATACGGGCGCTTCAAGGCGGCCTTGCTGGCGCTGGAAGGCAAGCGCGCGCCGTATGCGGCGTTGCTGGAACAAAACCGGCCCCGCCTGCTGCAAGAAGTCTTGCGCCTTGAAATTGCCGCCGGCATCGACAGCGGCAGCGAGTTCGCCCGCGACCGTCTGAAGCTGCAGGTGGAAACCTTGCAATCGTCGCTCAAGTCCGGGCAGAAACCTGTTTCGCAAGCGGCCCAGTTTCTTCAGCTCGCGGCCATGCCGGCGCTGGTGGACGACCGCACCGCCACCCGCATCGAGCAGCTGTTTACCCGGATCGCGAAAGAGGGCGCATGAGCGCGGCAGTGAGTGCGCCGGCGCAGGCGCCGCTCTCGCTCTGCAATGTGCGCATCCAGACGGCCGACTTCGACCTGAGCGCCGAAGTGGCAGCCCTGCGCGCGCAGGACGCGGGCATCGGGGCCGTGGTCACGTTCGTGGGCACGGTGCGCGACATGAACGACGGCGCCAGCGTCGCCGCCATGGAGCTGGAGCATTACCCGGGCATGACCGAGCAGGCCGTGCAAGCCATTATCGAACGCGCGCGGGCGCGCTGGCCCCTGTTCGGCGCCCTGGTGATCCACCGGGTCGGGCCGCTCTTGCCCACGGAGCAGATCGTGCTGGTGGCCTGCACCAGCGCACACCGCGGCGACGCCTTCGCCGCCTGCGAATTCATCATCGATTACCTGAAAACCGAAGCGCCGTTCTGGAAGAAAGAGCAGACCCCCGACGGCGCCCGCTGGGTGGATGCGCGGGTCAGCGACGACGTGGCACTGAAAAAATGGTAGCGCTGCAATGGCAGGGCTGCAATCAATGGTAGCGCTGCAATGCTAGCGCCGTGGGGCTTTGCGGCCGTCGGCGTGGGCGCGGCGCTGGGCGCTTGGGCGCGCTGGGGCCTGGCCCTGTGGCTGAACGGCGCCAACTCGCCCATTCCTGGCGGCACCCTGACGGCCAACCTGGTGGGCGGCTATCTGATCGGCATCGCTGTCGGATTTTTTGCCACCAACCCCCAGCTGTCGCCGGCCTGGCGCTTGTTCGCCATTACCGGGTTTCTGGGCGGACTGACAACGTTTTCCACGTTCTCGGCCGAATCGATGGCGCTGTTGCAGCGCGGCCAGTATGGCCTGGTGCTGGGCCACTCGCTGGTGCACCTGGTCGGCTCGGTCGCCCTGTGCGTGGCCGGCTTTGCCACCTGGCGCTGGCTCTCGCCGCCTTGAAATGCTTGCGCATGCCCCAATCTTTCTGACAACTTAGAAATTTATTGGGAGCTCTACCATGCGCCAAGACAAAATGACCACCAAACTGCAGGAAGCGCTGGCCGATGCGCAAAGCCTGGCGGTGGGCAACGACAATCAGTATATCGACCCGGTCCACCTGCTCACCGCCCTGGTGAACCAGGACGACGGCGCGGCGCGCTCGCTGCTGCAGCGCGCCGGCGTGAACGTGGGCGGCTTGACCAACGCCTTGAAGAGCGCGCTCGAACGCCTGCCCAAGGTGTCCGGCCACGGCGGCGAAGTGCAGGTCAGCCGCGAGTTCATGGCCCTGTTGAACCTGGCCGACAAGGAAGCCCAGAAGCGCGGCGACCAGTTCGTCTCGTCCGAGATGGTGCTGCTGGCGCTGACCGATGACAAGTCCGATGCCGGCAAGGTGGCGCGCGAGCATGGCCTGACCCGCAAGTCGCTGGAATCGGCCGTGCTGGCCGTGCGCGGCGGCGAGGGCGTCAAGTCGGCCGACGCCGAAGGCCAGCGCGAGTCGCTCAAAAAATATACGCTGGACCTGACCGAACGCGCCCGCCTGGGCAAACTCGATCCGGTGATTGGCCGCGACGACGAGATCCGCCGCGCCATCCAGGTGCTGCAGCGCCGCACCAAGAACAACCCGGTACTGATCGGCGAGCCGGGCGTGGGCAAGACCGCCATCGTCGAAGGGCTGGCCCAGCGCATCGTCAACAACGAAGTGCCCGATTCGCTCAAAGGCAAGCGCGTGCTCTCGCTTGACATGGCGGCCCTGCTGGCCGGCGCCAAGTACCGCGGCGAGTTCGAGGAGCGCCTGAAATCCGTGCTCAAGGAGCTGGCCCAGGACGAAGGCCAGACCATCGTCTTCATCGACGAGATGCACACGATGGTCGGCGCCGGCAAGGCCGAAGGCGCGATGGACGCAGGCAATATGCTCAAACCGGCGCTGGCGCGGGGCGAGCTGCATTGCGTGGGCGCGACCACGCTGGACGAATACCGCAAGTACATCGAGAAGGATGCCGCGCTGGAGCGCCGCTTCCAGAAGATCCTGGTCGACGAGCCCAGCGTGGAGGCGACCATCGCGATCCTGCGCGGGCTGCAGGACAAGTACGAACTGCACCACAAGGTGGAGATCACGGACGCGGCCATCATCGCAGCGGCTGAACTGTCGCACCGCTACATCACCGACCGCTTCCTGCCCGACAAGGCCATCGACCTGATCGACGAAGCCGCGTCCAAGATCAAGATCGAGATCGACTCCAAGCCGGAAGTGATGGACAAGCTGGAGCGCCGCATCATCCAGCTGAAGATCGAGAAGGAAGCCGTCAAGAAGGAAAAGGACGAGGCCTCG
>CALRYE020000171.1:0-14225 GCA_943372275.1 Janthinobacterium lividum
CGCCGGTCTCGCGCACCACCCCGAGCCATGGGGCGCGCACGCCGAACAGCACCAGGCCGGCGCGCTGCCCGTTGGCCAGCGCGCCGATCTCGATGCGCGTGGTGATTTCGGTGGCGGGGCCTTGCAGGATCTGGGTCAGCGTGTTGCGCGCACCGACCAGATGACGCGCCTTGCCGGCCGCCAGGCGCAGGTAGCCGGGCCGCTGCGCCAGACTCCAGCGCGCATCGTCCGGGTTGTGATTCCAGGACCATTGCAGACCGAGCGTGCCGGCCGAAAATTCGTCGGAGTTCTGCAGCTTGTAGTTGTGCGAGCTGGCTGCGGTGGACGGGACAGCGCCGCCCGGCACCGGCAGGCCGGCCTGATCGGCTTTACCCGCCTGGCCGATGACCGGCCAGTCGTCCTTCCACTGCACCGGTTGCAGGTGCGTGATGCGTCCGAACGCGCCGGTACTGTTGAAGTGGATGAACCAGCCTTGCCCGGATGGCGTTTCGACATAGCCGCCCTGGTGCGGCCCCTTCAAGCCGTTGCCGGGCACGAGCACCACCCGGTGTTCGTACGGGCCACCGATGGCCTTGGCACGCATCACGGCTTGCGGCCCCGTTTCCACGCCGCCGATGGGGGCGAAGATGTAGTAGTAGCCATTGCGCTTGTAGACCTTGGGGCCTTCCAGCACGGGCAGGTTGACCTTGTCTTCGATGATGGTCGTGCCCGCGTCGAGCAGAGCGCTGCCGTCCGGCGTCATGCCATGCAGGACGATCGGCCCGGCGCCGACCCGGGAGTGCACCAGGTAGGCTTTGCCGTCATCGTCCCAGAACGGGCAGGGGTCTTCGTAGCCGGCTCCGGCCAGCACCGTCACCGGCGCCGACCACGGCCCGGCCGGGTCCTGCGCCGTGCTCATGAAAATGCCTTCGTCCGGCGTGGCCCAGTAGACGTAGAACTTGCCCTGGTGGTGGCGGATGGCCGGGGCCCAGACCCCGCCCGCGTAGCGCAGGCCGGCGCCGACGGGCTTGGAGACGGCGTCGGTCAGCGTGGAAGGCGCGCCCATGTCGTAGGACGGATGAAACGGCAGCTTGTCCAGCACATGGCCGGCAAGCGTCCAGTTGACCAGATCCTTCGACTTCAGCACCGGGATGCCGGGCGAGAAATGAAAGCTCGACGCCACAAGATAGAAGTCGTCCTTGACGCGGATGACGTCGGGGTCCGAATAGTCGGCGTGGATGATCGGGTTCTGATAAGTGCGCGCAGGGGCGGCGCTGCTGCCTGCCGCAGCGCCGAACACCAACGCTGCCAGTGCGAGGCGTGTTGCGACGTGCGTCTGCCGTTCCATTGCGAACCTGAGCTCAGTCTTCATCATGATTTTCATATTGATCTTCATGCTACTCACAATTTCACGTTCAAAGCCAGGAACATCGACCGCCCCGAGGTATCGTACGACGCGGGAATGGTGTTACCGCCGGGGAGCTGCGACGCGCCCAGGATGGGCGGATCCTTGTCGAGCACATTGCGCACGCCGCCCGTCAGGCTGACGGCCTTGCTCCATTCGTAGCCGACGGTCAGGTCCAGGTAGGTGTAGGGCTTGATCTTCGGATTGGTCAGCGTCTCCAGCGCGGGCGGCGTGGCGGCCAGCGCGTACGAGTCTACCGTAACCGAGCCTGTGTAGCGCGCGCGGGCCGACACCATCAGGTTCCCGGTCTTCATGCTCACGCGCGCCGTGCCTTTCCAGTGCGGCACCGGCTGGCCGCAGGTGCCGCCCCAGGTGCCCACGCAGCGGTTCTTCAGCTCCGGCAGATCCTGAATGGGCGTGAAGGTCAGCTCGTCGACATAGGTCCAGTTGGTGTCCAGGTTCCAGCGTGTTTCGCCGAGCAGGCCCCAGGCGGAGCGCAAGCCGTAGTGCGCGGCGACGTCGACGCCGCTGGTCAGAATGCCGCCGATGTTGGCCGCCGTGGTCATCACATACGTGGGCGCGGCGATCTGACCGGTGACGCGATCGCGGTTGATGGCCTGGCAGTAGACGCTGGCGGCATTCTGGATGGTGTTGTAGCACAGGTTCAGCACCGACTGGATGCCGCCGCCGCCCAGCGTGGAGATGGCGTCGTCCAGCGTGATCTTGTAGTAGTCGACACTTAGCTGCAGGCCCTTGACGGCGGCTGGCGTCAGCACCACGCCAACGGTGGTGGTGTGCGATGTCTCGGCCCGCAAGTTCGGGTTGCCGCCGACGATTTGGGTAATGAAGTTGGACGGCTGGACCGCCTGATCGAACACCAGGCCGGCCGGCACGCCCGTGGCCGCGCACAGCGCGCGCACCGTGGCCGTCTGCTGCGCGGCCGGGGCGCGGCTGGAGCATGGGTCGATGGCCGACGGGCCGTTGGTGCCCTGGCCGCCGAACAGTTCCCCCACATTCGGTGCGCGGATCGACTTCTGCTTTTGCGCGCGGAAGGTCACGCTGTCGAACGGCGTCCATTCCGAACCGATGGAGCTGGTCCAGACCTTGCCCACGGACGGGATATCGTAGTCGGAGCGGCGAAACGCGCCGCTCAGGCTCAGGCGCCTGGCGAACGGCTGGTCGGTCAGCAGCGGCACACGCGCCTCGCCGAAGAATTCCTTGACCGTGGACGAGCCTTCGGTGGGACGCGCGGCGTTCCAGCCCGACACGTCGCCGGAGGCCAGGAACACATCCGGGCTGTATTCGCTGAACGAGTAGCGCCGCTCGGCGCCGGCCGAAAAGTCGACCGCACCCCATGGCAGTTCGAGCAGCTGGCCGGTGACGTTGGCCGCCATGCCGCGTTGTTCGGCCAGGATGCCGGACTTGGACGAGATGGCGATGGCGTCCTTTGCCGCGCCGCTCAGGTTCTGGCCGAACGGATTGACCACGGGGGCGGCGCCGTTCTGCGACAGCACCGCGTTCTGGAAGCGGCTCAGCGAGATCGAGCCGCCCTGGTTCTGGGTTTCGGTGGTGCGGCTGGTGGTGTAGTAGGCATCGTATTTCAGGTCGCGCAGGAAGCGCTGCGACACATCCGGCAAGTTACCGCGCACCCCGACTGCAAAGCGGCGCACCTGATGGTCGGTTTCGGCGACCCGGCCACCGAGGTCGGAGAAGCGGCGGTTCAGATTGAGCACCGCCAGCCCGTCGCCCGCCACCGTCGACAAGGTCGAGGCGCCATTGGTCACGCGCGTGGTACCCGTCTCGCGCCGGTCCAGCTGATGCAGCACCTCCTGCATCTGCGGGCTCAGATTGGGGTTGTTGGTATTGAACAGGAAGTTCCCGCTGGCGCTGGTGGGCGCGATCTGCACGCTGGCGCTGTTGCTACTGAAGTGCATCTCCAGGTAGCCGGTGGTGCTGTCGTTGAAGTCGTAGTGGCCGAAGGCGTTGCTCATCCAGCGCTTCTGCGGCGTGATCATGTACGACAGGGGCCCCAGATCGTAGGCGTCGTCGGGCGCCATGTATGGGCGCACGGTCTTGCCGCTGCTGTCGAAGATGGCGCCCAGCGTGCTCGCGCTTTTCAGGCCGGCCGCAATCAGTGCCGCGTCCAGCGCCGGGTTGGAGCCGGCCGAGCCCACCGTCGGCAGGCCGCCGATGCGGCCGGTGGGCACGTTCGACGATCCGCTGAAAATCAGGCCGGGGCGTCCGCCGGCCGACTGGCAGGTCTGGCCGGCGCCGATGGCTTGCGGGGTGCCGGGACGGGTGGACGACCAGGAGGCCGAGGTCACGCAGCCGTCGCCCAGCGAGGGCAGGGCCCAGCCGCCCCGGTCGCCGCGCGTGTATCCCTGGCGGTCCATGTAATTGACCGAGACGACCAGGTTGCCCTTGCCGCTGTCGAAATTGCCGCCCACGGTCAGGTCGACGCTGGTGGTCGGCGTGCGGGTGGGCTGGTCGACCGTCTTCTGCAGGTTGATCTCGGTGCCTTGAAAATTGTCGCGCATGATGAAGTTGACCACGCCGGAGATGGCGTCCGAGCCGTACACGGCCGACGAGCCGCCGGTGACGGTTTCGATGCGCTTGACCAGCGCCGAAGGGATGGTGTTGATGTCGGTGGTGAAGTCGGGCCCGGTGATGGCGAAGCGGCGCCCGTTAACCAGCACCAGGTTGCGGGTCGGCCCCAGATTGCGCAGGTTGAGCGTGGAAGTGCCCGAGGGCTGGCCGGCCTGCACCGTGTTGGCGGTGGGGCTGCTTAGCTGATTGGCGGTGAATTGGGGCGTATCCGACAGTAGCACCTCGAGGTTCTGGGTACCCGTCAGCTTCAGCTCCTGCTGGTCGACCACGGTCACCGGGGTCGGCGCCAGAAAGCCACGGCTGATCAGGCGCGTGCCGGTGACGACCACCTTGGTATCGGTGACGGCAGCGTCGGTTTGGCTGGCCGGCGCGTTGACGGCACCTGCGGGCGCCGCGTTGGGCACGTCCTCGGCCGCTTCCTGTGCATGCACGTGGCAGGTGACGTTAGCCGCCAGCAGCAGTGCCGAGAGCGACGCTGCGCGCTGGGTCCGGCGGGCTTTGTGGCTGGTACGCTTGGTTGTTTTCATTGTTTTGTCTCCCTCATCATTGGGCCCTGTCGCAAGAGCCGGATCGGGTCCGCACTGTGTCTGTGGACCGATTGATGGTATTTTTCAAGGGGAACGGCAGTCAATCATCGACCGATCAGGCAGTTGACCGAAACGCGATACGGTCAGTAACGTGATTGCTTGGGTTCGGGGCGGGGCGTCAACTCTGGTTATTATTTATGAGCCAGAATTTCACAACCGTTTTCACCGGCGCTTTTCGATGGACCGCACGAGAGGATCGCAACGCATGCTGCACACCAGTTCCAGGACCGTCTCGCGCGCCAGTGCGCCTTTGTCAATCGGGCGCCTGATGATCTGCTGCGCGTTGGTGCAGCCGATTGCCGCTGCTGCCACCAGCGCGCCCGCAGTCCACAAGATCGATCGCGCCGCACTGGTCGCGCGCCACAGTCCGGATTTGCGCGCCGTCGATCCCTGGGCGCCGCTCAGTTTAGGTAATGGCCAGTTCTGCTTTACCGCCGACGTGACAGGGCTGCAGACCTTCCCCGACCATTACCGGCAACATGGTATTCCCCTCGAAACGCAGGCGCGCTGGTCGTGGCACGAGAACCCGAATCTGAACGGCTACAAGCTGTCCGACACCCACGTCAGCTATACCGCCCACGGCAAGCAGGTCAGCTACCCGACCAACAGCAGCCTGCCGGCGGCGACCTTCCTGCGCGAGAATCCGCACCCGCTGCCGCTGGGCCAGTTGAGCCTTGTGTACACCCATGCCGACGGGCGCGCGTTGGCGCTGGAGGACATCAAGGACATCGATCAGCGGCTGGATATGTGGCGCGGCATCCTTACCAGCCGATTCACCATCGACGGGCACAGCGTCACAGTGACGACGGCGGTCAGCCCGCAGCAGGACACGCTGGCCGTGCGCATCGAGTCGCCGCTGGTAGCCAGCGGCGCGCTGGCGGTGCGTCTGGCGCTGCCGCGCGGTTACGTGGGCGGCATCAAGCAGAATCCGCCGCTGGACTGGTCCGCGCCAGCGTCGCACACCACCCGCGTCACGGCGCGAAGCGCCACGTCGCTGGCGCTGGAACACACGCGCGACGGTTCCACCTATGCGGCGCTGCTGAACGCCGCCGCGCCCGTATCCATCGCCACGCCGGGGCCGCACGAATTCGTGATCAAGCCGGCGGCGGCGGCCGCGCGCCAGCTTGCGTTCAGCCTGAACTACACGCGTGGGGCGGCGGCGGCCAAGGTCCAGCAGCCCGGCGCGGTGCTGGCGCAATCGGCCAGCCACTGGCGCGCGTTCTGGAACAGCGGCGCAGCCCTTGACCTCAGCGCCAGCACGGATGCCCGCGCCAGGGAGCTGGAACGGCGCGTGGTGCTGTCGCAGTACCTGACCGCGATTCAGTTCGGCGGCGAGTTTCCGCCGCAGGAAAGCGGCTTGACGACTTCCACGTGGTACGGCAAGCACCATACCGAGATGGTGTGGTGGCACACGGCCCATTTCGCGCTGTGGGGTCGGCCAGGGTATCTTGCCAACACGCTGCGCTGGTTCGACGCCACGCTGCCGGCGGCGCGCGAGATCGCCCGTTCGCGCGGACTGGCCGGCGCGCGCTGGCCGAAGATGACCAGCCCCCAAGGACGCGAAAGCCCGGGGGGCAACCCGCTGATCGTCTGGAACCAGCCGCACCCGATCCATCTGGCCGAGCTGATGTACCGCAGCGCGCCGACCAGGGCGACCCTGGCGCGCTATCGGGAGCTGGTGTTCGCCACCGCCGAGGGCATGGCCTCGATGCTGCACTGGGATGCGCCGCAAGACCGCTATGTACTGGGCCCGCCGTTGTGGATCGCGCAGGAGATCTACGATCCGGCCGCCAGCATGAATCCGACCTATGAGCTTAGTTACTGGGCCACGGCACTGGAGATCGCGCAGCGCTGGCGCCAGCGTCTGGGCCTGCCGGTGGAGGCTAATTGGGACCAGCGCCGGCGCAAGCTGTCGGCGCTGGCGCAAAAAGACGGCAAGTACGTGGCCATGGAATCGACCCCGGACACCTGGGACAATGTGGCCAGCCGCCACGATCATCCGTCGTTCCTGATGGCGCTCGGTCAGCTGCCTGGTGCCGGCGTCGATCGCCAGGTCATGCAGCGCACGCTGGACGCGGTGCTGGCCGGTTGGGACTTCAAGACCAAGATCTGGGGCTGGGATTATCCGATGATCGCCATGACCGCGGCGCGCCTCGGGTCGCCGTCGCAGGCCATCGATGTGCTGCTGAAAAGCGATGGCCCGAACAATGGCTACACGGCGGCCGGGCATAACCCGAACACGGGCTTGCCGGTCTACCTGCCGGGCAATGGCGCGCTGCTGGCCGCGGTGGCCATGATGGCCGGCGGGTGGGACGGCGCGCCGCTGCGCAACGCGCCCGGTTTTCCGCAGGACGGCAGCTGGGTGGTGCGCGCGGAAGGGTTCCAGCGACTGCCGTGAGCTGGAGCGACTATTCCGCCAGCCGGCCATGCAGCCTGGCGCGGCGGTCGCCGATCAATTGAGCGTACCTGCCTGCGCTGTCAGCAGCATATTGGCCAGTGTATCTTCTTCCTGGCTGGGCAGCGGCTCCGGCGCAACGGTGATGACCCTGATGCCGGACTGCTCCAGCCATTGCACGGCCGAGTCGCTCACGTCGGTGTCGGTGATGATGGTGTTCACCTGCTTCAGCGCGCACAGGATCAGCCCGGCGCGGCGCGTGAACTTGGAACTGTCGACCATCACGATCAGCTTCTCGGCCTGGCTGATCAGGCGCTTCTCGGCCTGGATCAGCAGCGGGTCGGCCTCGATCAACCCCAGCATGGACAGGCCGAACACGCTCATGAACATCCGGGATGCGTACTGGTGCTCCGTCACGTCGTTGTCGAACGGGGACAGGATCACGTTCTGTTCGCGATACACCTTGCCGCCCGTGAGGATGATGTCGTTGTCGCTGGTGGCCAACAGGCGCTGGGCCATGGTGAAAGAGTTGGTCAGGATGGTCAGCTGCTTGTCGCTCAAGAACTCCGCCATCATGAAGGTGGTCGTGCCGCCGTTGATGATGATGGTGTCGCCGTCCGCGCACAGGGATGCCGCGCGCCGGGCGATGGCGCGCTTCTGTTCGGCGTGGCGCTGGAAGTCATTGTGGAATTTTGCGTCGGTCAGGCTGCCGGGCCGGGTCTTTTCCTGCAGCGTCTCGGCATAGCCGCGCCGGCGCGTGAGCAGGTTGCGCGCCGCCAGCCAGCCGATATCGCGCCGTATCGTCGACGGCGACGAGTCCAGCAAATCCACCAGTTCCTGCACACTTGCCGTTTGCTGATCGGTCAGCAGCTTGAGCAGCCGCTTGCGGCGTTCCATCGTCATTGTCGTCTCCTTATCGCTTGCGGTCTGTGCCGCCAACAATAATTGCACAAGCGCGAGGAATTTGGTAGCGTTAACATGAATGTTATAGGAATGTTAGCGCCGCGATTTTGATTGATTGGGGCGTATGATCGCGGCCCCGCTATGAGGGCAGTGATATGACACTAGTATATGAGTTTGCGCACTGGCGGTAGCGCTGTTCAACATGTGGGAAATTCGCGACAACGCATTGTAGATTCTCTGATTGCGCAAACATTAACGTGTTTGGAAAGTTCCGCGATGGCACGACATCGCGATGCTGATGATAGCGCGACCGGTGGCTGTCGCCGTGTTAGCGGTGGTTCACATGCTCTTCTTTCTACACCTAGCCCGTTGCACGACATTGGCCGTACACTGCGCCCCCGGTGTTGAAATTCCCCTTCATGAACAGGAACGTGGCGATGGACGGTTTGTTGCAAGAAATGTTGTACTGCGAATTTATGCTCAAGTGCGAGAGCAGCAATTGCCGGGAATTCTTTGAGTTCGATGAAGTCGCCACGGAGCCGATGGAGGAGTGGTCCGCGAGGGCGGTGGTGGAGGCCGAACAACGCGGCTGGACGGTCGGCCACACGGGGCTGGTGAAATGCCCTGGCTGTGCGGCGGGGGCTTTGACCACCGGATGATTGTCGCACCGTCCACACCAACCGCACCAACCGCACCAACCGGTACCTAACCCGCCTGCTCACTTTTGACGGCGTCATCGGGGCGTCTGAACAGTTCCCGATGCAGCGAGCGGGTGTACTGCATCATGTGCTTGCGCGAGTGATTCACTTCCCTTATCTGCGCTGCCGCCAGGGCGCTTTCGTTCCGCTCCAGCGCCCACAGCGCATATTCAACCCGCGCCTCAATAGTATCGTGCTGCTCGACCACGTTGGCGAACTCGGCACTTGCCTGATCGTGCAAGCCAGCTGCGGAGTGCGCCTGGGCCAGCGCCAGCGTCACCTGTTCGGGGCGAAACGCGGGCTTCTTCCGACGCAGACTTTCCAGCATGGCGATGGCAGCGTGCGGTTTGTCATAGGCCAGCTGGGCGTGCGCGGCGGCCATGATGATCTCGGCGTCGCCCGAAAACTGCTACCCCGTATCGTATTTAACGAAATCTTAACGTCGAGCTAACATCGCCATCACGATTAATTGTTTATATTGATTCACCGCCATTGCTGTCACGCAAACTTCGTTCTACACTGGGGTGCCAGTCCGCCACCGTGTTCGAGTACGCCACTTTGTCGGAACAATCGGTAGCCCGCCGTCAGAGCGGGTCCTTGTTTCAATCACACGTTATCAAAACGGGCAACATGAACCAACTGGCATCAGTAGCACCTCGTGGTCTGCGGGCTTATGCATTTCGGGTAGCCGGGCTCACGCGCTGGGCCGGGCCGTATGCGGGCATGGTGCACATGCTGCTGGCCGGCCTTGCGGCACTGTCGCTGTCGCGCGTGGCGCTGATGGCCTGGCAATGGGATCGGGTGCATGCCACCGGCATCGCCGGCGAGGCCATGGTGCAGGGCATCCGTGCCGACCTGATCCTGTTCGGCTATTTTTTGCTGTTGCCGCTGGCATTGGCGCCGGTGCTGGCGCATCGCCGTTCGGCGCGCGTGTGGACGGCCGTGACGGTGGCGTGGAGCAGCTTTGCGCTGGTGTTCATCGTGTTCATGGAACTGGCGTCGCCCCAATTCATCATGCAATTCGACGTGCGGCCGAACCGGCTGTTTATCGAATATCTGTCGTACCCGGCCGAGGTGTGCTCGACCTTGTGGAACGGCTTTCGCCTGGCGCTGATACTCAGTCTGGTCTGCACGGCGCTGCTGGCCACGTGCATCTGGTACGTGTTCAAGACCGCCTCGTCGCGCGCCACCATGTGGCCGCTGTGGAAAACGCTGCTCACCTGGCCGCTGATCGTGCTGGTGGTGTTTTTCCAGATCCGCTCCACCACGGCGCACCGGCCGGCCAACCCGGCGCTGTTCGCCCTGACCGGCGATGCACTGGTCAATTCGCTGATCATCAATTCGGCCTGGTCGGTGCTCGACGCGGTGCATTCGATGCGCAAGGAAGCCAATTCGTCCGAAATCTACGGCGCCTTCCCGCGCGAGCAGGTGTTTGCCGAGGTGAAGGCGGCGCCGTGGTTGAAGGATTACCATTACTCGTCAGGGCAATTCCCGACACTGCATCATCAGACGGCGGCGGTCGCGCGCGCCAAGCCGCTCAATCTGGTGATCGTGCTGGAAGAGAGCCTGGGCGCGACGTTCGTCCAGTCGCTGGGCGGCTTGCCGGTCACCCCCGAGCTGGAAAAACTCAAGCATGAAGGCTGGTGGTTCGAGCAGCTGTATGCCACCGGCACGCGCTCGGTGCGCGGCATCGAAGCGGTGGTGGCCGGCTACGCGCCGACCCCGGCCCGCAGCGTGGTCAAGCTGTCGCTAGCCCAGCAGAACTTTTATACGCTGGCGCTGGGCTTGGGCAAGCAAGGCTACAACACCGAATTCGTCTACGGCGGCGAGGCGCACTTCGACAACATGCGCCAGTTCTTCACCGGTAACGGCTTCCAGAAAGTGGTCGACCGGCGCGACATGCAGCCCAAGTTCGAAGGCAGCTGGGGCGCCTCGGACGAAGACCTGTTCGACAAGTCGCTCGAACGCCTCAAGCTGCTGCACGCGCAGGACAAGCCGTTCTTCAGCCTGATTTTCAGTTCGAGCAACCATGAGCCGTTCCAGTTCCCCGATGGCAAAATCGCGCTGCACGATCCGACCAAGCAGACCGTCAATAACGCCGTGAAATATGCCGACTACGCGCTGGGCAAATTTATCGCCGAAGCCAAGCAGCAGGCTTACTGGAAAGACACCGTGTTCCTCATCGTGGCCGACCATGACAACCGTGTCTACGGCGACAGCCTGGTGCCGATCAAGAAGTTTCATATTCCCGGCCTGATACTGGGCGCGGATATTCAGCCGAAGCGCATCACCACCCAGGCCAGCCAGATCGATCTGGGCGCCACGCTGCTGTCGCTGATGGGCGTGTCGAGCGAGCATCCGATGATCGGGCGCGACCTAGCGCGCGACAGCACTGCGCCGGGCCGGGCCATGCTGCAGTTCGATAACCACTATGCCTGGCTGGAGGGGGCGTCGGCCACGATCCTGCGCCCGGGCAAGCCGGCGTTGCTGGGGAAGTACGATGCGGCCAGCGGGCAGCTCACCATGGGCACGGCGGCGCCGACCAAGGCGCAGGTCGACCGGGCCATGGCCCATGTGGTGCTGCCGTCGCTGCTGTATCGGGAACAGCGCTACAAGCTGGAGAAGTGAGCGTCGCTGCCCCCGTCGCCCCCTGGTTGGGCGGCGTGTGGTTTGGGGGCAGCTGCCTGGGTTTTACGGCGTGTGCAATTACGGCGTATGCACCGGCTCCTGCGTGAAGCTGCGCATGCCGTAGCCGATGTAGAAACTAGGATGCGGCGGCTGGTTGTAGCCGGCATTCTGCGTCGCCACCTGCGCCCGGTACTGCGGATTGTGCATCAGCGTTGGCAGGCGCGTATCGCTGCGCGCGGTGGTGCTGAAGATTAGCAGGGCGGTATTGCTGCTGTTGCGCCATACGACTTCCTCGCGCCAGTCGCCGAACAGGTCGGCCGAGATCACCGGCGTGGACTTGGTGCCGTTGTTCGACGCGGCGCTCACTGCGGCGCCGTTCACCAGCACGCTCATGCTGCTGGTGGCCGGATTCCACTTGCCGATGCTGGTGCCGTCGAGCGTCTCGCGCAGCAGGTCGCCGTCCCACCACATGGCGAAGTTCATCGGACCCGGACGGGCCATGCTGATCAAGGCGCCTGTGGCGCTGCGCAAGCCGCCGCGGCTGGCCCAGCACTCTTCGCCCAGGTGAGCCGGGTCGATGTCGGCGCACACGCCGCGCCCGATGTCGACGCCTTCGCCGCTCACGCCCCAGATCAAGGCGCCGGTGGCCGCGTCGTGCATGCCGCTGCCGGTGCTGCCATAGCAGCTTGGCGTCTCGTGGATCATGTAGATCTGCTGGCCGGCGCGGTCCGGATTGAATTTACCGACATGCAGCGCGTCGCCGTGGCACAGGTTGGTGGTGTAGAGCAGTTTGCCGTCGCTGTTGATGGTGGCCGCGCCGTAGATGATGTCGTCCTTGCCATCGTTGTTCACATCGGCCACGGAGAACGAGTGGGCACCCTGGCCGCGGGCGGCGGCGCCTTCGACGTTGGTGTCGAACACCCAGCGGCTGGTGAGCGCGCCGTCGCGCCAGTCCCAGGCGGCGACCACGGCCCGGGTGTAATAGCCGCGCGAGAAGACGGCGCTTGGACGGGCGCCATCGAGGTTGGCGACGCCGGCCAGAAAGCGGTCGACCCGGTTGCCGTAGCTGTCGCCCCAGGTGGACACGGTGCCGCGCGCCGGCAAGTAGTTGGTGGTCTTCATCGCCGCGCCGGTCAGGCCGTTGAACACGGTCAGGAACTCGGGGCCGCTGAGGACGTAACCGGCGCTGTTGCGGTAGTCGGCCGAGGCCGAGCCGATCGTTACGCCCGCGCCGTCGATGGTGGCGTCGGCGGTCTTGAGCATCACTTCGGCCTTGCCGTCGCCGTCGAAGTCGTAGGCGGCCATGCTGGTGTAGTGGGCGCCGGCGCGGATGTTGCGGCCCAGGTCGATGCGCCACATGCGCGTGCCATTGAGCTTGTAGGCGTCGACCAGCGTATTGCCCGTGTAGCCGGACTGGGAATTGTCCTTGGCGTTGCTGGGCTGCCATTTGACGATGATCTCGTAGGTGCCGTCGCCGTCCAGATCGGCCGGGGTGCCGTCGTTGATCTCGTAGGTGTACGCCACACCGTCGGGGGTGGTGCCGCCGGCCGGGCGCTGCACCGGCACCGTGCGGTACGGATTGGTCCAGGTCGCGCCCGCGCTGAAGCCCGCCTGCTCGACGCCGTTGACCACCGGGCGCACCGAGTACAGGCTGGAGCCGCCGACGGTGTCGGTGAAGTTCAGTTCATTCAAGGGGGCCGCGTTCAGCTTGGTGGCGCCCATGTAGACGTTGAACATGGTGCCGGGCGCATCGGTGGCCAGCAGACGCCAGCTGATGAACGCGCCCGTGTCGGTCTTGATGGCGACGGCGCCGCGGTTGAGCTTTTCGATCTGCTTGCCGGGCGAAGTGATGACGGCGCTGGCGCTGGTCGACATGGCGAGCAGGGCGAGGAACACGGAGGATGCGGTAGCTTTTAAACGAATCATGGGTTTCACCAGTAAGTTGAAGCAACGGACTGCGCCGCCGGACGACGGGGCGCAGGAATGGAAAACAAGGCGGTCCCTGAGCGACAGGCGTGACGGGGCAATCGCTGCCGCACACGTGCTGATCTCAAAGGGCATGGAGGCGTACCGGACGGTCGATCGGTCCGGGCGCGGCTGGCTCAGGAGCCGGGCAAATGGAAGGGTAGCTGGTTCACGTGAGTCTCCGAATTTCTTGGTTTTTTTATGGTGTGACGTTGTGTGGTGCACGTCGGCGCGATATGGTTCGTGCCTGCTTTTTCTGCGGTGAGTCCGCCATCGCCCGCAGCGTGTGCGAGGCATGCGACCCACAGTCATCCGCACTGTTAATGCGTATGCATGATTAAATCTTATGCCATTTTCTGTCGCAGAATTGCCTCTACTTGAAAAGCTCAGGCGGATGATTATTTGCGTGGCGAATGTACTCCGCCCCGCAACAGGGTCAGAAATTCACAAAAACCATAACTGATATTGAAAATAAGAATTGGCTAGCGATGTATTCCATGGGCATACTGAACCTGTCTCCTCCAACTCCTCATAAGAATTGGATTTGGCCCCACCAAACAGTGGGGCCTTTTTTTTTGGCTATGTCATCGTTAAATACGGGATATTGAACTCTTCTGTCGAGCACCGGTCTGACCCTGATCGGATCGCCAACGGAAGATCGCCATGGATGGCTACACGTTCGAGCACATGTCGGAATGGCTGCGCACGCACGTCGACGAGCTGTCCGTCGCGCAACGCCAGCAGATGGCGGGCACGTTGCAGCGCGGCTCGCTGCGCCAGCAAACCATCGGCATCATTGAAGCTGCCGCCGCGCCAACGCTGGCCTGTCCGCGCTGCGGCGCGCGCCGCCTGCACCGCGACGGCCAGGCCCACGGGCTGCAGCGCTATCAGTGCGTGGCTTGCGGACGCACCTTCAACAGCCTGACCGGCACGCCGCTGGCGCGCCTGCGCCACAAGGCCAAGTGGCTGCCGTATCTGGACACCATGCTCGACTCGGCCACAGTGCGGCGCGCCGCAGCGCGGGTTGACGTCCATCGCAATACCAGCTTTCGCTGGCG
>CALRYE020000172.1:0-14203 GCA_943372275.1 Janthinobacterium lividum
CAGGTCGCCGCGCACGCTGGGCAGCAAATGATAGTGCTTCAGGGCCGGCTCTTGCAGCAGGCCATCGACCAGTTCCAGCGCCGCCAGCGGGCCGTAGCCCGCACCGGGCGCCATCGACACGGCCACCGCGCGGTTCAGTTCCACCACGGGCGACGGGGTCAGCTCGGCCAGCGCATCGTACAGCGCGGCGATGCGTTGCCAGTCGGTCTGCTCAGGCGTCAGCGCGCGCGCGTGGCAGGCGGCGATCGACGCTTGCAAGCCATACGGACCCAGCCCGTGCCCCAGCAGCGCGGCCCGTTCCAGCGCGGCCAGTCCGCGCCCGATCAGCAGCCGGTCCCAGCGCCCGCGATCCTGGTCCATCAGCAGAATCGGTTCGCCGCCGGGTCCGACCCGGGCGCGCGAACGGGAGGCCTGAATTTCCATCAGCGCCACCAGGCCATGCACTTCCGGCTCGCCCGGCATCAGCTCGGCCAGGATGCGCCCCAGCCGCACGGCCTCGTCGCACAGGGCCGGCCGCAGCCACTCGCTGCCGGCGCTGGCGGAATACCCCTCGTTGAAAATCAGATAAATGACTTGCAGCACCGAGCCCAGCCTGGCCATCAGCTGGTCCGCGCGCGGCACCTCGAACGGCACCCGCGCTTCGAGCAAGCTGCGCTTGGCGCGCACGATGCGCTGGGCAATGGTCGCCTCCGACACCAGGAAGGCGCGGGCGATTTCCTCGGTGGACAGGCCGCCCAGCAGGCGCAGCGTCAACGCCACCCGCGCCTCGGTCGACAATACCGGATGGCAGGCGACAAACATCAGGCGCAGCACGTCGTCGCCGATATCGTCGTCCAGCGCGGCAGCCACCAGCGCGGCAGGGTCTGGCGTGGCATCCTGCAGCAGCGTTTCGATCGCGTAGGTCAGCTCGGGCTGCTTGACCTGCTGCAGCTTCTGGTGACGCAGCCGATCCAGCGCGCGGTGCTTGGCCACCGCCATCAGCCAGGCGGCCGGTTTGTCGGGCACGCCGTCGCGCGGCCAGCGTTCCAGCGCTTCGACCACCGCGTCCTGGGCCAGCTCCTCGGCCAGCCCCACGTCGCGCAGCATGCGCGCCAGCGCGCCGATGATGCGCGCCCCCTCCATGCGCCACACGGCATCGACGACTTTCCCGATGACGGCCGCCATGGATGCCCTAGCCGGCCGCGCCCGGCTCGCGCAGGGCGCGGATTTCCACCGTCACGTCGGGGCCGGTGGGATACGGATTGCGGCTGGCCCAGGCGATCGCGTCTTTCAGGGACGCCGCCCGGATCAGCCAGTAGCCGGCGATCAATTCCTTGATCTCCGTGAAAGGGCCGTCGATGATGGAAAATTTATTCTTGGCCACGCTGATGCGCGCCCCGCGCGCGCTGGCGCGCAGGCCGCTGGCGCCCAGCAGCACGCCCGCCGCGGCCTCGCGCGCGTTGTGCGCGTCCAGCGCGTCGAGCTTGTGATGGGGCACGGCGACTTCGCTTTCCAAGTCGTCGGTGGAACGCAGCAGCACCGCGTAGCGGCTGCCGGCAAGGGCGCCGTCGGCCGGCACCACCGGTGCGCAGCCGCCCGGACAGCCGCCCTCGCGCAGTTCATACACCGCCGCGCCGGCGCCGCCGCCGGCGTGCGCGCCCGGCCGTTCCGACCAGGCCGCGATGGCTTGCTGTTTCGACGGTGCATCGATCAGCGCGAAGCCGGCAATCGAGCGGCCGGGGCCGGACGGCGTGTCGACCCGGTTCACGCCCCCCGCATCGATGCTCAGCCAGACGCCCTCGGCAGCCGGCATGAATTGCTCGTCCATGCTGGCGTCGGAAAGTCCCGCCTCGGTCAACTCATCGCTTCTGCGCAACACCATGAACTGCATACCTGTCTCCTTGTACGGCGCGGCAGCGGGCCGGCCGGGCTGATTGACTGCCGGGCTTTACTGATGCTGCTGGGCGATCGTCGCGCGCAAGCGTTCTTCCTGCTCGCGCAACTCCGGGGTGAATGCTGCGCCGAAATCCTCGTCCGAAAACACCTGGCGGATTTCAATGTCCGAGTCGCTCTCCATGGGATTGGGGCAACGCTTGACCCACTCGATGGCCTCCTCTTTTGACTTTACCTGAATCAGCCAAAAGCCGGCAATCAATTCTTTGGTCTCAGGAAATGGCCCGTCGATCACGGTCCGGCTGGTGCCGGCGAAACGCACGCGCGCCCCCTTCGAGCTTGGATGCAAGCCTTCGCCGGCCAGCATCACGCCAGCCTTGACCAGTTCCTCGTTGAACTTGCCCATCTCGGCCATCAGCGCTTCGCTGGGCATCTTGCCCGCTTCCGATTCCGGCGTGGCCTTGACGATAATCATGAATTTCATTACTTCACTCCTTCGTGCTGTGGGGCGGCCTGGGCCGAACCGCATTCGGGCATCATCTTGGCCATGTTGGCCTGGATTTCCTCGGGGCTGTAGTCTTGCAGATGAGTGGCCATCGACCAGCTATGGCCCCAGGGATCGATCAGCACACCGTAGCGGTCGCCCCAGAACATGTCTTCGGGCGCCATTTTGGACGTGGCGCCCGCATCGACGGCGCGCTGGAAGGCTGCGTCGACATTCTCGACATAGTAGTGCAGCGTCACGGGCGAGCCGCCCAGCGATTTCGGACCCATGGCCCCCCATTCGGGCGCTTCGTCGTTGAGCATGATGGTGCTGTTGCCGATACGCAGCGAAGCATGCATGAGCTTGCCGTCAGGAGCGGGCAGCCGCATCAGTTCGACGGCGCCCAGGGCGCGCACATACCAGTCGATGGCCTCGGCCGCCCCGGCACAAACCAGGTGCGGGGTAATGGTGTTCATGTCGGCGGGAATGGGCGTGGTAGCGGATGTTGCCATGATGATTCTCCTTAAAAAGTCGGTTGATCAACAGCGCATGGCCAAGAGCCAGGCGCGTAAGACTACGACGTTTCAGCGAAGGGAAAATCGACAGACTACCGAAAAATATTTTTACACCGTTTGCGCTGGCTCAGAGGTGCGCCCGAGCAAGCCGCTTCGACCAGCCGCCCGGCGGGGCGCCGGGCAACGTGGGGCGCTCAGCCCCAGGCAGCGTCGGGGATGGTGCCGACCGCCATGAAGGCGGGCTTGCCGAACAGATAGCCCTGCATCAGGCTCACGCCGGCGTCGCGCAGAAAGTCGCGTTCGCCCGCCGTTTCGATGCCTTCGGCCAGCACCTTGATGCCCAGCGAGGCGCACATGGTCACGATGCCCTGCACGATCACTTGCTTGGGGACCAGGGTGTCGATGTCGCGCACCAGATCCATGTCGATCTTGATGATATCCGGCTGGAACGACGCCAGCAGATTCAGACCCGCATAGCCGGCGCCGAAATCGTCGATCGCCGTTTTGAAGCCAAAGCGCCGGTATTCCTTGAAGATATTGACCAGGTGCGCGCGGTCCATCACCTGCTCGCCCTCGGTCACTTCGAAAATGATGCGCTCGATGGGAAAGCCGTACTTGAGGGCGGCGGCGAAGGTGCTGCGGATGCAGGCGGCCGGCCGGTACACGGCATTCGGCAGAAAATTAATAGACAGCATCTCCTGGATGCCCAGCCGCGCCGCTCCGGCGATCGCCTTGACCCGGCAAGCCTGGTCGAACATATAGCGGTTGTGGTCGTCCACCTGCGACAGCACGCTGTAGGCCGATTCACCGTTCGGCCCGCGCACCAGCGCCTCGTGCGCGTACACCGTGCGCGTGGTGATGTCCACGATAGGCTGGTAGGCGTACTCGAAGTCGAAATCGAGTGCATCGTTGTTGCGGCACGCCGCGCAGCCAGGCACGGGTTTGACGTGAACGTCTTCGGCGGGACAAATCGGGATCATGTTTCACCACAGGAACAAAATCAATGTTCAACTATAGCAAAATCGGACAGCAAATCCTGTAACTGATAGTGGCTGAGAGCAATATATTCAGTTACCGTTGTACCCCGGGTACAGCGGCAATATCCTTCAGATAACTCCACGGGAAAATGCCCCGCTCGTGGCCGTCGCTGAAGACGAACTGAGCGCCGTATGTACCGATGGGAACAATGTCAGTGATCCACACGCCGTCAGCAGGTCGGACCGCCTGGCCGCGCAACTGTGCCTTGCACTCGGCGCAGCGGCAATGGTTGCGCAAGAAAGCGTTGCCCACCAGCTGACGCGTGCCGTCGGCCCAGTCGATGGTCAACAGCGCGCTGCGCTGGTCGTTGCTGATAGCGTGCGGAAAGTTCATGGCATTGCTCACTGAAAGCGCGGAAGGGTCAGGAGCTTGCAGTCTAGCGAGCGGACGCAGCGGCGCGAACGAATTTTAATGTGATTCGATATGCAGAAAAGCGCAGGCTGGCTGCCGCACCGATGGCAGATCGCTCAGATAGCGCATGGAATTGGATCGCAGATTGGATCGGATCGCAGATTGGATCGGATCGCAGATTGGATCGAATCGTTAACGCGAAAACCGTCGTTCCCGCGCAGGCGGGAATCCATAGCACCGGCGATCCGCCAAGGCACTAAAAAATCCCGACTGCATCGAAACGACGGCTTCGAAGGCGCTGGCCTCTAACGCAGTTCGCGCATCAATGCCCGTGCTGCTTTTCGTACTCGTCCGCTTCCGCCTTGGTGGCGTGGACGATGCCGTCCGGATGCTCGGGCGGCGTGTACAAGGTGTACAGGCGCAGCGGCTCGGTCTTGGACAAGTTGATGACGTTGTGCTCGGTCCCTGCGGGAATCACCACCGCCGTGCCATCCTCCAGCGCGTGCTTTTCGCCGTCGAGAATGGCCACGCCTTCGCCCGCTTCCACACGAATGAACTGGTCATGACCCGTGTGGTGCTCCATGCCGATTTCCTCACCAGCCTGCAGGGTCATGATGACCAGCTGGCTGCGCTTGGTGGTGTAGAGCACCTCGCGAAAGTTATTCCCCGCGAGCGTCTTTTCTTCAATGTTGATGCTGTAGCCAGACATGCAGTTCTCCTGAGTTGGAATGGTGAATCGAGCGCGCCTGGTACCCGCCGCGCCCGCAGTTGGCTAAATGGTAGCACCAACGGGCGAGACAAGTATTCAGCCTCCAGCGTTCTGCTCGAGCTTCACTCCGGCGCTGCGCCTCCGCACCTTATTTGCCGATACAAAACCGGCTGAAAATCACCCCCAGCAAATCATCCGGCGAGAACTCGCCCGTGATGCTCGACAGCTGCACCTGGGCCAGCCGCAGCTCTTCCGCGAACAGGTCCAGCGACTGGTCGTTCTGCGCCGCATGGGCCGCCGCTATGTCCAGATGCTGGCGCGCCGCGCGCAGGGCGATCAAATGCCGCTCGCGCGCCAGAAACAGCGACTCGCCCGTCTGCTGCCAGCCCGCAATGCGCAGCAGCTCGGCGCGCAGCAGGTCGATGCCCAGATGTTCGTGCGCCGACAGATACACATTGACGGCATCGTCGCTCGGGTCCACGGAAGGCTTGTGGCCGGACAGGTCGATCTTGTTCCAGATGCGCAGCACCGGCACATTGCCGGGAAACGCCGCCACGATGGCTTCGTCGGCGCGCATCGGCCCCTGATCGGCATCCAGAATATGCAGGATCACATCGGCCTTGCCGACTTCGCCCCAGGTGCGCTCGATCCCGATGCGTTCCACCACATCCACGCCATCGTCGATGGCGCGAATCCCGGCCGTATCGACGATATTCAAGGGAATGCCCTCGATCTGGATCGTCTCGGTGACCTTGTCGCGCGTGGTGCCGGCAATCGGCGTGACGATGGCCACATCGGTGCCGGCCAGTGCATTGAGCAGCGACGATTTACCGACATTCGGCTGACCCACCAGCACCACGTTCAAGCCCTCGCGCAACAGCGCGCCTTGCGCGGCTTTATTGAATACCTGGTCGAGCGAATCGATAATCACCGCCAGCTGGCCGCGCGCGTTGGATTTTTCCAGGAAGTCGATTTCCTCTTCCGGAAAATCCAGGGTCGCTTCGACCAGCATGCGCAGATTGATGGTCTGCTCGACCAGCACGTGAATGGTCTTGGAAAAGGCGCCCGACAGCGATTGCGACGCCGACTTGGCCGCCGCTTCCGTGGACGCGTCGATCAGATCGGCCACCGCTTCGGCCTGGGCCAGATCGAGTTTATCGTTCAGATAAGCGCGGCGCGTGAATTCGCCCGGCTCGGCCAGCCGCAATCCGACATCCGCGCCCGCTTCCAGTACCCGCGCCAGCAGCATCTGCAAGACCACCGGCCCGCCGTGGCCCTGCAATTCGAGCACGTCTTCGCCGGTATAGGAATGGGGCCCCTTGAACCAGATCGCGATGCCCTGGTCGATGACGGCACCATCGGATTGTTTGAACGGCACGTAGGTGGCGTGGCGCGGCGCCAGCTGCTGCTCGCCGAACAGCGCCGACATTAACGCGGCGAGCGACTTGCCGGACGCGCGCACCACGCCGATGCCGCCGCGGCCGGGCGCGGTGGCAATCGCCGCGATAGGGGAAGAGTCGAGTTTCATAAGGGCCGATTGTAAAGGCTAACTTGAGGACTAAAGTCGAGACTAAAGCCAAGACTAAAGCCAGGGCTAAAAAAAACCCGTGCAGGACACGGGTTCTTTGGACTGCTGGGTAGCGAAACAGGCGACTGCTTACTTGGCCGTTCCCGCTTCGAACTTTTTGGTGATAACCCACTGCTGGGCGATCGACAGGATGTTATTGACCACCCAGTACAGCACCAGACCGGCCGGGAAGAACACGAACATCACCGAAAACGCCAGCGGCATAAACAGCATCATCTTGGCCTGCACCGGATCGGCCGGCTGCGGATTCAACTTGGTGGTGATGAACATCGAAATCGCGTACAGCACCGGCAGGATGAAATACGGGTCCGGCGCGGTCAGATCCTGAATCCAGCCGATCCATGGCGCGCCGCGCATTTCGGCGGACGCCTGCAACACCCAGTACAGGGCCAGGAATACCGGCATCTGCACCAGGATCGGCAGGCAGCCGCCCAGCGGATTGATCTTCTCGGTCTTGTACAGCTCCATCGTGGCCTGGTTCATCTTGGCCGGATCGCCTTTATAGCGCTCGCGAATGGCCTGCATTTTCGGCGTGACCACCTTGATGCGCGCCATGCTCTTGTAACCGGCGGCCGACAGCGGGAAGAACAGCAGTTTGATCAGGATGGTGAAGGCGATAATCGTCCAGCCCCAGTTGCCGATGACCTTGTGCAGCTGGTCCATGACCCAGAAAATCGGCTTGGCGATAATCGTCAGCATGCCGTAATCCTTGACCAGTTCCAGGCCCGGAGCGATGGTTTCCAGCTTGTTCTCGTCTTGCGGACCGGAATACAGCTTGGTGTCGCTGCTGACCGTGGCGCCCGGTGCGATGGTGCCCAGTGGCATCAGGGTGCCGATGGCGTACAGGTTGGTATCGACTTTCTTCGTGAAGATTTCACGTGGCTTACCCTGTGGCGGCACGAAGGCGGACACAAAATAGTGCTGCGAGATCGCGACCCAGCCATCGTTCGACTTGGTGGCGTGGGTGGCCTTGTTCTTTTCGATTTCTTCGAACTGCAGCTTCTGGTAGTTGTCTGCCGAGGTGAACAGGGTCGGACCGGTGTAGCTGGAATTGAAGTACGACTCGCCTTCCGGCTTGTTGCCGTGGTGCTGCAACTGCAGGTACAGCGACGGCGACACCGGCGCGGCGCCGGCATTGGTCACGTCGTGGCGCAGGTCGATCAGATAGTCGCCGCGCTTGAAGGTGAAGGTCTTGGTCAGCTTGACGCCGCCCTGCTCGGCTTCCAGCACCAGTTGCACCTGGTTGGCCGAGTCGAGCGTGCGCGGACCTGGCTTGGCCACGAAACCGGTGGTGTGGTTCGGCATGGCACTGCCGGCCGTGTTGCTGATCAAGCCGGTCTGGGCCACGTAGATGCCCTTCGGGTTAACGTCGAACAGCAGCTGGTTCTTGGTCTTGTCGTTGGCGTTCTTGAACTTGAGCAGTTCCAGGCGCTTGACCACGCCGCCGGCGGTGTCGATCTCGACCCGCATCACATCGGTCGTGATGGTGACGATCTCAGCCTTGAACGGCGCGGCCGCGCCCGGCACGGCGCCCGGCAAGGCCGCCGCGCCCAGTGCACCGGTGGCGCTTGGCAGACCGGCGGCCGGAGCCTTGGCCGCCGGCGCGGTCACGGCAGGCGGGGTCGCGGAAAACATCGACTGTTTGCCGGTCGAGACCATCCATTCGTTCCAGAGTAGCACCAGCGAGACGGAAAACACGATCCACAGGATAGTACGTTTATTGATTTCCATTGAGGTATTGATTCAGGAGTGGTTGCAGCCGCAGGCGGCTGTAGAAGAATTCTTCGGGGAAGCGGGCGGCACTAAATCGACGCCGCCGGCGTTAAACGGGTGGCAGCGGCACACGCGGCGCGCCGCCAGCAGGCTACCACGGGCCGCGCCATGCGTGCGCAGGGCCTCGATGGCGTAATTCGAGCAGGTGGGATAAAAGCGGCAGCGTTGCCCCAGCATCGGCGAGAGCAGCAGCTGGTAGCCGCGCAGTAGCCCCACCAGCAGCGCTTTCATGACGGCACGTCCGCCGCCGATGAACCCGATGCAGCAGCGGATGCGGCTGCCGACCCGGACGCCGCCACGGAAACCGCCGCCTGCCCGGGGCTGACAGGCGCCACCGTGCGCGGCGCGCCGGGCGCCATGCGCTGGGCCGAAAACAGGCGCGCAATTTCCGTGCGCAGCACAGCCTTCAGCGCCGCCGTGGTGGCCGGGCCGTCCTTGCTGTTGACCGGGCGCGCCAGGCGCACGATGCAGTCGAGCGCCGGCAGCTGCGCCGTGCGGAACAGTTCGCGCGTGACCCGCTTGATGGTGTTGCGCGTGACGGCGCGCGGCGCGAAACGCTTGGCCACCACGACGCCCAGCCGCGCATGCGGCAATTCGTTGGAGCGGGTGTAGAGCACGAAATGGGCCGTCTTTTGGGCAGGGCGCAAACGAAAAACGGATGAAAATTCATCCGTTTTAACGATACGCCGAACGCGCGCGAAGTCGTGTGAACCTTCGCTAGTCATAGCCAACCGCGATCCAGCAGTAAGTGCCAGACTTATACAGCCAGGCGTTTGCGACCCTTGGCGCGGCGTGCATTGAGCACATCGCGACCGCCACGGGTGGCCATACGTGCGCGGAAGCCGTGCGTGCGCTTGCGACGAACGACGGAAGGTTGGTAAGTACGTTTCATGGTGGTCTCGCTTAAAGCAAAATAAAATGCAGAATCGGGTCTGACGTCCCGTCAGTTGTCGGCGCCTAGGACATTTCGCAGAGGGTAAGCCAGCGACACGCCACAGCAATACTCGTTTTTACCCGCTGCCCGAACCGCAGCAAAACAAGCGACCGAACGGCCAGATTGCACGGAATACGGGCGGGGAACCCCGGATTAGACAGCATTTTGCCCTTCCGTGTCAAGGCTGAGTGTTGGCCGAGCCCGCCCGCCGGACGGGAAAATAACTTTCGTGCCTGTGGATAACTCGGGCCGTCACGGGTAGAATAGCGTGTTACGTGTGGCGCGCCCACCGCTTTTCGGTCCCCGACCGGGTGCAACAGAAAAGCAACGAACCGCCCCCACACCACCTTATTCAAGACAGACGATTCAATGGAAAATTTTTGGCAGACCTGTTCCGCGCAGTTGGAACTGGAGCTGACGCCGCAACAGTTCAGTGCATGGATCAAACCGCTGATCGCCCTCGATTACGAGGACGGCAAGTTGCGCATCGCAGCGCCGAACCGCTTCAAGCTCGACTGGGTCAAGACCCAGTTCGCCACCCGCATCACGGCGCTGGCCTGCCAATATTACGAAGCGCCGATCGACGTGCAGTTCGTGCTCGACCCGCGCAATGCGTTGCCGAAAAAAGCCGTCGCGCCCCACCCTGCGCCCAACGACGATCCGTTGCCGGGCCAGATCAACCATCCGGGCAGCGCCAACGGGCATAGCAACGGCCCGGGCAACAACGGCAACAACGGCAACGGCAATGCCGACAACGGCCCCGGCGGCCCGGAGATGTTCAACATCGGCAATTCGCCGCGGCGCGAGCAAAGCCGCGTCAACACCGACCTGACGTTCGACAGTTTCGTTACCGGTAAGGCCAACCAGCTGGCGCGCGCCGCCGCGATCCAGGTGGCCAACAATCCGGGCGTGTCGTACAACCCGCTGTTCTTCTACGGCGGCGTGGGCCTGGGCAAGACCCACCTGATCCACGCGATCGGCAACCAGGTCATGGCCGACCAGCCGGGCGCGCGCATCCGCTATATTCACGCGGAACAATACGTGCGCGACGTCGTCACCGCGTACCAGCGCAAAGGCTTCGACGATTTCAAGCATTACTATCACTCGCTGGACATGCTGCTCATCGATGATATTCAGTTTTTCGGTGGCAAGAGCCGTACGCAGGAAGAGTTTTTCTACGCGTTCGAGGCGCTGATTGCGGCCAAGAAGCAGATCATCATCACCAGCGACACGTATCCGAAGGAAATCACGGGCATGGACGACCGCCTGATTTCCCGTTTCGATTCCGGCCTGACGGTGGCGATCGAGTCGCCCGAGCTGGAAATGCGGGTAGCGATTCTGCTCAAGAAAGCCCAGTCGGAAGGGGTGACCTTCTCCGACGACGTGGCGTTCTTCGTGGCCAAGCACCTGCGCTCGAACGTGCGCGAGCTCGAAGGCGCGCTGCGCAAGATCCTGGCGTACTCGCGCTTTCACGGCAAGGACATCACCATCGACGTGGTCAAGGAAGCGCTCAAGGATTTGCTGTCGGTGCAGAACCGCCAGATCTCGGTGGAAAACATCCAGAAGACCGTGGCCGACTTCTTCAGCATCAAGGTGGCCGACATGTACTCCAAGCGCCGGCCGGCCAACATTGCCCGCCCGCGCCAGATTGCCATGTACCTGGCCAAGGAACTGACGCAAAAGAGCTTGCCGGAAATCGGCGAACTGTTCGGCGGGCGCGACCACACCACCGTGCTGCACGCGGTGCGCAAGATCGCGCTGGACCGTACCAAGAATCCCGAGTGCAACCACGAGCTGCACGTGCTGGAACAGACATTGAAGGGCTGATGCGGCGTTTGCTTAGCGCTGGGAAATTTCTGGCAAAATAGTGCATTAGCAGCAAGCTTAGATTCAACCTTGTCAGCAGTTGCTGCTGACAAAATAGCTGCCCGGCAGTAACACAGAAGCAATTTGACAACCTACCGAGGATAACCATGCAATTGGTCAAAACCACCCGAGATAGCCTTCTCCGGCCACTGCAGATCGTGAGCGGTATTGTCGAGCGTCGGCACACTATGCCGATTCTGGCCAATATCCTCATCCGCAAGGACGGCGAGAACCTCTCGTTCCTGTCGACCGACACCGAAGTGCAGATCACCACGCACGCCACCATCGGCTCGGGTGCCGACGTGGCCGGCACCACCGTGGCCGCGCGCAAGCTGCTCGACATTCTGCGCGCGCTGCCCGAGTCGGGCGACGTGACCATGACGTTGCTGAACAAGCGCCTGACGGTTCAGACCGGCAAGTCGCGCTTCGCCCTGCAAACCCTGGCCGCCGAAGAGTTTCCGACCGTCTCGGTCGCCGACACCTTCAACGCTACCGTCACCCTGCCGCAAAAGACCCTCAAGCACCTGTTCAACATGGTGCACTTCTCGATGGCCCAGCAAGACATCCGTTACTACCTGAACGGCTTGCTGCTGGTACTGGACGGGCGCAACGTGATCGCGGTGGCCACCGACGGCCACCGGCTGGCGTTCTGCCAGGTCGAGACGGAGCAGGAATTCACGCGCCAGGAAGTCATCATTCCGCGCAAGACGATTATCGAACTGCAACGCCTGTTGGAAGAAAGCGACGAGACCGTCCAACTCGACATCGCCGCCTCGCAGGTCAAGCTGACCTTCGCCGACATCGAACTGGTGTCCAAGCTGGTCGAAGGCAAGTTCCCGGATTACACCCGTGTGATTCCGAAGGGCTACAAGAACGACTTCACCATCGGCCGCGACGAGCTGCTGCGTTCGCTGCAACGCGCCGCCATCATGACCAGTGACAAGTTCAAAGGCGTACGCTGCATCGTCACGCCGGGCAGCATGAAGATCAGCTCGACCAATGCGGACCAGGAAGAAGCGGTCGAAGAACTGGAAATCGATTACGGCGGCGACAGCGTGGACATCGGCTTCAACGTGACCTACCTGCTCGACGTGCTGAACAACCTGAAATGCGATCAGGTCAACATCGCGCTGGGCGACTCCAACTCGTCGGCACTGATCTCGATTCCCGACAATGCCGACTTCAAGTACGTCGTCATGCCGATGCGCATCTAGTTAGACGCAATACACCCCGCCACCGTCATCCCCGCGAAAGCGGGGACCCATAGCACCCATGCAGGATCGAGGGTGCTATGAGTTCCCAGTTAACGCGAACGACAAAGGCGAATCAGCACCCGATACACCGTTTTTAGAAAAGGCAGTCCATGTCCGAAAACTCACCAGCAATCCCCGCCAAAGTTGAAGAATACGGCGCGTCCTCCATCCAGATTCTCGAAGGTCTGGAAGCCGTGCGCAAGCGCCCCGGCATGTACATCGGTGACACCTCGGACGGGACTGGCCTGCACCACCTGGTATTCGAAGTGCTGGACAACTCGATCGACGAATCGCTGGCCGGTCACTGTACCGAAATCCACGTCACGATCCACTCGGATAACTCGATCTCGATTACCGACAACGGCCGCGGCGTTCCAACCGGCCTGAAATACGACGACAAGCACGAGCCCAAGCGCAGCGCTGCCGAAATCGTCATGACCGAACTGCACGCCGGCGGCAAGTTCGACCAGAACTCGTACAAGGTATCGGGCGGCCTGCACGGCGTGGGCGTATCTTGCGTCAACGCCCTGTCCAAGCTGCTGAAACTGACCATCCGCCGCAACGGCAAAGTCCATTACATGGAGTTTGTGCGCGGCGTGCCGCAAGACCGCGTTATCGAAGAACAGGACGGCGTGCTGGTCTCGCCCATCAAGGTCATCGGCGACACCGACAAGCGCGGCACCGACGTGCACTTCTGGGCCGACGAAGAAATCTTCAGCCATGTCGAATTCCACTACGAGATTCTGGCCAAGCGGATCCGCGAACTGTCGTTCCTGAATAACGGCGTGAACATCAAGCTGACCGACCAGCGTTCCGGCAAAGAAGAAGTATTCGCGTTCGAAGGCGGCACGCGCGGCTTCGTCGAATACATCAACAAAGCCAAAACGGTATTGCACCCGACCGTGTTCCAGGCCACCGGCGAGCGCATGTCGGACCAGAACACCAATATCTCGGTGGACGTGTCGATGCAGTGGAACGACGCCTACAACGAGCAGGTGCTGTGCTTCACCAATAACATCCCGCAGCGCGACGGCGGCAGCCACCTGACCGGCCTGCGCGCGGCCATGACGCGGGTAATCAACAAATACATCGACGAGCACGAATTCGCCAAAAAAGCGAAAGTCGAAATCAGCGGCGACGACATGCGCGAAGGTCTGACCTGCGTGCTGTCCGTGAAAGTGCCGGAGCCGAAATTCAGCTCGCAGACCAAGGATAAACTGGTGTCGTCGGAAGTGCGCGGCCCGGTCGAGGAAATCGTCGCCAAGACGCTGACCGACTACCTGATGGAAAAGCCGAACGACGCCAAGATCATCTGCGGCAAGATCGTGGAAGCTGCGCGCGCCCGCGAAGCGGCCCGCAAGGCACGCGATCTGACGCGCCGTAAAGGCGTCATGGACGGCCTGGGCCTGTCGGCCAAGCTGGCCGACTGCCAGGAAAAAGACCCGGCCTTGTCCGAACTGTACATCGTCGAGGGTGACTCGGCAGGTGGATCGGCAAAACAGGGACGCGACCGTAAATTCCAGGCGATTCTGCCGCTGCGCGGTAAAGTGCTGAACGTGGAAAAGGCGCGCTTCGAAAAGATGCTGTCGTCGGAGCAGATCACCACGCTGATCGCCACGCTGGGCACCTCCATCGGCCCGGACGAATTCAACGTCGACAAGCTGCGCTATCACCGCATTATCATCATGACCGATGCGGACGTCGACGGCGCCCACATCCGCACCCTGCTGCTGACGCTGTTCTATCGCCAGATGCCGCAGCTGGTCGAGCGCGGCCATATTTATATCGCCCAGCCGCCGCTGTATAAGGTCAAGGCCGGT
>CALRYE020000173.1:0-13873 GCA_943372275.1 Janthinobacterium lividum
TGGCTCGCCGGCACCACCAGCGCCGGCGTGGCCTGGGCCTGTGGGTAGGCCGCCTGCACGCAGTCGAGCCGTTCCAGCGCCACCCAGAAATCGATGCCCGCGCCATCGCGCAGGCGCGTCACGCGGCCGCTTTCGGCCAGTTCTTCCAGCCACAGCGGCCAGCCTTGCAAGCCCATGGCTTCGGCGCGCGTCACCAGTGCCAGCGCCACCAGCGCTTCCTGCACTTCGTCGCTGTTGCGCGCTTGCGGCCACGCTTCTTCGGCCACGCTGGCGATGGCGTCGATGTCCAGCGCGCCCAGGTCGTCGGTCGACGCGGGATCGGTCCAGCGCCGGCTCATGACGGCCTGGGTGCGGCGCTCTTCGAGCGGAGCGTCGTCGAGGAACGCGTAGGGCCGTGCGTTAAGAATCTCCATCGCCAGCGGCGAGGGTGCCGGCAGGTCGCGCGCCAGCAGCCGCACCTGGCCGGCCTCCATGCGGCGCAGCAGGGCCAGCCAGCCTTCGCTGTCCATCGCTTCGTGCAGGCAGTCGTCCAGTGTCTGGTCCACCAGCGGGTGGCTGGGCAGCTCGCGCTCGCCGACCACGTTTTCCAGGCACGCCGCCTGATCGGGAAACACGGCGGCCAGCAAATCGTCGCTCTTCATGCGCTGCAGCTGGGGCGCCACCTTGCGGCCACCGGTGAAGCGCGGCAGGGCCAGCGCCGTGGTGGCGTTCCAGCGCCACCGCACGTTGAACAGCGGGGCGTCGAGCAGGGCCTGGATCAGGATCGGTTCGGCCGTGGCCGCGCGCAGGTAACGCCAGACTTCGTCGAGCGGGAAGCTGTGGCTGGTGGCCAGCGACAGGATGATCGCGTCTTCGGTGGCGGCGGCCTGCAGCTCAAAGTTGAAGGTGCGGCAGAAGCGCTTGCGCAGCGCCAGTCCCCACGCGCGGTTGATGCGGCTGCCAAATGGCGTGTGCAGCACCAGCTGCATGCCGCCCGATTCGTCGAAGAAGCGCTCCATGACCAGCGTGTCTTGCGTCGGCAGCGAACCGAGCGCGGCGCGCGAACGCGCCAGGTAGTCGACGATCTGGCGCGCCGCGTCGTCGTGCAGACCCAGATACTCGTTCAGCCACGCCACCGCGCGCTCCAGCGCCTCGCTGTTGTCGGTTGCCGCGGCGGAGACGGGCAGCGACAGCTGCTGGTCGATCTCGCCGCGCAGGCGCGCCACGCCGGCGGACAGCTCGTCGCTGCGGCCGGGCGCTTCGCCCAGCCAGAACGGAATGTTGGGCGCGGCGCCATGGGCGTCCTCCACGCGCACCTTGCCGGCATCGATCTTCATGATGCGGTACGAGGTGTTCCCGAGCTGAAAAACGTCGCCGGCCATGCTCTCGACGGCGAAGTCTTCGTTGACGGTGCCGACCGACTGCCCCTGCGGCTCGAGCAGCACGGTGTAGTCGGCATTGTCGGGAATGGTGCCGCCGGAGGTGACGGCGGCCAGCTTACCGCCGCGCCGGCCGCGCAGCGACTGGGTGGCCGCGTCGCGGTGCACGTACGAGCCGCGCACGCCGTTGCGGGTGGTGTAGCCGTCGGCCAGCATGCGCAGTACGGCGTCGAAGCTGGCGCGCTCCAGCGCCGCGTAGGGCTGGGCGCGGCGTACCAGTTGGAACAGCGCGTCTTCGCCCCATTCGCGGCAGGCCACTTCGGCCACGATCTGCTGGGCCAGCACGTCGAGCGGCGCGCGTGGAATGCGCAGCGCATCGAGTTCGCCGCGGCGCACGCAGTCGAGCAGCGCGGCGCACTCGATCAGATCGTCGCGCGAGGTGGGAAACAGCCGGCCCTTGGGCATGCCGCCCACGTGGTGGCCGGAGCGGCCCACGCGCTGCAGCAGCGAAGCGATATTGCGCGGCGAGCCGACCTGGCACACCAGATCGACGTCGCCGATGTCGATGCCCAGTTCCAGCGAGGCGGTGGCCACCAGCACCTGCAGGTCGCCTGTTTTGAGCCGCTGTTCGGCGCCCAGTCGAAATTCTTTGGACAGACTGCCGTGGTGCGCGGCCACATGCTCGGCGCCCAGGCGCTCGCCAAGATGGCGCGCCAGGCGCTCGGCCATGCGCCGCGTGTTGACGAAGATGAGCGTGGTCCGGTGCAGCACCACCAGTTCGGCCATGCGGTCGTAAATGCGGTCCCATACTTCGTTGGGCATGACCGCTTCGAGCGGCACCGGCGGCAATTCCAGCGCCAGGTCGCGGGCGCGCACATGGCCCACATCGACCACCGCGCATTCGCCGCCACCGCGCCCAACCAGAAAGTCGGCCACCAGCGACAGCGGCTTCTGGGTTGCCGACAGGCCGACGCGCACCGGCTTTTGCGCGCACAGGGCGTCTAGCCGTTCCAGGCTGAGCGCCAGATGGCTGCCCCGTTTGCTGCCGGCCACGGCGTGGATTTCATCGACGATCACCGTGCGCACGGTGGCGAGCATGGCGCGGCCGCTGTCGGAACCGAGCAGCACATAGAACGATTCGGGCGTGGTGACCAGAATGTGGGGCGGGCGGCGGCGCATGGCGTTGCGCTCGGGCTGGGTGGTGTCGCCGGTGCGCACGGCGCTGCGGATGCCGTGCGCCGGCAGGCCCATGGCGTCGAGCTGGCGGCCGATGCCGTCGAGCGGCGCTTGCAGGTTCAGGCGGATATCGTTGGACAGCGCCTTGAGGGGCGACACGTACAGTACCTGGGTTTCGTCGGCCAGGGCGGCGTCGCCGCTCTCGCGCACCAGCGCGTCGATCGCGGCCAGGAAGGCTGTCAGGGTTTTGCCCGAGCCGGTGGGCGCGGCCACCAGCGTGGGGCGCGCGTCCTGGATCGGGGGCCACGCTTGCAGCTGCGCTTCGGTCGCCGACGGAAACGTCGCCATGAACCATGCCGCAACCGCTGGGTGGAAGCTGTGCCAGATGCTGTCTGCGGGCAGGCGCTTGTTCATGGAAGATCGGGTAGGGCTGCGCCAAGGAGAGCTCGAGGTGCTTATTTTACAACGCATGCGGCGAGGATGCCGTACGGCCGTTGGACGGTGTGCGGGGCCACCGCGGAGGGGGAAGTGGCAGCGGTGGCGATGGCTGCGTCAGGGGGGCGCTACCGGCAGCGATGGCCGAGTTGACCATCGCCGCCCGTTCCCATTACCTCAGATTACTGTACGGCTCCATGCTCTTGCGCTTGATGTAGTCCTGCACCTCACGCACCTGCCAGGCCGGATCGTTGCGCACGGCCAGCCGGGGCTTGGCCGCGCCCGCCGTGGTTGCCGCCACCGGTGAAGCTGCCGCCGCTGGCTTGGGCACCGGGTCGGTGTTGAGCTCTTCAGGCGGCAGGGTCACCAGCCAGTCCGATTTCGGCGGGCTGGTTGGCCGCTTGACGGGGGCGGGCGCCTTATCGACGGCGCGTGCTGCCTCGACGACGGGCGCTGCCTTGACTGCCACCAGCGGTTTGCTGACGGCTGGTGCTGGCTTCACCGCCATGAGCGGTTTGCTGACCACTGGGGCGACCGCGACAAGCCGTGGTGCGGAGTTCACCGGCTTGGCCGCGGCCACGGCACGCACGGGCGCCTTGATCGGACTGGCCGTGGCAACGACGCGAGCGGGCACTTTGGCCGGTTGGACGGTGGCCAAGACGCGTGCTGCGGGCTTGACTGGCGCGATGCGCGCAATCACGCGCGGCGCCGGGGATTTCCTGGCCGGTACCGCTGGCGTTATCTCCGCCTTGGCGACCAGACGCTGCGTCGCCGGCTTCGGCGCGATTCTGGCGATCACGCGGGGGGCCTTTGCCGCAGGCGGCGCTTTCGTCATGACCTTCGCTACCGCTTGCGGCGAGGCCGGGGCAGGGCGCAGCTTGGCCGCCAGCCGCGACGGCGGTGCCGCTGGCGCTTTCGCGACCACGCGCGGCGCCGGTTGTGCTACGGCTGGTTTCGCCGCGATATGCCTGGCCGGCGCTACAGCGACCGGTTTTGCCGCGATGCGCTGAGGTGCGGCCGGCGGCGCGCGTTTCGCCATCAGGCGTGGCGCCGGCGCAGGCGGGGCTGGCGCTGGCTTGACGGCCAGCCGTGGCGCAGGCGCTGGCGCTGCGGCTCTCGCGACCACGACACGCGGCGCGGGCAAGGCGGGCCTGGCGACAGGCGCCGGGACCTGCCTGGCCACCGGATGGGCGGGCACGGCCACCAACGGCGCGGGCAGCACCGGTTCGAGGCGTGGGTAGACCCGCGTTGTCGTGGCGATGGGCGCATTATCGCGTTCATTGATGCGCTCGTTCACGCGCTCGCCATCTCGCTCGCTGTCACGCTCCACGTAGCGCCCACTGTCCCGATACACGGGGATCGGTGGGGCGGGCGTGTCGTCCCCGCGCCGGTCGCGGTAATCGGTATCGCGGCGCGACTGCGCTTGGCTGTATACCGGCTCGCGCCGCTCGTCGCGATACGCCGGTGCACGGCGCGGTTCGTCATCGTCGGCGTAGCGGCCGTTGCGGCGCTCGTCGGCATCGCCGCGCGCCACGCGGCCAACGGCATAGCGGTCTTCCGGGCAGCGGCGTCGCTCGACCAGTTCGCCGCTGCGGGTGACCCTGCGTTCGATCCGGCAGTCGCCGTCCCAGAACACATCGACCGGGGCGCGACTGCGCCCGCGGCCTTCGTCACGCCATTCCTGCGCGTGGGAAGCGAGCGGCGTGGCAAGCAGTGCGAGGGGGAGCAGCAGAGCGCGAACTTTGGACATGGCGGTCACCTCAGGGTTAGTGACTGGACTCTACGCCGACGGCCAGGGATTGACATCGCAGTCCTGTATCACCTGTAAGCAATGGTTTCAATGCGACAGATTTTTGCCAATTCAATCGACTTGCGGAAACCATGCCAGCGATGTCGCACAAGTTCCCGCTGCAATAGTAGGGGCACACGTCCTGCCTGGCCACGGGGGAACTATCATTGCGATGATCAAATGTGCTGTGTAACAACTATGACCATGCAACCACGGGGTAAACAACCACGGGGTCAAGTCTGGCAAACGGACACGAACTCATCTTTAGCCCCACAATTCAGGCGCTACAGCACAGCCTGTGTCCATTTGCCAGACTTGACCCCCATCTTTCGACCCCCATCTTTACGGACGTCGATTCGAAACGATCTTACGGCCGGATCAGGCGGCCACAAGCTTGCGGTTCGCCTGCCCCGGCAGGACCCGCAGCGTCTTGCCGACCGAGGCCGAATACGTGGTCGCCTTGATCGTGTCGACATACCGGTACTCGGCCCGCGTTTCGGTCGGCGTAACGGTCAACACGGTGAAACCGCGCGACGCGGTTTCCGCATACACCAGCGGCCCGATCAGCTGTTCCATGGCTCCGCCCACGGTAGCCGGCGCGAAGGTCGGGAAGTAGCTTTCAAAACCGGGCGAAGTGACCGACGAGACCCCGAACTCGACGCCCACGGCCTGGCCGTTTGCATCCAGCAGATCGCTGGCCCAGGCGTTGTGGGTGTCGCCGGCCAGCACGACCAGATTTTTGTTCAGGTTGCGTGCCATGTTCAGCACCGCCTCGCGCGCGGCCGGGTAGCCGTCCCAGGCGTCGAGGTTGTACGGCACCGGCGTGGCGGCCAGTTGCTGCTGCTCGGTGGCGGTCAGCGCCGTGCCGGCCTTGACCTTGGCCGCGATGGCGAAATAGGCCGCGTAGCCGACCGTGCCGAGCACCATGGGCGCCGGCAGCAGCATGCGCGCCATCAGCACCTGCTGGCCGAGAATCTGCCACGTGGCGGTGGACTTGCTCATCTGGCTTTGCAGCCACGCAGTCTGCTCCGCCCCCATCAGCTGGCGCGCCGGGTTCGACACGTCGGCCGTGAACGCGGCGCTGTTGAAGCTGCGGTCCGCGCCCACATAGCTGGCATAGGCGAGCTGCTTGTCGCGCCCGATCACGCGGGTGTCGAGCATGTGCAGAGAGATCAGGTTGCCGAAGTCGAACGAGCGGTAGATCCGGTCCGGGCGCGCCGCATCCGGCACACGGATCGGCATCCATTCGTGATACGCCTGAATGGCCATCATGCGCCGCGCGGCCCACAGGCCTTCGGTGGCGGGGTCGTGGTTCTCGGCGCCGTCGCGCCAGGTGTCGTTAGTCAGCTCATGGTCGTCCCACACCGTGATGAACGGAATGCGCGCATGCACCGCTTGCAGGTCCGGATCGGTGCGGTACTGCTGGAAGCGCATGCGATAGTCGCTCAGCGTGATGATCTCGGTGGCCGGCTTGGACACGCGGTTCATGCTGGCGGCGCTTTGCGACGCGTAACCACCCGCCGCGTATTCATAGATGTAGTCACCCAGATGCAGGCCGACGTCGATGTCGTCGAACTTGGCCGCGTCGCCGTAGACGTTGAAGTAGCCGGCCGGGTAGTTCGAGCAGCTGAACACGGCGAAGCGCACGCGCGATACCGCGCCGGTCGGCAGCGTCTTGGTGCGGCCCACGGGCGAGGTCACGCCCTGGCAGGCGAAGCGGTAAAAATAGCTGCGGTTGGCCGCCAGGCCGGTGGCGTCCACCTTGACCGTGAAGTCGGCGGCCGCGCCGGCACGGGCGCTGCCCGATGCCACGGACCTGGTGAATTCGCGGTCTTCCGACAGCTCCCACAGCACATCGAGGTCGGCGCCGCCGGTGGCCGTCACGCGCGTCCACAGGATGACGCGGTCGGCCAGCGGGTCGCCGCTGGCCACGCCGTGCGCGAAGGCGACGGAGCGGCTGTCCGGGTCGCTGCCGCCGCAGGCGGTCAGTGGCAGCGTCGACACGGCGACGGTGCCGAGGGAGAAGGTGCGAATAAAATTGCGGCGCGAATTCGATTGGTTCATGGAGTTCCGTTGCGGGCTGTGAGAATCGGCACATCTTAGGCAAGGTAAGTTACGCTCTCATGACTTGGCGACGCGAAAACGGCGCGCAATCGCGTATCATTCCTGTCTTTCCATCACACTCACTTGAAACCAGGGGAACCTATGCAGGACTTGTCGAACTATTCGCTTGCTCAATTACGCAAACTCGAAGTGCAGGTTGTCGAAGAACTGAAAGGGCGTCACTTCTTGAGCGTCAGCCAGGCGCGCGAGCAGATCCTGCATATCGCACAAAGTGCGGGCCTGTCGGTCAAGGAGCTATTGGCCAGCAAGCCGTCCAAGACGGCCGCGCCTTCGCAGCAATTGCGCGCCAATGCGAAGTACCAGCGCCCGGACGATCCGAGCCAGCAATGGAGTGGCCGCGGACGCAAACCGAATTGGGTCAAGGCGTGGATATCGGCAGGCAAGAGCCTCGACGATATCAAGATCTGACAGAGTAGCGAAACACGACGGGCCGCCGCGTTCACGGCCACGCCACATTTCACGCGCGGGACACTATGCAACCGGAAAAGAACGCCGAACTCATACGCATGGCTTGGGAAATACATGGTGTCGTCGAGGCCGCCTATCTGGCCCATCCCGCGACCAGACATGGCGACAGCGGTAGCGCCGAGTGGCTTGAGAAGCAGCGCCTGCTGCTGGCCGATATGGCGATCCATTTGCTGCAAACCGCGATTCAACCGGGCGCGATACCGCTCGACAGGCTCAAGGATAATCTGCACGCGGTATTGACGATCGCCGATCAGTTTTTGCCAGCTGCCCAGCTTAAACAAGCGACCGATAAGATCTATACCGGGCGCTGAGCGCAAGCGGTCATCAGCGCGGCGTGCCGAACGCCTGCGTCCAGTACACCCTGCCAGGATAGCGGTCCTTACGGATCGCATACGCCGCCCCCATTTCGGTGAACGCCGGCTCCATGATGTTGACGCAGTGGCCGGGGCTGGCCAGCCAGCCTTCCACCGCCTCGGCTGGCGTGGTCTGGCCGGAGGCGATATTCTCGCCGATGATGCGCCATCGATACCCGGCCCGCGTCGCCCGTGTGCCCACGGTGCTGCCATCCTTGGCCTGGTGCGCGAAATACTTCTGCACTGTCATGTCCTCGCTATGGGCCAGGGCCGTGTTGCCCAGCTGATCGTTCCACACCAGCGGCGCGGCGGCGGGAAACACCCGCTCGCCGCAGCTGCGGCTGGACGAACGCGCCCGGTTCACGGCCGCCAGAATCTCCTTGCCAGCGTCTGGCCAGGCCGGCAGCGACAGGGGCAGGGTGGACTGGGCCAGCACGATCTGCCAGTCGGTGCCGATGCGCGCGATGCCGATGGCGCTGAAGTCGCCGCTGAGCAGGTTGCGGCAGTAGCGCTCCTTGATGGTGTCCATGGCATCGCGCGCGCTGTCGGCGCCGACGATCACGATGGCGTCGGCCTGCTGGGCGTGGTAGCCCAGCCGCTCCAGCGCCAGCTCCAGGAAGGTGCCGGTGGTGATGCGCAGCCGGGCCAGGGCAGGGTGGGGCGCCAGCGGCGCCAGCGCCGCCACGTCGCGGCCGTCGCAGCGGGCCGGTGCGGCGCGGTAGTCGTTGATCATGCTCACCAGCTGGTCCGGCGGGGCGGCGGCGGCGGCGCCAGGCAGTCCGGCGCCGGGCAGGGCCAGCAGCGCGTACAGCACCAGCGCGTACAGCGCTAGCGCACGGCGCGCGCCGGGGCGGTGGAGGCGGTGCGCCAGCGGCAGCTTGTGGATGAGGGAAGTCATGCTTCCGCCATTCTATGCGCTTCGTGACTTTTCTCGCTGCGCAGTTGACACTCGCCTTGGGCGCGTGTATATTTGCTTGGGTGGTAACGTTTCCATGTTGAGTCGATCGATGACCTGGCCGGTCCAGGAAAGGATGTTGTGGCAACAATTAAAGATGTCGCGTTGCGCGCAGGCGTCGGTCTCGGCACCGCGTCGCGCGTGCTGACCGGGAAAGGCTACGCGTCGCCGGCAACGGTCGAACGGGTGCAGAAGGCCATCGAGGAGCTGGGCTTCCGGCCGTCGCACGCCGCGCGCGCCCTGCTGTCGGGCACCTCGCAGATGATCGGCGTATATATCCCGATCCTGAAAGGTTCGTTCTACACGCCCATCCTGCAGGCGATCGACACCGAACTGCGCGCCGCCGGCCTGCACATGGTGGTGGCCTTCGGCGTGGGCAAGGGCGATGCGCGCCGCCAGGCCGTCGACGGCGTGGACTTCCTGATGGAGCGCGGCTGCGACGGCATCATCGCCATGACCAACCACCTGCTCGATATCGACATCGCGGCGCTGGGCGCCAAGCAGTCGCGCATCGTGCTGATGAACGATTACTTCACCTCTATCGAACAGCAGTGCTTCACGGCCAATCACGCCTATGCGGGCAGCCTGGCGGCGCGTGCATTGCTCGACCACGGGCACCGCAAGATCGCCATTATCGGCGGGCCGTCCACGGCGCCCGACAATGTCGAACGCATCGACGGCTTCCTGAAAGAGCTGGCGCTGGGCGGCGTCGACCCGGCCGAAGTGTGGCAATCGGAAAGCGACTTTTCGCCCGAAGGCGGCTGGGCCGAGGCGGTGCGGCTGGCCGAATCGGGTTACGCGTTTACCGCCGTGTTCTGCGCCAACGACGAGATGGCGGTGGGCGCCATGTCGTACTTTCAGGAGATCGGCCGCTCGGTGCCGCGCAATATCTCGGTCATCGGCTACGACGACACCCCCAGCGCGCAGTTTTCCTCGCCGCGCCTGACATCGGTGCACATTCCCTGGCTGGAGATGACGCTGAGCGCACTGAACGCGCTGCTGAACTCGTGCTATGGCAGCAACCGCCCGGTCCAGCGCGATTTTTCGATTTCCGTGTCGCACCGAGCCTCGCTGGCGCCGGTGGGCTGATGGGTACGCCAATGGACATGCTGCCGAACGGACCGAAAACCGGAATCAAGCAGAAGCAATTGCAGTGAACCGCTGGCTGTAGCCGGAGTGCCAAGCTCCGGTGGCGTGCCGGTTTTTTTTAAACTATAAGATGGAATCGTTTCCACATTGCGCACAGACGGCGTAATGTGACTCGTCACCAACAACAGGAGATCGCAATGAATCGCAAACAAGTTTGGGCGGCGGCGGCCGTCGCGCTGGTCATGGCCGGCTGTGGTGGCGGCAGCGGCGGGTCCGGCGTCATCGCCAACCCGCCGGCGCCGCCCGTCGTGCCCACGCCGCCGCCGGCCCCACCGGTGGTCATCGCCACGCCGGTGGCGCCACCGGTCGCCACGCCCATCGTCAACGCCAGCCAGATGATCCGCGCGCAGGGCACTAAGTGGGTGCGCGCGGACGGCACCCAGGTTGCGCTCAAAGGCGTCAACATGGGGAACTGGCTGCTCAACGAATTCTGGATGATGGGGCAGGGTTCGGCCGGCATCGACGACGAGTGCAAGCTCGAAGCGACGCTGGACAGCCGCTTCGGCTACGCCGAGCGCGACCGCCTGATGACGCTGTTCCGCGATAACTGGATCACCGAGCGCGACTGGGACCTGATGGCCAAATACGGCTGGAACGCCGTGCGCCTGCCGTTCATCCATACCGTGATCGAAGACGAGAACAAGCCGGGCACCTTGCGCGCCGACGCCTGGCGCTATCTGGACGGCGCCATCGCGCAGGCCGAAAAACGCGGCATGTACGTGATCCTCGATCTGCATGGCGCCGCCGGCAGCCAGGGCGTGGAGCACCACAGCGGCTGCGCCAACCGCAACGCCTACTGGACTACGCCCGAGTATCAGGAACGCACCATCTGGCTGTGGCAGCAGATCGCCGCGCGCTACAAGGACCGTGCGTCGGTGGCCGGCTACAGCCTGCTCAACGAGCCGTGGGGCACCAGCGCGGCCAATCTGGCGGCGGTGGTCGGCAAGCTGTACACCGCCGTGCGCGCGGTCGACCCGAACCACGTGATCATCCTGCCCGGCCATAACTCGGGCATTGCCGCTTACGGCAATCCGGCCGCGCAAGGCATGAAGAACGTCGCCTTCGAAATGCACTTTTATCCGGGCCTGTTCGGCTGGGGTGCGATCGGCCCCGACGTGCACCGCGACTGGCTCACCTGCAGCGGCGGCGCCAACAGCGGCATGTGCGAGTGGGAGCAGCGTCTGAAGGTGCTCGACACCCCGTTCTTCATCGGCGAACTGCAGCCATGGGCCGGACTGGGCGCGGACATGGGCGGCCAGATCACCCGCGCCACCTTCGACGCCTACGCGAAAAGCGGCTGGGCCGCCACCGCGTGGTCGTGGAAGGTGATCAGCAACGCCGGCGGGCAGGGCAACGGCACCTGGGGCCTGGTGACCAACGCTCCCGGGCAAGCCGTGCCGGCGCTGGACTTCAAGACAGCGTCCAAGGAGCAGATCGAAAGCCTGTTCAAGCTGTATGGCACGGTGCCGTACGAGCCGCAGCAGCGGGTGATGGACTGGATGACCAGCACCACGGCGCCGGCGCCGTTTGCCAGGTAGGCGCGACCTTTTTCATCCACCAACCCGACAAGGAGAGTGCCCACAGGCGGTGACCGACATTCTGGCGCCATGGGGCGATGTGCCGCAGCGATCGGCACACCCGCATGGCGACGACAATCACATGGAGACGAACATGGATCGACAACAGTATCGAGAACAGTTTGGACGCGCCGCACCGGCGCGCCGTATGCTATTGGCCGCAGCCATGGCGCTGGCCGGGGCGCACTGCGCCGCCCAGACCGCGCTGCCGGGCCGCCTGCAGGCCGAATCGTACGCCAGCATGGCCGGCGTGATGGTGGAAGCGACCACCGACACGGGCGGCGGCACCAACGTGGGCGCCATCGATGCCAACGACTGGATGACCTACTCGGTCAATCCCGCCACGGCGGGCTGGTACAACGTGGAATACCGCGTGGCCTCGATCGGCACCACGGGCAGGGTGGTGCTGAGCCAGAACGGACAGGACGCCTCGGCCATCGCGAGCATTCCCAACACGGGCGGCTGGCAGAACTGGACCACGGTCACCTCGCGCGTGTACCTGGGGGCGGGCACCCAGAACCTGACGGTGTACGCGCGCGGCAGCGGCTTCAATCTGAACTGGGTCAACTTCAGCAAGGACAATGCGGCGGCGCTGCCGGCGATACGCCAGAGCGGCAAGTACTGGGTCGATACCAATGGCAACCGGGTCAACCTGCGCGGTGTGAATCTGGGTAACTGGCTGGCGATGGAGTTCTGGATGCTTGGCTCCTCCATGTCGACCAACAGCGGCGCCATCGGCGACCAGTGCACGCTGGAGAACACCCTGGTGAGCCGCTTCGGCGAACTCGAGAAAGACCGGCTGATGCGGGTCTACCGCGATAACTATATGAAGCCGCGCGACTTCGATCTGATCAAGAGCCTGGGCATGAACGTGATCCGCGTGCCGTTTTTGTACAGCCTGATCGAAGGCACCACCCCGTACAGCCTGCGTCCCGACGCCTTCAAGTATCTGGACTACGCCGTCAACGAAGCGGAAAAGCGCGGCATGTACGTGATCCTCGACCTGCACGGCGCGGTGGGCGGCGCGGCCGCGGCCAGCGAACAGCACGACGGCTGCGTGGGACCGGCCGCCATGTGGGGCAACGCCGGCTACATGGACCGCACCAAGTGGGTGTGGGACATGATCGCCAGCCACTACAACGGCCGCAGCGCCGTGGCCGCGTACGACCTGCTCAACGAACCCTGGGGCACCGACGCCACCACCCTGGCCAACTTCGGCTACGAGCTGTTTAACACGGTGCGCGCCAAGGACCCCAATCACGTGATCATCCTGCCGGGGCATAACAGCGGCATCGACGCGTACGGCAACCCGAACACCCGGGGCCTGACCAACGTGGCGTTCTGGATGCACTTCTACCCGGGGCTGTGGGGCTGGAACGAAGTGTCCGGCACCACCGCGCAGGCCAATATGTACGCCGACTGGCTGCAGTGCGGCACCGGCGACGCGCGCGAGGTCTGCGGCTGGAACAACAAGCTGACGGCGCTGAACACGCCGTTCCTGGTGGGCGAATTCCAGCCATGGACCCTGTTGGGCGCGTACGGCGGCCAGATGACGCGCCACGCGCACGACATCTTCAACATGCTGGGGTGGGGCGGCACCAGCTGGTCGTACAAGACCACCTCGCCCGGCGGCGCCGCGGCGGGGGCCACCAGCTGGAACTGGGGACTGGTGACCAACAACAGCGCCGGCGGCACCTATGGCAATTTGAACGTCAGCACCGCCGGCACGGCGGCCATCGAAGCGTACTTCGCCGCCTTCGGCACCCAGCCGCTGGTGCGCAACGACAGCATCGCCAGCTGGATGAACTGGAAGCCGACGGTCGGATCGCGCATCGAAGCCGAGATGTTCGCCAACCACAGCGGCATGCGGGTGGAAACCACCAGCGACGCCGGGGGCGGCTTCAATGTCGGCTACATCGACGCCAACGACTGGATGAGCTATCCGATCAACGTGCCGTTCAGCGGCGCCTACACGGTGCAGTTCAGGGTCGCCTCGCCCGGCACCAGCGGCCAGCTGGTGCTAAGCCGTAACGGCAGCGATCTGGGTGTGGTCAACGTGCCCAATACGGGCGGCAACCAGAACTGGGTCACCGTCAGCGCCACCGTGCAGCTCGCGGCAGGGCAGCAGGACCTGGCGCTGTTCGCCCGTTCCGGCGGCTTCAATATCAACTGGTGGCAGCTCACCAAGCAGTAATCCCGGGATCTAGCGGGGCTCCCTTGGGACGACGGTGCTTCACGGCCTGTCGTCCTTTTTTTTGGCTATGTCACCGTAAAGTACGGGGAGGCGCAGCCAATGCCGCTCTCAGCAGTGTCTCGGCCGTGGCGATGCGCGCGCCATCGACGGCCCAGCGCCAGCCTAGATAATTGGCCAGGTAACGCGAGGCCACCCCATGAAAATGTCGCAGCCACTGCTTGAACCGGCTGTGATATGCGTTCACGTTCTGCACGTGCCACTGTCCCTGCACGCGCGCGCCGGCCGACTGATTGAC
>CALRYE020000174.1:0-13822 GCA_943372275.1 Janthinobacterium lividum
CAAGTTCTACGCGTCCGTGCGTCTGGACATTCGCCGTACCGGCTCGATCAAGTCGGGCGACGAAGTGATCGGTAACGAAACCAAGGTCAAGGTCGTCAAGAACAAGATCGCGCCGCCGTTCAAGGAAGCGCACTTCGACATCCTTTATGGCGAAGGCACGTCCCGCGAAGGCGAAATCCTCGATCTGGGCGCCGACAACAAGATCGTGGAGAAGTCCGGTTCCTGGTACAGCTATAACGGCGAACGTATCGGCCAGGGCAAGGACAACGCGCGGATCTTCCTCAAGGAACGTCCAGCGCTGGCGCGCGAGATCGAAAACAAGGTGCGTGCCGCCTTGGGCGTGCGTGAACTGCCGCCGGTCGCCGGCGACGAGCAGCCGAAAGTGGCCAAGCTCAAGGCTGTGGCAGCCGATAAAGTCGCCGCGGCGGAGTAAAGGCACAGGCGATGGCAGCACCCCAACTCAGCCTGAAAGGTCGCGCATTGCGGTATTTGTCGATGCGCGAGCACAGCAGGCTGGAACTGGGGCGCAAGCTGGCGCGCTATGCGGAGGAGGGCGACGATGTTCCGGCCCTGCTCGATTTTTTAGAGAAGAACAACTGGCTGTCGCAGGAGCGCTTTTCCGAGTCGCTCATTCACCGCCGCGCGGCACGCTTCGGCAACAGCCGCATCATGGCCGAGCTGCAAAGCCATGGCATCAACGGCGAAGCACTGCAAGAACTCAAAGCGGGCCTGGGCGACACGGAAACGGCGCGCGCCTGCGAAGTCTGGCAACGCAAATACGGCACCGTCGCCACCGACCCGGCGGAACGCAACAAGCAAATGCGCTTTCTCATGCAGCGCGGTTTTTCCCAGCGGGCGGTACGCACCGCCATGCAGGGGTACGACCCGGACGACGAATTTAGCGGCTAGTCTTCAGCGCTAGTGATTTGTGGCTGGTCTTTCATGGCTGGTCGCTTGTGGCCCCAGTCTTTTAGCTCCGGCCTGTGTGGCTGGTCTTCCATCGCCAGCGTGATGGCACCCCTGCCGTGTCCCCGCTCGATACGACTTCTCGGATCCCGATTCCCGATTCCCGATTTTCCTCTCACTGGCAGCGTCCCCAAAGGCGGCATTGCGCTTGTGTGCGCCCGTACAGGCATGTTGACAGAAGGCGCGTCTGGAACGGGAAGGCGTTAAGACGCTTGCAATAGTTCGATGTTTAGCTAATAATCAATCATGAGCACAATCTTTAAAGCCCTGTCCGATCCGACGCGGCGCCAGGTCCTGCAGTATTTGCAACGAGGTCCGCTTGGCGCCGGCGAGCTGGCGTCGCTGTTCGACGTTTCCAAGCCAACCATGTCGGCGCATTTCGCGGTGCTGGTTGCCGCCGGCCTCATCGAGGCCGACAAGCAGGGCCGTAGCATCACCTACCGGCTCAAGCTGTCGGTGCTTGAGGACGCCCTGTTGCTATTCGCCGAAACGTTCGGCCTGAAAGTCACGCGGTCAAGCGTGGATCAGGCTTCCAATAAAACATCGACCAAGGAGACACCATGAGTTCGCATTTCCCGTATCGCGCCGTGCTTGGGGCAGCTTTTATCATCGGTATGTCGGCAGCCCTGGCGTGGCTGGCGCCGCGCTATATCAGCACCGAGACTTCGCATCGCATCCTGGGGGCATTGCTCGGCAGCGTGGTGGTGGTGTATTCGAACGCGATACCGAAGTTGCTGGTGCGACGCCAGGGCGGAGCTGTGCACCTGGCCTCCGACCAGGCCGCGCGCCGCTTCGCCGGCTGGAGCATGGTGCTAGGCGGAATCGGCTACATGCTGGCCTGGCTGATGGCACCCATCGACAGCGCCGCCTTGATCGGCGGCTCGTTTCTCGCCAGCTGCACGCTGGTGGCCCTGGTGCGCTGCCTGCGTGTTGGCTCGACGCGCGCTAACGACTAACCCGCGCTGACGGCCAACCCCGCTGGCGTTTAACCCACTACCACTACCGGGCCGGTTCCGCTTCGCTGCGGGGAACTTGCCATGGAACTTGCCATTTCAAGGAATCATATGTTCGCCATGTTCATGGGATTGCCGTCCATCTCCTGCCAGCAGTTGCATCAACGCATGCAGGACGGTCCGGTCACGGTCGTCGATGTCAACGCGCGCCATTCGTGGGTGCGGGCGCGGGTGCCGGGTGCCCTTAACTTGCCCGTCGAGTTCGATCCATCGGACCTTCCTGCCGACCTGGCTGCGCCGCTGGTCTTCTATTGTTCCAACCTGTTTTGCCGCAAGGCGCCGCGGGCGGCCCGGCGCGCTGTCAAGCTGGGCTACCGCGATGCCAGTGTCATGTCAGCCGGCATCAGCGGCTGGACCAGTGCGGAGTTACCGCTCGACGCCGGAGACTGACGCTCCGGGCTGCGGGGACGAGGCTTGCCCGATACGCGGGTAGCCCTGACTTCAGACCCATGCCTGACTGTTCTGATCGAACGACAGGTCGCATCGATAAAAAAAGCGGACCATCTGGTCCGCCCTTTTCGCCAAAGCGCATGTCAGATCATGGATTTGCAACCAGACTGAAGTCGTCGAACGTCAGCGTGTAGTCGTCACCTGCTGCACCGACAGCGCCCAAAATCTGCAACTGGGCCGCAGCATTGGTGACCGGCGACGTGAACGTGTACGTGTAAGTCGCGCCAGCTGGTGTCAATGCCGCGGTTGCATCGAGGTAGCGTGCGAAACTGCCGCCGTTCTCGCCAACCACCACGCCGACTGCTTTGGCAACGCTGGCCGACCCCTTGAAGACCAGGGTATAGCTCTTGCCCTTCACCAGCGCCACATTGAGCTGATTGAGCTGCACATGCCAGTTATTGGCCGGATCGACATCGGTGACCACCAGTCTCGCGGCGCTGCCCACCGTCGACGCAACCAGCGAACCCGTACCGGCACTGGCCCATACCGTCCAATTCGGCGCCAGCGCAGAGGAAAAATCGCCGTTCTTGAGCAGATTGACACCGGTAGCAGGCTCGGCCGGCACGTCCGCCGCGCCGATGTCCTCGACTACCACGTTATCGATCCACACCGTGTTGACCCCTGCTTTGGCAAGATTGAACACCACGCGCGCGCCGTTGTTGGTCGGCGAGAGCATGCTGAAGGTGCGGGTAAAGGTTTGCACGCCGGTTGTCAGCGCTGCGGTTTCGTCGGCGCCGGAATACGACTCAAAACTGCGATCCTGGCCAGCGCCAACCGTGTAAGTCATGGCGCGGTTGGCCGAAGCGCGCGCGTCGAAGGCGATGCGATATTTGCGGCCCTGGGCGAGCGGAAGATTGTTGTGTTGCAGTTGCACATTCCAAGATTCCGTTCCAGGATCGGTAATAGTGATCTTGATGGCGCCGCTGTCGTTGGTTGCGCTGGCGTCACCATTCAGTTCAAACAGATTCCAGAAATACGAATTGGTGGCGCCCGCAATGGTCTCCGCGGCCGGACTCTGGGTCACCACGGTATTGCTCGCGGTCCAGTCAAACGACGGGTTGTAAATCAGATTGCCATTGACTGCGGGACGGGCCACGGTCGTTGCCGGCGTCCACGGATAGCTCATCGCCGGGCGCGGTCCGGGGGCGCGATTTTCATCAGGCAGCGCCGACCAGCGGATGTAGTCGACCATCATCTCGGCCTTGTCCGGCGCGGTGGCGGGCGGGTTGCCGTCGAAATTGCCGCCGACCGCCAGGTTAATCAACACGTAGAACGGCTTGTCGAACGGTGCCGGCCACGCGTTCAGATCGTCATCGCTGTCCGGCGGGTTGACGTTCGAACTCCACCATTTCGTTTGCGTGGAGGTGACCACGCCGTCGATCGACCAGATGATTTCGTTGGAGCGCCACTCCAGCGTATAGGTGTGCCAGTCACTGACGGTCGTGCCGCTGGCAAGGGTCACTTCGTTGGTGCTGTACACGTTCTTGGGCCACATACCGCCGTAGTGCAAGGTTTGGGCAATCTTGGTCGGCTTGCTGCCCATGCCTTCCATAATGTCGATCTCGCCATTGGCGCCCCAGGATGCATAGGGATTGCCGACATTATCTTCCGGCAGCATCCAGACTGCCGGCCAGAAGCCTTTGCCGACGGGCAGCTTGGCCCGGAATTCAATCTTGCCATACGTGCGACTGAATTTACCAGCGCTGCGGATGCGTCCTGAGCTCCAGTTAAACGTCTGCCCCACGTTGCCGCCGGCCGCGTTGCCCACGACCGGTTCCTTGCGCGCCGTGATGATCAGGTTGCCACCTTCGACACGCACGTTCTCCGAGCGGTCAGTGTAGTACTCGAGCTCATTGTTGCCCCAGCCCGGGTTACTGACATTCGCGCCATTGCCCAGCTGAAAGCCCCACTTTGCGCTGTCGAGACTTGTACCGTTGAACTCGTCGCTCCACACCACAGCCGTCGGCGGGGGCGGTACCGGCGCCGGCGCTGGGTCGGGTACCGGTGCCGGTGCCGGGGCAGGGGCGGGGGCGGGCACGGGTGCCGGTGCGGGCGTCGGCGCGCTGTCGCCGCTGCCCCCGCAGGCACTCAGCACAAACGCCATGCCGGCGCTGGCGAACAAACTTTTATAGCGAAACATAGGTGTCTCCTCCTTGTTGTCGAGCTTGCGCCATGACCTGGCTGCGCTCATGTTGATGTCTTATTTTGATCACGATCATAAACCAATCTCAACGGGATTGGAATCGCTTCCATTTAGATTCCGTGACGCCGAACGACGGATTAGCTGGAATGGGTAAGCCCGCGACGGGAAAGGCGAGGGCGCTTTGCCCCGATATGGTGCAGCGCATGATATTCACCCAAAGAAGATTGATGCTTTTTCAACATCGAGCGATGAAATTTCTCAATATGCAGCAAAAATAGGCACCGGGCGGCGCAATGCTGCTGAGCATGTGCTAAACTTTTGGGGTTTTAGCAGCGCCGCATGAGCGGTTGTTGTCGTAGAAGCTGCGACAACGTGCATCAAGCACACCGGCTGCATACTCTTTACGCCGCAATTTCGGCATTGGTTTTTTATGCCCCTGTCTTCTCCCGTTTCCCGCGCACTACGGCATACGCGCGCCATCCGTGTCGACGCCTATGCGCGCGACGATGGCCTGTGGGACCTCGACGCCAGCATCTCCGACATCAAAGTGCGTGACGTCATTCTTGCCTCGGGCGTGCGCGCCGGCGGCCTGCCCCTGCACGACTTACACCTGCGCATCACCATCGATCGCGAACTGAACATTGTCGAGGCCGAAGCCGCCTCCGATGCCGTTCCCTATCCCGGCTATTGCGACACCATCGGCCCGGCCTACCGGGCCCTGGTCGGTTTGTCGCTGGTCAAAGGCTTTCGCCAGGGTCTGAAAGAGCGCCTGTCGGGCGTGCTAGGCTGCACGCACTTGACCGAACTGGCGCAGGTGTTGCCCACCGCCGCCATCCAGGCCTATGCCAACGAAGTGATCCAGACCCGGGACGGTCCCGGCGATACCTCGCCCATCCGTCCCTTCCAGATCGACAAATGCCATGCCCTGCGCGCCGACGGCCCTGCTGTCGAGCAGTATTACCCGCGCTGGGTAGCAAAAGCCGTAGCGGGCTAGCAGTATCAGCTAAGAAGTAAGCGCCATCCGTAATCGATATTCCATTTTTATCCGTATTTCAATCGTATTTCTACACATCAGTATTTGAAGAAGGGAAGCCAGCATGAAAATCCATGAGTATCAAGGCAAAGAAATCCTCCGAAAATTCGGAGTGACAGTACCGCGCGGCATTCCGTGCCTGTCCGTCGACGAAGCTGTCAAAGCAGCTGAAACGCTGGGCGGTCCGGTCTGGGTAGTCAAGGCACAGATCCATGCAGGCGGCCGTGGTAAAGGCGGCGGCGTGAAAGTGGCCAAGTCGCTCGAGCAAGTACGCGAGTACGCTGAACAGATCATGGGCATGCAGCTGATCACCCATCAGACCAGCGCAGAAGGCCAGAAAGTACGTCGTCTGCTGGTCGAAGAAGGCGCCGACATCAAGAAAGAACTGTACGTGTCGATGGTCACCGACCGTATCAGCCAGCGCGTGGTGCTGATGGCATCGAGCGAAGGCGGTATGGACATCGAGGAAGTTGCTCACTCGAACCCGGAAAAGATTCACCAGATCGCCATCGATCCAGCCGTCGGCCTGACCGATGCCGAAGCCGATGAAATCTCCACCAAGATCGGCGTGCCTGCCGAATCGCTGGCAGATGCTCGCGTGCAGCTGCAAGGCCTGTACAAAGCGTACTGGGAAACCGATGCGTCGCTGGCCGAAATCAACCCGCTGATACTGACCGGTTCGGGCAAGGTCATCGCCCTGGACGCCAAGTTCAACTTCGACTCCAACGCCCTGTATCGCCAGCCAGAAATCGTCGCTTACCGCGATCTGGACGAAGAAGATGCGGCCGAAGTAGAAGCGTCGAAATTCGACCTGGCTTACATTTCGCTCGACGGCAACATCGGTTGCCTGGTCAACGGCGCCGGTCTGGCCATGGCCACCATGGACACCATCAAGCTGTTCGGCGGCGAGCCGGCCAACTTCCTGGACGTGGGCGGCGGTGCGACGGCTGAAAAAGTGACCGAAGCATTCAAGATCATGCTGAAAAACCCAGGCCTGAAAGCCATCCTGGTTAACATCTTCGGCGGCATCATGCGCTGCGACGTGATCGCCGAAGGCGTGATCACCGCATCCAAGGCCGTGTCGCTGAATGTGCCGCTGGTCGTGCGCATGAAGGGTACCAACGAAGACATCGGCAAGAAGATGCTGGCTGACTCCGGTCTGCCGATCATCGCCGCCGATACGATGGAAGATGCAGCCAAGGCCGTGGTCGCCGCTGCAGCTGGTAACGCCTAAGCTGGTTACGCCGAATACAAAGGAAATAACATGTCGATTCTGATCAATAAAGATACAAAAGTCGTAACCCAGGGAATTACCGGCAAGACCGGCCAGTTCCACACCCGCATGTGCCGCGAATACGCGAACGGCAAAGAAGCGTTCGTCGCTGGCGTGAACCCGAAGAAAGCCGGCGAAGACTTCGAAGGCATTCCTATTTTCGCTAACGTCGCAGAAGCGAAAAAAGAAACGGGCGCCAACGTCTCCGTGATCTACGTACCGCCAGCAGGCGCTGCCGCCGCGATCTGGGAAGCTGTCGAAGCCGAGCTGGACCTGGCGATCTGCATCACCGAAGGCATTCCTGTCCGCGACATGATGGCCCTCAAGGACCGCATGGCCAAAGCCGGCTCCAAGACCCTGCTGCTGGGTCCTAACTGCCCAGGCCTGATCACCCCTGACGAAATCAAGATCGGCATCATGCCAGGTCACATCCACCGCAAGGGCCGCATCGGCGTGGTATCGCGTTCGGGCACCTTGACGTACGAAGCAGTCGGCCAGCTGACCGCACTGGGCCTGGGCCAGTCGTCGGCAGTCGGCATCGGCGGCGACCCGATCAACGGTCTGAAGCACATCGACGTGATGCGCATGTTCAACGACGATCCTGATACCGACGCGGTCATCATGATCGGCGAAATCGGCGGTCCGGACGAAGGTAATGCGGCTTACTGGATCAAAGAAAACATGAAGAAGCCAGTGGTTTGCTTCATCGCTGGCGTGACCGCGCCTCCGGGCAAGCGCATGGGCCACGCCGGCGCGCTGATCTCCGGTGGTGCCGACACGGCGCAAGCCAAGCTGGACATCATGGAAGAGTGCGGCATCAAGGCCACCAAGAACCCGTCGGAAATGGCGCGTTTGTTGAAGGCCATGCTGTAAATTGTAGTCTGGCGCCAAGCTAGTCGATAATAACGGGGAGCCAGTCGGCTCCCCGTTCCTGTTTACAGGCACAGGCGAGAGGCACAGGCAAGGTGGAAGTAAGCACGCCGTGGGCAATCAGCTGGAGAGTACGTGGCGAAAATCATCATCTCGCGCAATGAGCAAGTGCTGCAGGAAGTGGCGCTGGAGCTGGAGTGCACCTATATCGGACGGCATCCGGAAAACCACGTGGTGATCGCGCACCGCGCCGTCAGCGCGCGCCACGCCAGCATCACCGTGGTGGGCCACGAGCGCTTTATCGAGGATCTGGGCAGCACCAACGGCACCTTCGTCAACGGCCAGCGCATTGCGCGGCGGCTGCTGGAAGACGGCGACAGCATCGTCATTGCCAAGTTCCAGGTCGATTATCTGGCCACGGAGGAGGTGGCCCCCGCGGCGGCCGCGGCCGAGGCGGTCATCGGCCGCATTCTCGTCAGCGGCGGGCCCAACGCGGGCAAGACGCTGACCCTGACCAAGCCCGTATCGACCATGGGCAAGCCCGGCGTGCAGGTCGCGGCCATCAGCCGGCAGGGTGGGGCCTATTTCATCAGCCATACGGATGGGCCAACCGCGCCGCTGCTGAACGGCCAGCCCACCTCCGCCACGCCGACGCGGCTGGTCAATGGCGACCGGATCGACCTGGCTGGCACGCCGATGCAGTTTCTGCTGGCGCCAGCCGAAAGCGCCCGCACCACCTGAGCTTGCCGCTACAATATGCGGTTCGCTGCGACGCGCATCGGCATAACGCCGACGCGATGGCGAGCGGATTGCTCAAACAAACAACGACCTACACTGAACAACGGAACTGAAATGAAACATAACGCGATTCAACGCTCGGGCCAGCGGGGATTGACCCTGATCGAATCGATGCTGGTATTGGCCGCTATCGGGATCATTGTGACCCTGGCGATCCCGCGCTATCAGGATTCGGTGGCCGAGACCATGTGGGCGGCGGGCATGGCGGAAATGACCAGCGCCAAGAGCCGTCTCGACGCACAGATCAAGGCCGGCAGCGTCCCGACGCTGTCGAGCGTCGGTCTGGCGGCCAGCTCGGAGCACTGCGACAACACGGTCAGCGGCTCCCTAACCGCAGCCAGCACGCTGACATGCCGGCTGAAGGGTGGCCCGTCCGGAGTGAACGGCAAGGCGATCACACTGACCCGCAGCGCGGGCGCCGCGGCAGGGTGGACATGCACAACAGAGGCACCGAAGAAATATGTCGTGCCGGGCACCGTGTGCGCTGCCACGTAAGTCTACATATAATGCGGGATCCGCTTCACCCGTGCCAACTGCGCTAACGATGACGGCTGCACCCTAAACCTCAGCGTGCCACTCCCCCGATTTGCCGCCGTGCTTTTCCAGCACCCGCACATTGGTCATCACCATCCCCCGGTCGACCGCCTTGCACATGTCGTAAATGGTCAGCAAACCCACCTGCACGGCCGTGAGCGCCTCCATCTCCACCCCGGTCTTGCCGTAAGTCTCCACCTGCGCGCGGCAATGCACGCTGTTAGCCGCCTGATCCACCTCGAACTCCACCGCCACCTTGGTAATGGCCAACGGATGGCATAGGGGAATCAGGTCGCTGGTGCGCTTGGCGCCCATGATGGCGGCAATCCGGGCAATGCCCAGCACGTCGCCTTTCTTGGCATTGCCCGACACCACCAGCGCCATGGTCTCCGGCTTCATGCGGATGGTGCCCGCCGCCACCGCAATGCGGTGCGTCTCGGCCTTGGCGCCCACGTCGACCATGTGGGCCTGGCCGGTGGCATCGAAATGGGTGAGCTGGCCGTCGGCCGGGGTAACAGGCGGGGAAACTGGATTGGTCATGGGAATTCGTAGGTGGCAGGTAACAAAGTGTGTCGCGAGGGTACGGCTCTGCGCGAGCGGCACGGATACGGGTATCATAGCATTCGTGAATTCGATAACCGCCCCCGCCATGCCGCTCCACCGCCGCTTCCGCCTTGCAGCATGCGCTGGCGCGGTCCTGCTCGCCGTGCTGTCCCACGTGACCGCGCCGCCCGTGCAGGCCGCGCCAAGCGGCACGGCCCTGCCCACCCTCGGCGACACCGCCCGCGGCGACCTGTCGCCCGTCATGGAGCGCAAGCTGGGCGAGGAAATCATGCGCGATATCCGCCGCAACGTCGATTTCCTCGACGACGATCCCATCCTCGAATACCTGAACGATTTCGGCAGCGGCCTGGTCGCGGCCACGCCGGGCGCACGCGGCGAGACCAATGCCGACTATTACTTCTTCGCCGTGCGCGATCCGATGCTCAACGCGTTCGCCTTGCCGGGCGGCTTCATCGCCGTGCACTCAGCCTTGCTGCTGGCCGCGCAAAGCGAGTCCGAACTGGCTTCGGTGCTCTCGCACGAGATCGGCCACGTGTCGCAGCGCCACATCGCGCGCATGATCGGCCAGCAAAAACAGGATGTACTGATCCCGCTGGCGGCCATGTTCCTGGCCGCCCTGGCGTCCAAGGCCAGCGGCGACGCGGCCATGGGCGTGATGATGGGCGGCCAGGGCCTGGCCATCCAGCGCCAGCTCAACTTCAGCCGCGACGCCGAGCGCGAAGCGGACCGGGTCGGCTTTCAGATCATGGGGGCGGGCGGCTACGACACCACCGGCATGGTCGCGTTCTTCCAGCGCATGCAGGCGGCCAGCAAAATGTATTCGAACGACATGCCGGCCACCCTGCTGAGCCACCCGCTGACCTCCGAACGCATTTCCGACATTCAATCGCGCATCCGCGAAATGCCCTACCGCCAGCGTGTCGACGGCCTCGAGTTTCATTTGGTGCGCGCCCGCGCCCGCGTGCTGCAAGACCAAAGCACGCAGGGCAGGATCGACGCCAAGCTCGCCTTCGAAGCGCAGATCGCTCAGCAAAATCGTCAGCAGCAGGCCGGCGGCCAGTACGGCATGGCCTACCTGTCGCTGAAAAAAGGCGAGCTGGCCGCGGCCCAGCAATGGCTGGACAAGGCCCGCGTGACCATGCGCCCCGTGCAGGGTGCGGTATTTTCAACGGGGCAAGCCTCCTCCGATGGGGCGGCCATGTTCGCCAGCCTGGATCTCGAAATCAAGCTGGCGCCGGGCCAGCCGGCCGCCGTGGCACAGCAAGCGTTGAAGGATGGTCTCAGCGCCCGCGACAAGTTCCCCTTATCGCGCGGCATCGCGCGCCAGTATGCCGACGCCCTGATTGCCAATGGCAAGCTGGACGAAGCGGGGCGCTACCTGCGCGAGCAGGCGCGCCAGTACCGCGAAGAACCCAAGCTGCACGATCTGCTGGCCAAGACCTACGCGGCACAGGGCAAGCAAGCCTTGCAGCACATCGCGCTGGCGGAGTCGTATGCCTTGGGTGGAAGTTTGCCGGCCGCGCTGGAACAGCTGACCATTGCCCGCAAGGCGGGCGACGCCTCGTTCTACGACATGGCGCTGATCGACGCGCGCGAGCGGGAGCTGCAGGCGCGCCACCGGGAAGACATGAAGGAAACTAAGAAGTAACTGCCTCGGCCGGAGCGGGCTGGGGCAGGCGTTCGAACCCGAAATGGCGCGCCACATCGGCCGCGGCAAGCCGTTCGACGCTCAGGCGCTGATCGCGGTAGGTCAGCGTCAGCGCCCCCGTTCCGCGCTCCATCCAGGCCATCAACTGTTCGTCCGACACGGGCGCATCGTCGATGCGCAGCCATGCCATTAGCTGCGCGGCATCGCGGTCGTCGACCTGGGCAACTTGCGGTGCGGTGCCGCCCGCGGCACCGACCGCGCCCGCGCTGGCCATGACGATGAATTCGCCCTGATCCGTCAGCAATACTTGCGACAGCGACCCGACCGGCGTGCCCGTGTGCAGCACCAGTCCATGCTGCGGATCGGTACGGGCGATGAACGGCGTTGCCTCCAGATTCAGAAAAACCCGCTGCGGCCCGTTCTGGAAATACCAGCAACCCCGTTCATCCACCGCATAGTTGCGGTTGATAAAACCCAGCAGCGCCGTTTGCGTGACCTTGTCGCCGGGCAGATTCAGGTGCTGGGCGCGCTCGTCGCGCATGCGCCAGGCACCCCGTGCATCCAGTGACAGCCAACCATAACAGTGCGGCACGTTTGGCCACTTGGCCATAGCCTTCTTGACAATATCATCCATGGGCGTCAGCTTCGCACAGATCGGCGCGCACTGGCGCTCCGGTGCCGTCGCCCGTGCCAGTGCTGTCGATAAACGCCAGTATACGGCGCGGCAACCAGCCCAGGCGGCCGGGGAAGGGGCCGCTGGCAAAGCCCACATGGCCGCCTTCGTCGGGATACTCCAGCTGCACGCAGGCCGCCGCCGTGGCCGGCAAATAGCGGCCCGGCAAAAACGGGTCGTTGCGAGCGTTGAGCACCAGGGTCGGCACGGTGATGTCGCCCAGCACATGGCGCGCGCTGGCGCGATGCCAGTAGTCGTCGGTGTCGACGTAGCCGTGCAGGGGCGCCGTGACCACGTTGTCGAAGGCGTACAGGTCACGCGCGTTCATCAGGGCATCGCGGTCGAACAGGCCGGGAAACTGCTCCAGCTTGGCCAGGCTCTTGAGTTTCATGGTGCGCAAGAACATGCGCGTATAAATCATGTTTACCCCCGACGAGAGCGACTCGCCACCGCGCGCCAGATCCAGCGGCGCCGAGACGGCGCAGGCCGCATCGACAAACGCGGCGTCGCGCTGCGACTCGCCCAGCCAGCGCAGCAGGGCGTTGCCGCCCAGCGAGGCGCCGGCGGCGTACAGCTTGCCTTGGGCACCGGCCTTCAGACGGCGCAGCACCCAGTCGATCTCGCCCACGTCGCCCGAATGGTAAAACCGCGGCGCCAGATTGATTTCGCCGGAGCAGCCGCGAAAGTGCGGGATCACGCCATGCCAGCCGCGCGCGTGGATGGCCGCCATCAGGGCGCGCGCGTAGTGGCTGTTCGACGAGCCTTCCAGCCCGTGAAACAGCACCAGCGTGGGCTGGCCGGGCTGGCCGTCGACGAAGTCGACATCGACAAAGTCGCCGTCGGGCGCTGCCCAGCGCTCGCGCCGGTAGGCGACCCGGGGCTTGGCGATGGCGATGGCCGGATACATGGTCTGCAGATGCCCGCCGGGCAGCCACGCGGGCGCGCTGTAGTGCATCGGCGCCTTAGTGCAGGCTGGCGCTGGTGGAATGCGTGGTGATGGGCACCGGACCGGGCGCAACCGACACATGGTGCAGCACGATGCGCCAGCCTTGCGGGGTCTTGATGTAGACGTTGGTGGCCACCAGGTGCGCCGGCTGGTCGGCCGTCGAGGTGACGCCTTCGATGACGGTATGCACGGAACTCATCAGATTGTGGGTTTCGTGCAGCTGCGACGGACGAATCTGCAACCCGCCACGGGCGAACACCGCTTCCCACGATGCTTGAATGGCGGCGTGACCATGCAGGCGCGGCCCGCCGGGATGGATGCAGACGATTTCCTCGTCGTCGGCCCACAGCAGCATCAGCGCTTCGATATCGCCCCGGTTCAGGGCGTCGTAAAACGCCGACTCGACTTCTGTGGCGCTACCATTCAGTTGTTTGCGACGTTTCATTCGGCCTCTGGCGGTGGGTGGCACTGGCTACGCCGATCGGCACAGTCGATGCCGATCGTCTTACAAAGTTCAATGGTGCGACAGCACCGTGCCCGGCTTGAGCCGGTATTCGGTGCCGCAGTACGGGCACTTGGCCAGGCCGTCGTGGCCGAAGTCGAGAAACACGCGCGGATGGGACGACCATAGCGGCATCGCCGGATTGGGGCAATGGGCCGGCAGGTCCTTGTCACCCAGTTCGACCGCGGGCGTTTTAGTTTGGTTCATACATTCTCCGTCAAGCTGTGCAAAACCACGATTTTAGCGGATTCGCGCAGCTTGCCGAAATGATCGGTAAAATAGCGATCTAACAAAACACGGCCGTCCCGCGTTGTTTCATACCAAAAACAATGGCGGCGCTCACTCTTGAATTGCGCTTCATGCCCGACCGTAACCGACCGTCCATCCAGCGCAACTGTCCTGCTGCCCC
>CALRYE020000175.1:0-13530 GCA_943372275.1 Janthinobacterium lividum
CTTGGTGCGCAGTACCGCGTCGATCCCGCGGTACACCTCGATCACCTGCTTCTCGTCGGTGAACGGGCGGTATTTGTCCTGCTTGCTGACCCAGTCCGGCAGCCCCGCCGCCGGTCCGCTGTAACCCATCTTCGGCCCCAGCACGGCGAACTCCTGCTGGATGCGCGCCACTTCGCGCAGGCCCAGCGCGTGGATCGCGTCCGGCTGCAGATCGGTGGTGGTGCGCTCGGCCACGCTGGCCAGATACCACTCGCGCCCCTGCGGCAGCGCGTCCCAGCCGGTGCTGGTGCGCGCCGCCGGCAGGTAGTCGGCTTCCACAAACGTGGACAGGCGCTTGAGCGCCGGCGTCAGGCGCGCGATGGCGGCGCGGTAGTCGGTCGTCAGACGCGCCTTGTCGGCCGCCGAAAAGCCGGCCGGCAGATTGGTCACGGGCGTGTAAAAAATGCTCTTGTCCGGCGTGTCCGACACCAGCTTCTGCAGCTGCGGCAGCATCGACGTCACCGCGGCCTTGGGTAGCACCACGCCAGCCTTGATCCCGGCGCGCATGTTGGCGATGGCCTGATCGGTCCACGCGGGCAGCTGCTTGAGCCGGCTCAGATAGGCGCGGTATTCCTTGACGGTGGTCAGGCGCTGGCTCGACTGCCCGCCGGCGTAGTTGGCCAGCGTGACGGGCATGCTGCCCATCTGGTCGATCGGCAGCAGGTGCTCGGGAAAGCGCTCCATGGTCAGCGCCGAGTCCAGCTCGTAGCGCAAAATGTCGTAGTTGGTCTGCGCGCCGCGATCCAGCGTTGCGCGGTCGATGGCTTTGAGCCGCTTGACATAGCCGCGGTAGCGGTCGAACTGGCGTGCGCGCTCGCGCGGAGCGATGCTCATGCCGATCTGGTCGTCGAAGCGGGTGTCGCCATTGTCGGTGGCGCCGACCGGATCGAAGCGCGCGTTGGCTTCGTAGTAGTCGTCGGCCAGCTTGTCGAGCTGCTGCTCGGCCTTGGCGGCAACCACGCCGGAGACCTTGGCCGCGGGAGCGCTCTGCGCTGCCGGCTGGCCCGCTGCCTGCGCCGTCATCTGCGGGATCGCCGCATACAGCGCGGCGCTCAATACGCCGAGTTGAAAGCTTTTTTTCATTGAACCGTTCTTGAGTAAGATGGAAATCATAGGATGAAACCCGCGTCCGGTCAGCCTAGTAGGTCACCAGGGACACGGGCGCGCCGTTTTTGAAGGTGTAGATCGTCACCGCCGAGTGCTTCATGTTACCCGCCGCATCGTAGGCGTAGGTACCGAGCACCCCCTGGTAGCTGCTGGCGTGCAGGGTCGTGGCCACCACCGACGGATCGGTGGAGTTGGCCGCTTTCATGGCCTGCGCCAGAAACATGGTCTGGTCGTAGAACGAGGCCGCGTACACGTCCGGGTCGCGCCCGAAGCGCTTCTTGTAGCTGGCCTGGAAGGCCGGGCCGCGCTTCTGCCGGTCCAGGATCGCGCCGCCCTGCGCACACAGGATGTTCTCGCCCACGGCGTCGCCGCCCAGCTTGGCCATCTCCGGGCTGCACAGCGTGTCGCCGCCCAGCAGCTTGACGTTCAGCCCCAGCGCGCGCATCTGGCGCGCCATCGGCGCGGCCTGGGCCGCATAACCGCCGAAGAAGATGGCCTCGACCTTTTTGGCCTTGAGCGAAGTGAGGATGGCGGCGAAGTCGGTCGCCTTGTCGGTGGTGAATTCGTGGCCCGCCACCGCGATGCCGGACGCCTTGGCCTTGCGCGCGAATTCGGCGGCGATGCCCTGGCCGAAGGCGGTGCGGTCGTCGATCACGCCGACCCGCTTGACCTTCAACTGCTGCGCCGCGTGCGCAGCCACTGCGGCGCCGGCCTGGGTGTCGCTGGCCACGATGCGGAACACGCCCGGGTAGCCGCTCTGGGTGATCTTGGGATTGGTGCCCACGGTCGACATGACGATGCCGGCGTCGTTGTACACGCGCGAAGCCGGAATGGCCACGCCGGAGTTATAGGGCCCCAGCACGAACTTGACGCCCGCGTCGACGAACTTCTGCGCCACGTTGACGCCCGCCTTGGGGTCGCCCTGGTCGTCTTCGGAGGCGATCGCAAAGCGCAGCGCCTTGCCGGCCACCGTCACCTTTTTGGCGTTGAGCTCTTCCAGCGCCAGGCGCACGCCGTTTTCATCGTCCTTGCCGGCGAAGGCGTTGGCGCCCGACAGCGGGCCGGTCACGCCGATGGTGACCACCTGTTCCTGCGCGCTGGCGGCCGGGGCGGTCGAGGCGAGCAGGGCCAGCGCGGCGGCGGCGGAAGAAATCAGCAAAGCAGGGGTCGGCATGGCGCGTCCTCGACAGGGAAAGGTTGGAATCATCGCATGAATCGGGCGACTTTTTGTTCGGTTTTAAGGCGTAATGCGGGCGCCAGCGGCGTCATCCGCGCGGTCAAAGCGTTGTCTTTCAGTACTTTCTACGTGCAATTGTAAACAGCCGAGAGCCCTTATATGTTCGGTGGCGCACAGTCATTACAACAGTGACGTTTTACTATGGCAATAACCGTATCATGACCCCGGCCGCATCCCCTGCTCATGCAGGCGGCACACTACTCACGCCAACGCGAGGTCCCTGTTGAACCAAGAAACCACCGTACTGCCGGATCCCATCCTGCAGACCATTCCCGACATCGACGGTGCAGCCCCCCCCGAAGAAGTCCCCCTGCGTTCCGAGTTGTTCAGTGCCGCCCAGATGGCGACGCACGGCAAACTGCTGTCGGCGCGTCACACGATCAGCGAGAAGGGCGGGCCGGACCGGCTGCTGCCGCGCCTGACCGACAACGAAGCCGTCATCGGCGAGGCCTGCACCAACCTGACCGCCGCGCTCAAGGCGTCGCGCCAGATCACGCCCGCATCCGAATGGCTGCTGGATAACTACTACCTGATCGAAGAGCAGATCCGCACCGCGCGCCGCCACCTGCCGAAGAACTACAGTAAAGAGCTGCCGCGCCTGTCCAACGCCGACGTCGAAGAAGGCACCGCGCGCGTGTACCAGCTGGCGCTCGAAATCATTTCGCACGGCGATGGCCGGGTCGATCCGGAGTCGCTGTCGCGCTTCGTCGACGCCTATCAGGAAACCGCGCCGCTGGCCTTGGGCGAGCTGTGGGCCATTCCGATCATGCTGCGCCTGGCGCTGATCGAGAACCTGCGCCGCGTGGCCGCGCGCGTGAACGACAACCGCACCCAGCGCGACCTGGCCAACAGCTGGGCCGACCAGATGACCGAGACGGCCGAGAAGAACCCCAGCGAACTGATTTTGCTGGTGGCCGACATGGCCCGCTCGGGCCAGGCCATGAACAGCGGCTTCGTGGCCGAATTCGCGCGCCGCATGCAAGGGCAAAGCCCGGCACTGGCGGTGGCCCTGCAGTGGGTCACCACGCGCCTGGCCGATGCGGGTCTGACCATCGAGCAGCAGATCCAGGCCGAAATCGGCCAGCAGGCCGCCGACCAGGTCTCGATCAGCAACAGCATCGGCAGCTTGCGCCTGCTCGGCACCACCGACTGGCAGGAATTCGTCGAGACCATGAGCAGCGTCGAGCAGACCTTGCGCCTGGACCCGGCCGGCACCTACGGCAAGATGGACTTCGCCACGCGCGACAACTACCGCCACGTGGTGGAAAAGCTGGCCAAGCATTGCAAGCATACGGAGCTGCAGGTGGCCGAACAGGCGCTGGCGCTGGCCAACGAGAACCGCGCGCTGTCGGCGGGCGGTCTCGATGAGCGTACCCGCCACGTCGGCTACTACCTGATCGGCAAGGGCCTGGCCACGCTGGAGCAGCGCCTGGGCGTGCATTACGGCGCCGGCGACGCCGTGCGCCGCAACGCGCGCAACAAGCCGCTGCTGTCGTATCTGGGCGCCTTCACGATCTTCACGCTGCTGTTTACCGCCGCCGCCGTCAAGCATGCGGCCGAAGATGGCCTGGACGGCCCGCTGCTGATCATCCTGACCGTGCTGGTGCTGATCGGCGCCAGCCAGCTGGCGCTGGCGCTGGTGAACTTCATGGCCACCAAGGTGGTGGCACCGCATCCGCTGCCGCGCATGAATTTCAAGCTCGGCGTGCCGACCGACGCGCGCACCATGGTGGTGGTGCCGACCCTGGTCTACAGCCGCGAAAACATCGCCGACCTGTGCGAAGACCTGGAAGTGCGCTACCTGGCCAACCGCGACCCCAATCTGCGCTTTTGCCTGCTGACCGACTTCGCCGATGCGCCGGCCGAAACCATGCCCGGCGACGCCGAGCTGGTCGACATGCTGCGCGTGCGCATTCTCGAACTGAACGACCAGTACCGCAACGAAGTCCAGATCGACATCCTGACCGACGAGGGCGAAGCCGGCACCTCGCGCCAGATCGTCGAACCGTTCCTGCTGCTGCATCGCCCGCGCGTGTGGAGCGCCAGCGAGAGCGCCTGGATCGGCTACGAGCGCAAGCGCGGCAAGCTGGCCGCGCTCAACGCCTTTTTGCGTGGCGGCGCCAGCGACGCGTTTTCGTGCGTGGCCGGCGGCATCGACGGCCTGGCCGCGGTGCGCTATGTGATCACGCTCGACACCGACACCCAGCTGCCGCGCGACGCCGCGCGCCAGTTCATCGCCACCATGGCGCACCCGCTGAACCGTCCGCAGCTCGACGCGGCCGGCCGCCGCGTGATCGAAGGCTACGGCATCCTGCAGCCGCGCGTGGCGGCCGCTCTGCCGAGCGAGAACGCCTCGCGCTACGAGCTGCTGTGCGGCGGCGAGCCGGGCATCGACCCGTATACCCGCACCGTCTCGGACGTCTACCAGGACGTGTTTTCCGAAGGCTCCTTCGTCGGCAAGGGCATCTACGACGTCGACACCTTCGAGACCGTGCTGGGCCATCGCCTGCCCGACAACCAGATCCTGAGTCACGATCTGCTGGAAGGCTGCTACATCCGCGCCGGCTTGTTGAGCGATGCGCAGCTGTACGAACAATACCCGCCACGCTACAGCGACGATGTCTCGCGCCGCCAGCGCTGGATCCGCGGCGACTGGCAGCTGGCCGGCTGGCTGCGTTCCACCGTCCCGGGCGCGAACGGCAAGCGTGAACCGAACGTGCTGTCGTCGCTGTCGCGCTGGAAGCTGTTCGACAACCTGCGCCGCAGCCTGGTCTCGCCGGTGCTGACGCTGCTGCTGGTGGCCTGCTGGGCCTTGCTGCCGTCGCCGCTGTTCTGGACCGGCGCCGTACTGTCCGTGTTCCTGCTGCCGCTGATCTTCGCGGTGCTGTCGGATGTGCTGGAAAAGTCGCACGACGTGATCTGGTCGCAGCACATGTCGACCGCCATGAAAGGCGCGCGTACCATGTTCGGCCACGCCGCGCTGACGCTGGCGTTCCTGCCGTACGACGCTTACTTCAGCATGGGCGCCGCACTGCGCGCATCGTGGCGCATGCTGGTGAGCGGGCGCAAGCTGCTCGAATGGCGCGCCTCCAACCTGTCGCGTTCGAGCACCGACATGGAGAGCAACTGGAAGAGCATGTGGATTTCGCCAGCGCTGTCGCTGGCCACCGCGCTGCTGCTGTCGTATGTGAATCCGGACGCGCTGCCCGTGGCCGCGCCGATTCTGCTGCTGTGGTTCCTGGCGCCGGTGCTGGCCTGGTGGATCAGCCTGCCGGTCGAGCGCGCGGTCACCAGCCTGACCTCGCCGCAAACCCTGTTCCTGCAGTCGCTGGCCCGTAAAACCTGGAGCTTCTTCGAGACCTTCGCCGGCCCCGAAGACAACTGGCTCGCGCCCGACAACATGCAGGAGCATCCGACCCGCGTGGTCGCGCACCGCACTTCGCCGACCAACATCGGCATGGCGTTGCTGGCCAACCTGACCGCGTGGGACTTCGGTTTCATCACGGTCGGCCAGGTCATGCAGCGCACCAGCGACACCTTCCGCACCATGGACAAGCTGGACCGCCACCTGGGCCACTTCTATAACTGGTACGACACCCAGACCCTGGCGCCGCTGCTGCCGATGTACGTGTCGGCGGTCGACAGCGGCAACCTGGCCGGTCACCTGCTGACCCTGGCCCCGGGCCTGAACGCGCTGATTGATCAGCCGATCGTCAGCCGCCAGACCATCGAAGGCATCGGCATCACGCTGGCGGTGGTGGAAGAGTACGCCGTCGAGCCGGCGCCTGCGCTGAAGACGGCGCTGGCCGCCATGCGCACCGAGCTCTCGCCCGAACACATGCACGCCCACATGCACGACCACGGCTCGCTGCCCGGCATGGTCGCCGCGCTCGCGCGTCTGGCCGGCTGCGCCGACGCGATCACCGCGGCCTTGCCGCCAGCGGTGGAGCCGACCCTGCAGGAATGGATCGACCGCCTGGTGGCGCAGTGCTACAGCGCGCACGCCGAGCTGCTCGATCTGGCCCCGTGGATGCAGGAAGCCCAGGAATACGTGGTCGATTCGAGCCTGACGCGCATGCCGACCCTGCGCGAACTGGCCGCTTTCGAGCTGGCCAGCGTGGCGGTGTCCGATCTGGCGCCGGCCGAACGCGAACGCCGCCAGACGCTCAGCCAGCTGGTGGCGCAAGGCGCCGCCCGCGCCGCGTCGCGCATCGAGCAACTGGGTACCCTGGCAGCGCGGGCCCGCGTGTTCGCCAACATGGACTTCCGTTTCATGTACAACCGCACCACCAACCTGCTGGCGATCGGCTACAACGCCTCCGAGCGCCGCCTGGATACGGCCTGCTACGATCTGCTCGCCTCCGAAGTGCGCCTGTGCAGTTTCGTCGGCATCGCCCAGGGCCAGTTCCCGCAGGAGCACTGGTTTGCGCTGGGCCGCCAGCTGTGCATCGTCGGCGGCCACCAGCTGCTGCTGTCGTGGAGCGGCTCGATGTTCGAGTACCTGATGCCGCTCCTGGTCATGCCGACCTACCAGAACACGCTGCTGGACCAGACCTATCACGGCGTCATCGACGCCCAGATCGACTACGCCCGTCAGCGCGATATCCCGTGGGGGATTTCCGAGTCCGGCTACAACACCGTCGACGCCAGCATGAACTACCAGTACCGCGCCTTCGGCGTGCCGGGCACGGGTCTGAAACGCGGCCTGGCCGACGACCTGGTGATCGCGCCGTACGCCACCATGCTGGGCCTGATGGTCAAGCCGGAAGAGTCGTGCGCCAACCTGCAGCGCATGGCCGACCTGGGCTTCATGGGCAAGTACGGTTTCTATGAAGCGATCGACTACACCACTGCGCGCCTGCCGCGCGGCCAGAGCTTTGCCGTGGTGCGCTCGTTCATGGCCCACCACCAGGGCATGGGCTTTTTGGCGATGAGCTATCTGCTGCACGACCGTCCGATGCAGCGCCGCTTCGAGTCCGATCCGTTGCTGCAATCGACCTTGCTGGTGCTGCAGGAGCGCATCCCGCGCAACGGCGCTTTCCATTCCAGTACGGGCGAACTGGCCCCGGTGCGCACCACCGCGCAGGAAACCGCGCTGCCGATGCGCGTCATCAACCAGACCTCCACGGTGCAGCCGGAAGTGCAGCTGCTGTCGAACGGCCGTTACCACGTGATGATCACCAGTGCGGGCGGCAGCTACAGCCGCTGGCGCGACCTGTCGGTGACCCGCTGGCGCGAAGACAGCACCTGCGACAACTGGGGCAGCTTCACCTACGTCAAGGACGTCGAGAGCGGCCAGTTCTGGTCCACCACGTTCCAGCCGACCCTGGTCGAGCCGAAGAAATACGAAGCCATCTTCTCGGAAGGGCGCGCCGAATTCCGCCGCCTCGATCGCGGGCTGGAGCAGTACACGGAAATCGTGGTGTCGCCGGAAGACGACATCGAGATGCGCCGTACCCGCATCACCAACAAGACCGCCGTGCGCCGCACCATCGAAGTGACCAGCTACGCCGAAGTGGTCATGGCGCCGGCCGCGGCCGACAGCGCCCACCCCGCGTTCAGCAAACTGTTCGTGCAGACCGAAATCCTGCGCCAGGAGAACGCCATCCTGTGCACGCGCCGTCCGCGCACCAAGGACGAGCATATGCCGTTCCTGCTCAACCTGATGACCGTGCACGATGGCGTGGCGATGGAAGTGTCGTATGAAACCAGCCGCAGCGAGTTTATCGGCCGCGCCAACAGCAACCAGACCCCGCGCGCGCTGATCGAAGACACACCGTTGGGCGGCAGCGAAGGCTCGGTGCTCGATCCGGTCGTGGCGATCCGCTACAAGGTGGTGCTGGAACCGGACCAGGTGGTGACGTTCGACGTGGTGACCGGCATGACCGACACCCGCGACGCCGCGCTGCACCTGATCGACAAGTACCAGGACCGCCATCTGGCCGACCGCGTGTTCGAACTGGCATGGACCCACAGCCAGGTGGTGCTGCGCCAGCTCAATGCCAGCGAAGCCGATGCCCAGCTGTACAGCCGTCTGGCCAGCAACATCATCTACCCGAACACTAACCTGCGCGCCGATGCGTCGGTCCTGCTGCGCAATCACCGCGGCCAGTCGGGTCTGTGGGCATACGCCATCTCGGGCGACCTGCCGATCGTGCTGATGCAAATTAAAGACCCGGCCAACATCGATCTGGCGCGTCAGATGGTGCAGGCGCACGCTTACTGGCGCCTCAAGGGCCTGGTGGTGGACCTGGTCATCTGGTACGAAGACCAGAGCGGCTACCGCCAGGTGCTGCACGACCAGATCATGGGCCTGATCGCCTCGGGCATCGATGCCCAGGCCATCGACCGTCCGGGCGGCATCTTCGTGCGCCTGCTCGACCAGATCGCACCGGAAGACCGCGTGCTGATGCAGTCGGTGGCGCGGGCGATTCTGTCCGACAGCCGCGGCACCCTGGCCGACCAGATCAAGCGCGCCGCACCGACCACGCCGAAGCTGGCCATGCTGGTGGCCGAAGCACGCACCGAGCCGTATCCGCTGCGCGCCGTGTCGACGCCGAAGCCGGCGCTGATCCTGGAAAACGGTATCGGCGGCTTTACGCCGGACGGCCGCGAGTACGTGATCCGCACCGACGGCAGCACCCGCACGCCTGCACCGTGGGTCAACGTGCTGGCCAACCCGAGCTTCGGCAGTGTGGTGTCCGAAAGCGGCCAGGCCTATACCTGGAGCGAGAACGCCCACGAATTCCGCCTCACGCCATGGGACAACGATCCCGTGGCCGACAAGAGCGGCGAAGCGTTCTACATCCGCGACGAGGCCACTGGCCGCTTCTGGTCGCCGACCGCGCTGCCGGTGCGCTCCACCGGTGAATACACCACGCGCCATGGCTTCGGTTACAGCGTGTTCGAACACAGCGACGAAGGCATCTTCAGTCAGCTGCTCACCTTCGTCGCGCTCGACGCCTCGATCAAGTATTCGGTCATCAAGCTGCGCAACGACAGCACGCTGCCGCGCAAGCTGTCCGTGACCGGTTACGTGGAATGGGTGCTGGGCGACCTGCGCGCCAAGTCGGCCATGCACGTGACCACCGAGCTCGATCCCGAAAGCGGGGCACTGTTCGCCCGCAACGCGTACAACACCGAGTTCGGCGGCCGCGTGGGCTTCTTCCACGTCGACGCGCTCACGCGCACCATGACGGGCGACCGCACCGAATTCATCGGCCGCAACCGCACGCTGGCCAGCCCGGCAGCGCTGGGACGCTCGCGCCTGTCCAACAAGATCGGCCCGGGTCTCGATCCGTGCGCCGCGCTGCAGGTCATGGTCGAACTGCAGCCGGGCGAAGAGCGCGAGCTGGTGTTCATGCTGGGTGTGGCGGGCCGGCGTAACGCCGACGCCAGCGGCACCGTACGCAAGTACAACGGCAGCGCCGCCGCGGCCGAGGCGTTTGAACTGGTGCGCAAGCATTGGGACCATACGCTGTCCGCAGTGCAGATCGAAACCCCCGATCCATCGATGGACGTGCTGGCCAACGGCTGGCTGATGTACCAGACCATCGCCTGCCGCATGTGGGCGCGCAGCGGTTACTACCAGTCCGGCGGCGCATTCGGCTTCCGCGACCAGCTGCAGGACGCCATGGCGATGATCCACACCGAGCCGCACATCCTGCGCGAGCACTTGATCCTGTGCGCCGCTCACCAGTTCGTGGAAGGCGACGTGCAGCACTGGTGGCACCCGCCGACCGACCGCGGCGTGCGTACGCACTGCTCGGACGATTATCTGTGGCTGCCGCTGGCAACCCACCGTTACGTGATCGGCACCGGCGACACCAGCGTGCTGGCCGAGACGGCGCCGTTCCTGGAAGGGCGCGCGCTCAAGCAGGAAGAAGAGTCGTATTACGACATGCCGCACCACTCGCACCAGGTCGGCGACATCTACGAGCACTGCGTGCGCGCCATCAAGCGCGGCCTGCGCTTCGGCGAACACGGCCTGCCGCTGATCGGCACCTGCGACTGGAACGACGGCATGGACCGCGTCGGTAACGAAGGCAAGGGCGAGTCGGTGTGGCTGGCCTGGTTCCTGATCGAAGTGCTCAACCGCTTCGCCGAAGTGGCAGTGGTGCACAACGATCATGAATTCGCCGCCACCTGCAAGGACGAAGCGCTGAAACTGGGCCGCAACGTCGAGCAGCACGCGTGGGACGGCCGCTGGTACCGCCGCGCCTACTTCGACGACGGCACCCCGCTCGGTTCGCACATGAACGACGAATGCCAGATCGATTCGATCTCGCAGAGCTGGGGCGTGCTGTCGGGCGCGGCCAATCCGGAACGTTCGGCCATGGCCATGAAGATGGTCGACGAGCGCCTGGTGCGGCGCGACTTCGGTCTGGTGCAGCTGCTCGATCCGCCGTTCGACAAGGGTGCGCTCAATCCGGGCTACATCCGCGGCTATGTGCCGGGCGTGCGTGAAAACGGCGGCCAGTACACCCATGCGGCCATCTGGACCGCCATGGCGTTCGCCAAGATGGGCGACACCGACCGCGCGTGGGAACTGCTGCGCATGATCAACCCGGTCCAGCACAGCAGCACCCCGGAAGGCGCAGCCCTGTACAAGGTCGAGCCGTACGTGGTGGCCGCCGACGTGTACGCGGTCTCGCCGCACATCGGCCGTGGCGGCTGGAGCTGGTACACCGGCTCGTCGGGCTGGCTGTATCGCCTGATGGTCGAGTCGCTGCTGGGCGTGTCGATTGCGGGCGACCGCCTGACCATGGCGCCGCGCCTGCCGGCCGACTGGCCGGGCTTTAACCTCAGCTACCGCTTCAAGGAGACGGTGTATTCGATCGCCATCGTGGCGGCCGCCGAGAACAGCCTGGTCGTCGACGGCGCCGCAGTCGCGGGCGATACCATCGTCATGGTCGACGACGGCCGCGCTCACAAGGTCGAGCTGCGCGTGACGCGCCAGCCAAGCATCGGCCAAAGCGAAGCGGTGACGCTGCGGCTGTAAGCAGGATGCCTTGGGCGCCAGCCCGAGGCTGTGATGCCAAAGTATTAAGGAAGCGCAAAGAGCTGTCAATTTGACAGCTGTTTTTCCATTGCGCCATCAGGATCGTGCCGCGCCCAGTTGCCACAATGGGTGCAGGTCTTTCTTGATGAAATGGAAACATCATGTCGCGCACCTTTTGCTCTTTCCGCACGTTCTCTCCCCGAGCATGGATTCCCGCAGCCTGGATGCTGGCCGTATGCGCCAGCTCCGCGCTAGCGCATTCGGATCATCGCGAATTTGATGCGACCTTGTATGTACCCTATTCCGCGCCGTATGCGGCGGCTGCAGATGCCGCCGCTGCGCGCACCTTCACGCTGACGTTCGACTATCCCTTCGTGGCGCAGCCGCAGAACGTGCACTGGCGCGTGGAGTTGGTCAGCCAGCGCGGCCAGGTGCTGCAGCGCTGGCATGGCATTGCGCTGCTTGACAATGAACCGGTAACGGTGAACGTGCACTGGGAAGGGCGCACCAAGGCCGATGGTGGGCCCGACGGCGTCTACACCGTCAGGATGCTGGCCACTGCCACGGCCAGGGCAAGCAGCGCCAACGCCGGGTCGCCCAGCGTCGAAGCCATCGACAGCGTGCTGGCAGCTGCCGGTGACGCGGCCATCGAGCAAAGCTGGCAGTTCGCCGTCGGCTTGCCGCGCGCGGCGACGCTGGCCGGCGCGACGCCGGCCACCCCGCCCATGCCGGCGTTGCCGTACACGGTCTATCTGGGCAATCTGCACAGCCAGACCAATCACAGCGACGGCGGCGGCGAACTGGGTGCCTGCAAGGGATCGCAGGAGCCGCAAAGCGGGGCGGAGGGACCGGCGGCCGCGTTCGAGTATGGCCGCAAGCGCGGGCTGGAGATTCTGGTCGCGTCGGAACACAACCACATGTACGACGGCTCGGACGGCACCGAGGTCAATGCCGATCCGGTCAAGGCGCGGGTGCTGTACCAGGCCGGCCTTGCAGCGGCTGCCGCCTTCAACACGGCTAATCACGGGTATCTGGCCGTGTATGGGCTGGAGTGGGGCGTGATCAGCAACGGTGGGCATCTCAATATTTTCAATTCGCCCGAGCTGCTGCAGTGGGAAGTCAATGGCGCCGGCCAGCTGATCGGCGACACGCTCACGCCCAAGAACGACTACGCCGCCCTGTACACGCTGATGCGCCAGCGCGGCTGGATCGGGCAGTTCAACCACCCGTCGACCAGCGGCCAGTTCAAGATTGGCGGCGTGGCGCTGGGCTACCATCCCGATGGCGATCAGGCCATGGCCCTGTGCGAGGTGCTCAACACCTCGGCGTTTTCGGTGAATACGACGGAGACGGAAAAACGGCGCAGCAATTTCGAGGAAGCCTGCAACAAGGCGCTGGAGGCGGGCTTTCATGTGGCCTTCAGCAGCAATCAGGATAACCACTGCGCCAACTGGGGGGCGTCGTATACCAACCGCACGGGGGTACTGATCCCGACCGGCACGGCGCTGTCGCAGACCAGCTTTGTCGAGTCGCTGCGCGCGCGGCGCGTGTTTGCGACCATGGACAAGGGGTCGCGCCTGATCCTGATGGCCAACGGTCATATCATGGGCGAGCGCTTCGTCAACCGCAGGCCGTTGAAGCTGAACGCGCATTTCGCCAGCAGCAGCGGCAAGCGCGCGGCGTCCGTGCTGCTGATGCAGGGAGTGCCGGGCCGGAACGGCAAGGTCAGTGTGCTGGCGCCCAAGGCCAGTTCGACATTCACGCCGTCGCTGGGCGAGCACTTTTACTATGCGAAGCTGACGCAGGAGGACGGCAATATCCTGTGGTCGGCGCCGGTGTGGGTGACGCAGAAGGCGAAGGTCAGGGCAGTTAGAAAAATGCGCGCCTCACGTACGCGCTGATCATCGGCACTACTTTGTCCTCGCGAAGGGGAGGACCCCTAGCACCGTAGATTGGTGATTACGCGCGCTTTTGCTATCCTGGCTGGGTGATATGGGTCCTCGCCTTCGAGGGTGTCGCAGAACACGCATTTATTTCAAAACCACTGCCATTTGCTCCGTCATCCCCGCGAAAGCGGGGACCCATGCTGAGCATGCAGCACTATGGAAGCCGGCTCAGCATGGGTTCCCGCATGCGCGGGAATGAC
>CALRYE020000176.1:0-13484 GCA_943372275.1 Janthinobacterium lividum
CGCTGCCGCTGTCGGCCATCGACTCGGTGTCGGTCGAAGAGACCCAGCGCGAAGTGCGCCGCATACTGGAAGCCTGCACCAGCCACGCCCACGACACGGGCAACCTCACCGAACAGATCGACCACGTGGTGCTGCACCCGGTGGTGGGACCCCTGCTGCTGGCGGCGATCATGTTCCTGATGTTTCAGGCCGTGTTCAGCTGGGCCGCCGTGCCGATGGAAATGATCTCGGGCGGCGTGGAGGCAGTCGGCGTCTGGGTCGGCGCCAATATGGCCGAAGGCGTGCTGCATAGCCTCATCGTCGACGGCATTCTGGGAGGCGTGGGCAGCGTGCTGGTGTTCCTGCCGCAGATTCTGATCCTGTTCTTCTTCATCCTGGTGCTGGAAGACTGCGGCTACCTGCCGCGCGCGGCGTTTCTGCTGGACCGGCTGATGGGCGGCGTGGGCTTGTCGGGCCGCGCCTTCATTCCGCTGCTGTCGTCGTTTGCCTGCGCCATTCCCGGCGTGATGGCCGCGCGCACCATCCAGAATCCGCGCGACCGCTTGGTGACGATCATGATCGCGCCGCTGATGACCTGTTCGGCGCGCCTGCCGGTGTATGCGCTGATCATCGCCGCCTTCATTCCCGCGCGCGACGTGGCCGGCACGGGCGGCTGGGTCAACCTGCAAGGGCTGGTGCTGTTCCTGCTGTACTTTGCCGGCATCTTCAGCGCCATGGCGGTGGCCTGGGTATTCAAGCGCACCATGGGCTCTAACCGTCACCAGCCGCTGATGCTCGAGCTGCCCAGCTACCACTGGCCGCACCTGCACAATCTGGCGCTGGGCCTGTGGGAACGGGCGAAAATCTTCCTGATGCGGGTCGGTACCATCATTCTGACCCTGATGATATTGCTGTGGTTCCTGTCGAGTTTTCCGGGCGCGCCCGAAGGCGCCACCCATCCGCCCATCTATTACAGCGTGGCCGGCATGCTGGGCCGCGCGCTGGCGGTGGTGTTCGAGCCGATCGGCTTCGGCTGGCAGATCTGCATCGCGCTGGTACCGGGCATGGCGGCGCGCGAAGTGGCCGTCGGCGCGCTGGGCACCGTGTATGCGCTGTCGCAGCGCGGCGACGATCTGGCCACGGCGCTCACGCCCCTGATCGCCCAGTCGTGGACCTTGCCGACCGCGTTGTCGCTGCTGGCGTGGTACGTGTTTGCGCCGCAGTGCCTCTCCACGCTGGCCGTGGTCAAGCGCGAGACCAACAGCCTGCGCTGGGCGCTGGTCATGGCCGGCTACATGTTTGCGCTGGCGTATGCGGCGTCGTTCATTACTTATCGGGTCGCGCTGGCGACGCTGGGAGGCTGAGATGCTTGAGTATGTGATCGTCGGACTGGTCGTGCTGGGCGCGGCGCTGTACGTGCTGCGCAAATATCTGCCGCGCGCGCTGCGCGAGCGCTTCTTCGGCAAGCAGGCCGGCAGCGCCGGTTGCGGCAGCGGCTGCGGTAGTTGCGGGTCGGGCTGCGAGACGCCGGCCAAGCCTGAGCAGCAGGCGCCCGGTCAGCATCGCGTGATCAAGCTGCACACGCACTAAGCGGATTTGCGTTTGCTTGCTGGCTTGGTTGCTTTCTTTACTGCCGCTTCAGGCTCCGTCTCCAACGGCGCCAGCGGCAACCCCAGTTTCTCCATCAGCCGCCGCGCATCGAACGGCGCGCGCACCTTGATGTCGTTATCGAAGTAGCAGAAGATGTCGCGGCTGGCGCGCTTGGGCGCCGGCTTGTCCGACACGCGCCGCGCGTCGGCCGGCTCCTTGCCGCTCTCCCATGCCGCGATGCGGGCCGCCCAATGGTCCAGCGCTTCTTCGGTGTAACCGGACGCGTACAACTCCTCCTCCCCATGCAGGCGCAGATACATGAAGTCGGCCGTCACGTCCTCGATGTGCGGCCACTTGCCGGCCGTATCGGCCACCACCACGGCCACCTTGTACTTGCGCAGCAGCGCGATAAACAGCGGATCGTTGAAGGATTCGTGACGGATTTCGATGGCGTGGCGCAGCTTGCGCTTCTTGCCCGGGTCGAGCGCGGCGCGCCCGTTCATGCGCGCTTCGTGATGACTGGCCAGTTCGGCGGCGGCATTGGTATCGTGCGGCAGCATGGACAGGAAGTGCTCCATGCGTTCCGGGTCGAACTTGAAGTTGGGCGGGAACTGCCACAGAAAGGGGCCGAGCTTGTCGCGCAGGTTGAACACGCCCGACGCGAACACGTTGGCCAGCGCCGCATCGATCTCGCGCAGGCGCAGGGTGTGGGTGATGAAGCGGTTGCCCTTGTGGCTGAACACGAAGCCGGGCGGGGTGGAGTCGTACCAGTCGGCATAGCTTTCCGGGCGCTGCAGCGAATAGAACGAGCCGTTGATCTCGATGGTGGGCAGCGCGCGCGACGCGAATTCCAGCTCACGCGCCTGCGCCAGCTTCTTTGGAAAGAACACGCCTCGCCAGGGTGGATAGCGCCAGCCCGAGATACCGATATAGATTTTGCCCATGTCCTACGATAGCCCGGGTCGCCGTTCAATTTCTGTACGCTGACGCACTTCCCTGATCATGCCGCAGTCTGCATGCCACTTTCGGCCAGTGCGCGTTCGGATTCAAGCATTTCCTGCTGCAGCCAATCGGCCAGGGCTCGCAGTGGCGGCCAGTCTTTCATGCCGGGCGGATAGACAAAGTAAAAGCGCTGCGGGTTTGGTAGTGGCACATCGACGTCGGAAAGACGCACCAGCCGTCCCTCCCTCATTGAATCGACCAGATACACCCCCCGTGCCAGCACGAGCCCGATGTCCTGCTCGGCCGCTTGCAGCATCAGACCCGTATCGGCAAAGCTGGCGGCCGGCTGTACCGCGGTGTCGACCCCGGCCCGCGCGAACCACGTCTGCCAGAGCTGCGGGTCCCCCAGCAACGACTCATTGGCCACGGCTGCGGCGCCTTTGCCATTCAATCGCAAGGCCGCGCCGGGGCACCCGACCAGTACGAGCGCAGCGTCTACATGGCTCAAGCGTTCAGCGACCAGGCCCGGCCAGACCCCAGCGCCAGCGCGTATGCCCGCGTGGATCCCTTCGTGCGCGAAGTCGACGGTGCGCTGGGTCGCGTCGATGTTGATGCCGATGCCTGGATACGCGGCCCGCCACCGGCCGATACGGGGAAGCAGCCATCGTTGTGCAAACGACGGCACCACGCTGATGCGTATGACGGTTTCAGCCTGGGCGTTAGCGACAATCGCTGCCTCCTGAACACCTGCTTCGATGTCGTTCAACGCGACCTGAACCCGGCGCAACAACAATGTTCCCGCCTCGTTCAGCACGACCTTGCGTCCCTCGCGCTTGAACAGCACGAAGCCCAGCAGCTCCTCAAGTCTGGCGATTTGCTGACTGATCGCACTCGGGGTGACATGCAGCAGCAATGCGGCGCAGCGCAGGTTGCCCGTCTCGGCGGCGGCCTTGAAAGCGGGAAGGTAACGCAGCGTTGAGCCGGCCATAGTTTAGAAAAGCTAATCAGCAAGTAAGAAAGGATCGTTATGCAACGGAGTTTGGTGCAGTTAAGCTTATCAGAATGAATTCAACCTGGACCGAAACATGAACAAGCGAACTTTTTTAGGCAGCCTGTTACTGCCGGCTGCCGCGTCAGGATTTGCCGCTCGGGCAGCAGCGGCATCCAGTGGAGGGGAGGGCGGCGCAACCGTCAAAACCACGCCATGGGTCCGTCCGTTCGATGCCGGTTTCGCGCGCGACTTACGCACGCGTATCGCCATGACGCGCTGGAGCGATGAAGTTGTCAGCGACTGGTCGTTTGGCACGTCACAGGGCGCCCTGCGCACGCTGGTGGACCATTGGGCCGCCAGGTACGATTGGACGAAGGCGCAACAGCGTTTGAACGCGCTGCCCCACTTCAGCGCGCGAATCGATGGGATGACGCTGCACTTTCTCCATTTCAAAGCGAAATCGCCCGGTGCCCAGCCGCTGCTGCTCATGAATGGATGGCCATCGAGTTTTGTCGAGTACACCACGCTTGCGCCCATGCTGGCAAACCCCGAGGCGCACGGCGCGCCGCAGACCCAGGCGTTCGACGTCGTCATTCCGGCGATGCCGGGATTCGGCTATTCAAGCCGGCCAATCCAGGTGAACCAAGCGCAAACAACGGCGCTTTTTCATCGCTTGATGACGGAGGGGCTCAACTACAGCTCCTATGTTGCGGCGGGAACGGATATCGGTGCTGGCGTGGCCACCCGGATGGCGCTCGCCTACCCGCACGCAGTACGGGGAATCCATATCTCGGCTGTTGCCGAGCCACCGTTGGACCATCAGTCATTGCCCCTGACGCAGGAAGAGCGCGATTACCAACAAAGGGTGACGACGTGGAGTGCGAACGAAGGCGCATACATGCATCTTCAGGGCACGCGGCCCCAAACTGCGGCGTATGCGCTGAACGACTCGCCGGTTGGGCTGGCCAGCTGGCTGCTGGAAAAATTTCGCTACTGGAGCGACGCGGGGGAAGATATTTTCTCCGTCTTTCCAGCCGATATGCTCATCGACAACCTGAATATCTACTGGTCCACGCAAACCATCGCTTCGTCCATGCGTTACTACTACGAAGCGCGCCATTTCCGGACACCCTACAAGGCAGGCGAGCGCGTGTCGGTGCCGGCCGCTGTGTGCATGTGGCCGCGCGACCTGGTGGTGGCCCCGCGGTCCTGGGCGGAGCGCTTCTACAACGTGCAGCAGTACGTGGTGCAGCCCCGTGGCGGACATTTCCCCGCCTGGGAGCAACCCGCGCTGTACGCTGCTGACTTGCGCGCATTCCTCGTGCGTTTGCGCGCGTAGGAATGGCGCGGTCTTTCAATACCAGTTGGCCGGGTACAGCTGACCGTTGTTCACGTTCAGATGTTTGTACAACGGCACACCGGTCCAATCGGTGAGGTTGAACACCGTCTGCGAGTCTGCCAGTTTCCTCACCTCGACGGTGGAGATCGTCAGTGGTGTTTTGGGCTTGCATACGGTGGGCGCGACGGAAGGGCGCACGAAATAGACGGCGCTTTCGCTCGTTGCCGATGGGTTGCTCACCCGTCGTGCAGTGACTGGACTTCCGACGCCATTTCCTTGCACCAGCAATGCGGTTTCGACGCTGATACCGATACCGCGCGCGGTCTTGTTGCCGCTGGAGGAGGCGGGTAGCACGCCGCCGCTGCAGCCGAAGGTGCCGCCCGGCGCCGTGGTCGGAGCGACGATGCGTGAAATGAACGAGATGAAGCGACCCATACGGTCACGGCTGTCAAAGTGCGAATCGAAAATCAGGCTGTCCAAGGCGGGCGGGGCGATGAAGCCCCCTTGCAGGCTCAACGGGGATGGATCGAACGTGATGTCCTTGTAGTAGGGATCTTGCATCGATAATTCCGAGGTGGCGGATTTATACAGTGCGGAGTAGTCGAACTGCCCAAGCACGGCCAAGCCGGCGCTGGTGCCGCCGACCGGTATGTTCCTGGTCATCAGATTTTTCAGCGTTTGTTCTAGCGCGGTGCCCTTCCAGAAACGAATATAGTGGCTTTGATCGCCACCGGCGATAAAGACCACGTTCGCTTTGGACAGGATGGCATTGACGGCCGGATCGTTTGCCGCCTTGACACTTGGGATCACCAGCGTTTCCACGGAACTTACGCCTAGCGAAGCACCGCCCACCCACAGATCGCTGACTGTAGCGGACGTCGACAAGGCCTCATCGCTGTAATACACATACGGGTTATAGCCATCTTGCCCGCTGGCCCGAATGACGACGAAGCGGCCTCCGCTACCGGGTTTGATGCCGGCGCGCTGGATCAACCAGCGAAAAGCAGGATCCACGTCCGGCCCGCCGCCCATCAGTACGAAGGAGGGTGTGGGGTGGGACGACGGCGCGCTGACGACGGCATTGACATTGCCGGTTGCGTAATAGGAATACAGCGGTATCGGCTGCGCAGCTTCAAACTTCGGTGCAGCAGACACCGGCGCCACTGACAAGACGGACACCACTGCGAGCAGAACGCCGCCCCGCACTGGCGACAAGCGGGCGAGCAGACGATGGAAAAAGCGTGTGGACATGGGGGAACCTCCAGTGGCGATGCGATCGCGAGAATGAATATGGTACGACGTCATACCGTTACGGCAGTGGGCGGGCGCGACGTTTTCCGGCTGCGCCCGAAAGGCACAGCAGCGCGCCGAGCATCAGGGCAACCGTCGACGGCTCCGGCACTTCCGTCACGCCAAAGGTCAGGGTGCCGAAGTTCCACATGCCTTCCGGTTCGTCAAAGCCGAGATCCTTTATTCCATCGTGAAACTCAAGACGCAATATGCCATCCACGCCCACATTGAAGAGCGCACCCAAGGCGCCGAAATCCTGAAATCCCGCATAATCGACGGTGCCGTCAAACTCATCTTCGTCGTCAAGTGTAAAGGTAATCCCGTTGCCCTCGGTATCGCCAAACGTGATCTGCATTTCAGATAAATAGCTCCCGGCATAACTGGTCACGTTGACGTCCCACTTGAGACTGGTGATCAGCGCGCGCGATCCGACGTACACATCGCGAATGATGTTGCTGGCCGCACCGCGCTCATCATTGTTGGCAATCGCGGTAACGTCCACCACGTATTCCTGGTGCACGGCGCTTTGCGCGATGGGGTTCGCCTGGGCGGCCCCAAGGCCCATTGCCGCAGTGACTATCACGCTGGCCAGAACACGTTGCATGCGTTTTAAGTTCATCATCATATTTTCCATTAACGAATAAACCGACAAAGGGTGTGATGCGTCTTACTGGAACGTATAGGCCAAGGCGCCATAGAACTGACGGCCACGCGGATCGGTATAGCTTGGATCGTATCCAACCGAAAAGCTGAACAGCTGGTTCGAGAGCGGCGGATTCTTGTCGAGCAGGTTCTTGACGCCCGCACGGAATTTCAAGCTCTTGCTGATCTGGTAGCCGCCGGTCAGATCGAGCAGCGAATAGGCCTTGACCCGGTGCACGGAGCCGTCGGCCAGCAGATTCTGGTCGCGGTAGCCGCTCAGGAAAGTCTGCTGCAAGGTTGCGCTGAAGGGGCCGCGCTCGTAGTCAAGGGTGACGGTATGGCGCCAGCGCTGCACGATCTGATCGTTGGTATAGATGCCCAGCGCGCTGACGTCGGAGCCGTCCACCGTCTCGCGCGTGGTGTAGTCGAACACATAGGTGCCATTGAGCGTCACGCCGAACCGGCCGATGTCGGTGGCCGGCAGACGCCAGTTGATGCCCAGATCGGCGCCCGACGTTTCCAGTGCGCCGATGTTGCGCAGACGCGAGTCGATCGACAGGATCATGCCCGGAATGCCCGGCAGCGCCGGATCGGCGACGTCGCGGGTGATGTAGGCGGCATTGCCGACAGGGTCGGTGAAATAGGAGCCTTCCGGCGAGACGATCACATCGGTTTTCTTGATGCGCCAGTAGTCCAGCGTGGCCGTTACGTCGCGGTGCGGTTCCAGGACCATGCCCAGCGAGAACTGCTTTGACTCCTCGGGGCGCAGCAGTGGCGATCCGCCCTTGAGCTTGTCCGGTTGCAGGCCGCAGTAATCGGGATTGTCGGTGTTGTCGATGGCGCCCACCTTGATGCAGCCGAGCGGGTCGTTATAAATGCCGTTGGCCTGGCCCAGGCGCACCGGGCTGTACAGGTCGGCCAGCGAGGGCGCGCGGAACCCGGTGCCGTAGGAACCGCGCACGACCAGCTGCTGCAGGGGATTCCAGCGCACGCCCACCTTCGGGTTGGTGGTCGAGCCGACATCGTTGTAGCGGTCGTGGCGCAGCGCCAGCTGGGCTTCCAGGCTGGGCAGCAACGGCAAGTTGAATTCCGCATACGCGGCCTTGACGCTGCGGCTGCCCGAGAATGGCGTGGCCGTGCCTTCGCTGCGGATTTCGCCCGCCGCCAGCAGCGCCGACGGCGTAAAGCGCATGTTCTCGCGGCGGTATTCCATGCCCAGCGCCACCGCAGCGTTGCCGCCTGCCATCTGGAACAGGTCGCGCGTGGCCTTGATGTCGAAGGACTCGGTGGTGCCGCGCGAACGGCGCGCCACATCGTTAACCTTGGCCGCGGCCAGCAGGGCCAGGCCTTCCGCACCGGATGGGCCGAACGGGTTGATCTTGCCGCTGGCGAAGGCGTCGTTGAACAGCGTGGTCTTGACGTAGCCGTCGATGTAGGCGTCGTCGACCTTGTTGACGCTGTGATTCAGCGCCATGTCGTAATCCCAGCCGAGTGCGGCGCCCTTGCCGCCGACGACCAGACGCGTGGCGGTGGCGTCGATCTCGTTGGTGCGCGGGCCGCCTTCGGTCAGGCGCATGTTGACGTTGAGCGGCGTTTTGTTGGTAGGCACCGCCGCGTGCGGATAATACTGGCCGTTCAGCGGATAAATCGAGCCCGATACCGTCAGCGCGCTGATGCGGTAGGTGGTCGAGGTTTCATTGATCAGGAATTCGCCATACAGGGTGGTGTCCTGGTCGAGCGCAAACTGGCCGCGCGTGAGCAGGGAGATGCGGCGCGAGTCCGGGAACAGTTCGGTGTCCTGCATGTAATCGTACATGCACGCGGTCGGTCCGACGAAGCTGTCCGGGGCATACACGGTCGCCGGCGGATTGCAGGCCGGGGCGCTGGGGTTGATGCGCGCGCCGGTGGCGCTGGTGCCGTTGGCGCGGGTGCGCCGGAAGTTGGCGGGGAACGTATTCGAGCTGCCCGAATCGAGGTTGATGTCGGGCTGGTAGGCCGAGCCGATCCAGCTGCGCTGCGAGGAGCGCAGGCTGGTGGTGTCCTGGTAGTCGAACACGGCCATGACGTTGTAGCGGTCGGTCGCCAGGTTGCCGGTGCCGCCCGACACGGTGGCCATCGCCTTGCGCGCGCCGCCGTGCTGGGTGTCGGCGTAGTAGGCGGACACGTCGGCGCCTTCGTAATTGCGCCGCGTGATGAAGTTGATCACGCCACCGATCGCATCGGTACCGTAGATGGCCGAGGCGCCATCCTTGAGCACCTCGACCCGCTCGATGGCCGCCGACGGAATCGCGTTCAGGTCGACGCCGGCGTTGCCGCCCGGCGAAGCAAAGTTGGCCAGGCGCCGGCCGTTGAGCAGCACCAGGGTCGACGACACGCCAATGCCGCGCAGGTTCGCGCCATTGAAGCCGCGCTGCCCGGCGATATCGCTGAAGCTGGCGCCATCGGTCAGGGCGGCGGCGTTGGCCGAAACTTTCGACAGCAATTCGGCCGCTGTGGTCGCACCGCTTTTCTCGATGTCCGCGCGGGTGATCAATTGCACGGGCAACGCCGTTTCGGCGTTCAGCCGCTTGATCGAGGAGCCGGTGATTTCCACTTTCTGCATCGGCTCCGCCACTTGCGCCGTGGCCGGGGTGGCCAGGGTGGCCAGGGTGGCCAGCAGGCCCAGGGCCTGCAACACACTGATGACGCTACATTTCAAGACCGGGGCATTCCCGTGCTGCATTGCCATTCGATACCCTCAGGTTAAGTAAGTTCGCACCATCCATAGGCTATGCATGGAGGCTGCTTTTACTCTAGCGGCGCGCAAACGAATAATCAATGAATTTTATGGCAATCTTTATGCGAGGCTAGATTGTGTAAAAAATAATACACTCCTGGGTCGATTCCTCGGGCAATGCATCTATGCGGATCGGACCGTTCTGGCATCCGGGCGTTTGACGCTACGGCAGATTGGCGGCATTGTCGAGCGGATGGAACGAGGCCGCCTGGGCCACCGGCCAGTACAGGCCGAACACGGGCGGCAGGCGCTGCAGCTGCGTGGGGTCGAGCAGCTGGCCCGGGCTCAGATAAGGCAGCAGCGCCGAGGCCAGCTTGACCTGGTTGGGCGAGACGCGCCGCACGATGTGGTGGGGTTTGAGCTGCGACGGGTGCGTCAGCCCGGCCGCGGCGATCAGCTGCGACAGCGCCTTGACCGTGTTGTGATGGAAGTTGGCTACCCGCGCCACCTTGTCCGGCACGTCCAGCGCTTGCTGGCGCTGCTCGTCCTGCGTGGCCACGCCGGTGGGGCAGCGGTCGGTGTGGCAGCTCTGCGACTGCACGCAGCCCAGCGCGAACATGAAGCCGCGCGCCGAATTGCACCAGTCGGCCCCCAGCGCGATGGTGCGGGCGATGTCGAACGCGGTGATGATCTTGCCGGACGCGCCGATGCGGATCTTGTCGCGCAGGTTGGCGCCCACCAGCGTGTTATGCACCAGCAGCAGGGCTTCCTGCAGCGGCGTGCCCACATGGTCTGAGAACTCGACGGGGGCCGCCCCGGTGCCGCCTTCGCCGCCGTCGACCACGATAAAGTCGGGCACGATGCCGGTCTCCAGCATGGCCTTGACCATGCCGAAGAACTCCCACGGATGGCCGATGGCCAGCTTGATGCCGGTCGGTTTGCCGCCCGAGAGCGTGCGCAGGCGCTCGATAAACTGCAGCATCTCGATCGGGGTCTTGAAGGCCGAATGGGCCGCGGGCGAGAGGCAGTCGCGCCCCGGCGCCACCCCGCGCGCGCGGGCGATCTCGATGGTGACCTTGGCCCCCGGCAGAATGCCGCCCTGGCCCGGCTTGGCGCCTTGCGACAGCTTCAGCTCGATCATCTTGACCTGATCGGCCGTGGCGTTGGCCACGAAGTTCGCTTCCGAAAAGCTGCCGTCGTCGTTGCGGCAGCCGAAGTAGCCCGAGCCGATCTCCCAGACCAGGTCGCCGCCGTGCTGGCGGTGGTAGCGGCTGATCGAGCCTTCGCCCGTGTCGTGCATGAAGCCGCCCAGCTTGGCGCCGCCGTTCAGGGCCAGGATGGCGTTGGCCGACAGCGACCCGAAGCTCATCGCCGAGATGTTAAACACGCTGGCCTGGTAGGGTTTCGCGCGCGGGCAGTCGGGGTGGTTGCCGATCGCGATGCGAAAGTCGGCGTCGGCGATCGTGCTTGGGGCCACCGAGTGGTTGATCCATTCGTAGCCGGCCTCGTACAGATCGAGCTGGGTGCCGAACGGGCGCTTGTCGGTCTCCTGCTTGGCGCGCTGGTAGACGATGCTGCGCTGGTTGCGCGAGAACGGCTTGGCGTCGGTGTCGTCCTCCAGAAAATACTGGCGGATCTCGGGGCGGATCGATTCGAAAAAGTAGCGGAAGTGCGCCAGGATCGGGTAGTTGCGGCGCAGCGCGCGGCGCTTTTGCAGCAGGTCGGTGGTCCCGATCAGCACCAGCGCGCCCGACAGCGCCACCAGCCACCAGCCCGGCCCCTGGCCCAGCAAGGCCAGCGACAGCGAGAGCATGAGCACGATGACCGCGATCAGGAAGGTGAAGTGGCGCGGCGCGATGGCTCTCATAGGTCTCATGGGTCTTCTCCGTGGCAGATAGCGGGCAACAGTGCTAAGCTTAGCCGATTTTCCAGCATCGAAAGCAGACTATGATCGTGGTCCACCATCTGAACAACTCGCGTTCGCAACGCATCCTGTGGCTGCTCGAGGAACTGGGTCAGGAATACGAGATCAAGTCGTATCAGCGCGACGCCAAGACCATGCTGGCCCCGCCCGAGCTGCGCGCCATTCACCCGCTGGGCAAGTCGCCCGTCATCGCCGACGGCGCCAACGTGGTGGCCGAGTCGGGCGCCATCATCGAGTACCTGATCGAACGCTACGGCAACGGCCAGCTGATCCCGGCGCCCGGCTCGCCCGCCAAGCTGCGCTACACCTACTTTATGCATTACGCCGAAGGCTCGGCCATGACGCCGCTGCTCATGAAGCTGGTGTTCGACCGCGTCGAGACCAGCCCCATGCCGTTCTTCGTCAAGCCGGTGGCCAAGGGAATCGCCAAAAAGGTCAAGTCCAGCTACATCCTGCCGCAGATTAGCGCCCACCTGAACTATCTGGAGAGCGAACTGGCCGGCAAGGACTGGTTCGCCGGCAGCGAGTTTTCCGGCGCCGATATCCAGATCAGCTTCGTACTGGAGGCGGCCTCCGCGCGCGGCGGGCTGGACGCCAAGTACCCCAACCTGGCCGGCTTTTTAAAGCGCATCCACGCGCGCCCCGCGTACAAACGCGCGCTGGAACGGGGCGGACCGTACGCGCTGATGAAGTAGGGCGTTTGCAGTGAGTGAGAATGTGAACAAGCTGCTGGCCATCGATGGCTTGAACATCGTCCGGCGCGTCTACGAGGCCAGCCCGGAACCGGATTCGCCCGAGAAGGCCGATATCGCCCTGCGCCACGCCTTGTCGTCGTTTCGCAACCTGATCGCCGCGCATGAGCCGACCCACGTGCTGGCGGCGTTCGATTTCGGCGGCCCGACCTGGCGCCATGCCTTGTATCCCCGCTATCGCGAACAGCGCGCGCCCATGCCGCAATGCCTGCGCGACGCGCTGCCCGGGTTTCATGCGCGCCTCGAGCAGGCAGGTTTGCGCGTGCTGATGCTGCCGGACGTGGAGGCGGACGACGTGATCGGCACGGGCGTGCTGCGCTGGCTGGCCGAAGGCCGCGGCGAAGCCATCATCGCCACCACCGACAAGGACCTGCACGGGCTGATTGCCCACGGCGCGCTGGTGTGGGATCATTTCAAGGGCGAGTGGCATGACGACGCCTGGGTGCGGGCGCGCTTCGGCGTGCCGCCCGAGTTGCTGGTCGACCTGCTGGCGCTGATGGGCGACGTGACCGACGGCGTGCCGGGCGTGTCCAAGGTCGGCATGAAGACGGCCGCCAAGTTGCTCAACGCGTATGGCGACCTGGATGCGGTGATGGCCGGCGCCGGGATACTGAAAACACCGATCGGCGAGCGTCTGCGCGCCGAGCGGGACATTCTGTACATGTCGCGCGAGCTGGTACGCTTGAAGACCGACGTGCGCCTGGGCGTGACGTGGAAGATGCTGGCTTATCAGTGACAAGCCCAGTGACTAGGCGGATCCGAACGTTTAGAACGACAAGGGAGACAAGATGCTCAAGGCGGTGATTGTGGATGCGAGTGCGTTGTCGCGCGATCTGCTCAATACGGTGCTCACGGACGGCGGCTACAACGTGGTCGGGCAGACCCACACGGCGCCGCAGGGTTTCGCGCTGCTGCAGAAGCATCATCCGCAGCTGATGTGCGTGGCGCTCGAGCAGATCGAGGATGCGTTCGGTATCGTCGAACAGATCCGCGCGCAGTTTCCCAAGACGCTGATTTTTATGGTGTCGGGCGCGATCGATGCGGCCACGCTGCAGGCGGCCATCGCGCGCGGGGTCAATGGCTTCATCGTCAAGCCGTTCAAGGCCGATGCGGTGCTCAAGACGATCCGGAACACCGTTCTTGCGATGGTCAAGCGCCAGCAGGAGGCGGCGCAGAAGGTGGGTGACGCGGAGTAGTCGCTGCCAACCGCAACCCGCAACCCGCAAACTGCAACCCGCAACCCGCAAACCGCAAACCGCAAACTGCGAACCGCGAACCGCGAACCGCAATCGTTAGCCGAAACACCGTCATCCCCGCGC